>NZ_JH470423.1:0-501 GCF_000239715.1 Actinomyces sp. oral taxon 849 str. F0330 | reverse complement strand
GATGGGTCTGCGAACCCAGTTCATACTTCGGCGGCTCTCGGTGATGATGAGGGTGTGGATGGTCGGCGAGGGGGTATGGGCGTAAACCTGCCTGCGCCACGGCCTGGCCGTGGGAAGCTGCCCCATCTGGATCTGAGCCCGGCGCTGGACCATATCCCGCCCCGACATCCGACCCGGAGGACGATCGAAGGCCACCTTGGCCTTGTCCCGCTCACGGAAACTCGCCCGACGCAGCGCCCCCTCCAACTCATGGAACATCCGCACCTCACCCGCATCGGGCTCCCGATCCCACGGATAACTCAGACTCAGCAGACGATTGAGCCCGCGCTCCTCACGCCTGAACAACTTGGGCGCCTTCTCCTCCACCTTACGGTTCAGGCTTGCCTCCTGCTTCGGGTCAGGGGGGACCTCCTCATGGGGGGAGAAGGGGATGTGAATAAGCTTCGGCATGCTCTGTTGGGCTTGTTGGGTGAGTTGTTGGCGGGCCCCTCGAGAAGCGGC
>NZ_JH470422.1:0-508 GCF_000239715.1 Actinomyces sp. oral taxon 849 str. F0330 | reverse complement strand
AACCACCGCGCAAGCGGCACAGTAAGAGAGTGAGGGGGGGCAGGAACAAACGCGAGCGTCCACTATACGGTCCACAACCAACCCAACCAACACGCAACGCGACGCGTATACGACACGACGCGCGCGTGGGACGGCAGCCACACAACCGAATCAGTATCGAGTGATTCTCGCACTGCCCATACAATCGTCTCGGTGGTCACAGCGACAGGGAAACGCCCGGCACCCATCCCGAACCCGGAAGCTAAGCCTGACAGCGCCGATGGTACTGCACCCGCCAGGGTGCGGGAGAGTAGGACACCACCGAGCACACACCACACAGTCGGCCCGGAACCGCCAACCAGCGGTCCCGGGCCAACTGCCCCCTCTAGACGAGCACTGCTCTGAACGACAACAACTGTCCTAACGGACAGTAAGGACTGTGCTGTAGGCGGGGGCGGTCGGTGAACGGGCGTCATGACACTGGAGGCATGGGTAAAGGACAGAGAAGTACAGTCCTGTCGTTCCGAAG
>NZ_JH470421.1:0-513 GCF_000239715.1 Actinomyces sp. oral taxon 849 str. F0330 | reverse complement strand
ACGACGCCCGCCCCGGCCCTGCTCTGCTGACCGGCGGCAGCCGCTGCGGGGCTGTCGGCAGCGGAGCCGACGGCGTCGGGACTCTTGCCGGCGGGCGAGGCCGGGGCGCCCGTTTCGGCGGGCTCGCCGTGTTCCCCCTGTTCCCCTTGCTTCTCGGACTTCTCGGAGTCGTCGCCAGGGTCGCCAGCGCCGCCGTCCAGTGCCGCGTTCTCGTCGAACGAGTCGCCCCCGGCTTCATCCGCGGCGCCGTCGGCCGCGCCATCCGCAGCGTCATCGGCGCTGTCGTCCGCGGTGATGCGCTGGTCGGTCTCCGGAGCGCTCTCAGGAACGTCCTCCGGGGCGCTCGCTGTCTCACCGGGTCCCTGTCCGTCGCCGCTGGTCGAGCGCGGGGAGGCGGGAGATCCGGCCGACGAGGCGGAGTCGGCCCAGCCGCTGCCGTCACCAGCCGCGTCGGCCAGGTCGATGGCGATGGCGGCGTCGACGGCGTCGGCAGTGCCCGAGGCGATGGCCTGG
>NZ_JH470420.1:0-522 GCF_000239715.1 Actinomyces sp. oral taxon 849 str. F0330 | reverse complement strand
TGAGCTGATGGCCTGCGCCGCCCGGCGGGCTCGCGCACTGCCAACGGTCTCGTCTCCGACCCCGACCAGCCCGCGCGTGCGCTGGCCTCCCTCCTGGCCGACGGGCTCATCGCCACCGACGACGACGGCGCCACCTACCGGCTCCCGTAGCCGCGGACCGGGAGCGTGCGGGCGCGGGCGGAGAAGTATGTATCCGCGCACCGCCCGGGCGGGGCGTTCACGGCCTCGAAGCACCCCGCCGGTAGAGTCTTGGCCATGGCCAAAGGACGCGGACGCAGTAGTGGGGAAAGCGCAGGACGACGGGGCTCGACTCGTCGCGGTGCGGGCTCCTCAGCGGGCCGTTCGTCCTCGGGGGGCCCAGTCCCGGCCCCATCGGCAGGCAGCTGGTGGAAGCGGATCCGGTGCCGGATCGGCCAGGTCCCCACAGGGCAAGAATCGAGGCGGCCGTCCCCCCAGCACCAAGCAGACAGGCCACCCCCTGCACTCGGGGCAGGCGGGCCGGTCGGCCTCCGGTGGGCGCTC
>NZ_JH470419.1:0-533 GCF_000239715.1 Actinomyces sp. oral taxon 849 str. F0330 | reverse complement strand
GATCGCCGAGCTGGCGCCCGACATCCGTCGCCCTCCAGGAGGTGGACCTGGGGCAGGCCCGCTCCGGGCGCTTGGCCCAGGCTGCCTTCCTGGCCGAGGAGCTAGGCATGCCCACCTGCCGCTTCGCCGCCAGCTACGCCGGACCGGTGGTCGGCCTGCGCCGCCGGCCCCTTCGCAGCGCGCTCAGCTCACCGACCCACGACGTCCTGGGGATCCTGCGCGCCGCCGTCGGGGCCGGACCGATCGGCTACGGCAATGCCCTCATCTCCCGCTTCCCGGTTGCCGGCTGGCACATCAAGCGTCTGGGACGCGGGGCCTCCAGCGTCGAGAAGCGCGGCGGGCGGGCCTGGGACCCGCGCTCCTACCACGTGTCCACCGCCTCCAACCGCGTCATGGTGGCCGCCACCCTCGAGCTTCCGGAGGACGCCGGTGGACCAATCCGGCGGCTGTCGGTCGCCTCCACTCACCTAGCGACCCGCGAGTCCATGGCGGCCCGCCAGCTCGCCGCCGCCTGGGGGGCGCTCGCCGGGCTG
>NZ_JH470418.1:0-545 GCF_000239715.1 Actinomyces sp. oral taxon 849 str. F0330 | reverse complement strand
GTCGAACGACGCGAGCGCATCGATATGGCTCTGTCCGACTGGCGCAGCCAGCTCGTAGATCTGGGCGGCGTGGCGAGCCTGGATGACATCACCCTGCTCGACGGCGTCGTCGACCTCACCGCCGCGCACCCCTCGGGCCTGGCCCAGCTCTACGCCGGCCGACCCACTCACCTGTCCAGCATCGTGCGCGAGCGCAACGCCCTGGGTGAGGCCCGCCAGTCTCTGCGGGAGGTCTCCGCCCGCACCGACATCCTCGCCCGTCAGTTCGGCGTCGCACCGGTCTACCTGGCCATCGGGGTGGCCACCTGGAACGAGACGGTTCCCCAGGATGGCGAGGACGACGGCAGCATCCACCTGGCCGACGGCGCCTCACCGGAAGCTGCGGACCTCACCGCCCAGATCCCGCACGTCGAGCGCATCGCGGCCGAGCACGCGGCCCGCAACGCCCTGGCCGCCGCCGGCCTGACCGTCCCCGAGGCCCCCTCGGGCCCGCGCGTGCGCACCGTCAACGCACCCGTCCTGCTGCCGCCCGTGCGCCTGGCCAG
>NZ_JH470417.1:0-551 GCF_000239715.1 Actinomyces sp. oral taxon 849 str. F0330 | reverse complement strand
GAGGCCCTCAAGGCGGAGATATCCAGGGTCCACAAGAACCAGCTACTCGGTGCTGGGGGCCCGCAAGATGCACGTGATGCGGGGCCGATCCGAGATCGCCGAGCGTCACGGTGCCGGTCACGTGGCCCGCTGCACCGTCGAACGCCTCATGGGCGACCTGGGTCTGCGCGGCGTCCGCCGCGCCAAGTCCCCGCGCACCACGCGCAGCGCGCCGCGAGAGCAGTGCCCGGCCGACCTCGTCAAAAGGCATTTCAGCGCGTTCAGGCCAAAAGAGCTATGGGTCGCCGACATTCCCCCGCAAGCGGGAGGTGCCCCTCCTATGTACGCACCCTCTCCGGGTAGGTCTATGTGGCTTTCGTCACTGACGTGTACTCCCGGAGGATCATCGGCTGGCAGACCACCTACCGGCCAGTGTGCACCGACCTGGCCCTAGACGCCCTCAAGATCGCCGTCTGGCAACGAAAGCGAACCGGGGCCAACCTGACGGGCCTGGTGCATCACTTGCGACCGTGGGGTGCAGTACAGGTCTATTCGCTACGGGCAGGCCCTGT
>NZ_JH470416.1:0-554 GCF_000239715.1 Actinomyces sp. oral taxon 849 str. F0330 | reverse complement strand
GACCGAGATCAGACGACGTCCATGAACGAACAGCTACGTCGGTGCGTGGGGGCCCCGCAAGATGCACGTGATGCGGGACCGACCTGAGATCGCCGAGCGTCACGGTGCCGGTCACGTGGCCCGCTGCACCGTCGAACGCCTCATGGGCGACCTGGGCCTGCGCGGCGTCCGCCGCGCCAAGTCCCCGCGCACCACGCGCAGCGCACCGCGAGAGCAGTGCCCGGCCGACCTCGTCAAAAGGCATTTCAGCGCGTTCAGGCCAAAAGAGCTATGGGTCGCCGACATTCCCCCGCAAGCGGGAGGTGCCCCTCCTATGTACGCACCCTCTCCGGGTAGGTCTATGCGGCTTTCGTCACCGACGTGTACTCCTGGAGAATCATCGGCTGGCAGACCACCTACCGGCCAGTGTGCACCGACCTGGCCCTAGACGCCCTCAAGATCGCCGTCTGGCAACGAAAGCGAACCGGGGCCAACCTGACGGGCCTGGTGCACCACTTGCGACCGCGGCGTGCAGTACAGGTCCATCCGCTACAGGGCAGGCCCTGTCCGAGGCC
>NZ_JH470415.1:0-583 GCF_000239715.1 Actinomyces sp. oral taxon 849 str. F0330 | reverse complement strand
GCTGCGCCGCTGGACGGCCGCCGGCGGCAATATCGGCTCGGTGACCGCCTACGTCCTCGTCCCCGCGAGCGGAGAGGCGGGTGAAGTCGGTGGGGAGCAACTAGCTCCGGGAACCTACGTCTACATCGAGCGCGACCACGCCCTGGCCCTCATCGGGCCCGCCCCCTCGGCCTCGGAGACGGACGTCGTTCCCGACGGCGTCGGCGCGAGAATCGTCCTGACCGGCAACGTGGACAAGGTGGCCCGCAAGTACTTCTCCTTTGCCCTGCGAATCGCGGTCCAGGACTGTGGCTGCTCCTTCGAGGTGATCCGGCTCGTCGCCGACGCCCTGGGAGTGCCCCTGCGGGCTCGGGCCCGTTGGGACGAGCAGCGGATCGCCCGGGCGCTGGGCACCGACCCGGCCCGCGAGCCGGCCTGCATCGTCGTCGACCTGGGAGGCAGCCGTGCGCACTGACTTCGAAACGCTGCGCGAGCTCGTCAACGGCTTCTCATCAGGATCGGGAAGCCTCCCGGGCGAGCCGACCTCCGACGGCCTGGCCGCGCGCCGTCCGCGCCCGCCGCTGGCCTGCCGGGAACCGGACGC
>NZ_JH470414.1:0-587 GCF_000239715.1 Actinomyces sp. oral taxon 849 str. F0330 | reverse complement strand
GCCTCGCCCGGCGAGGCCTGCTGACGGCCCAAGACGGCCGGCCGGCCGCCGGCACCGCGGAACGAGGCGGGGACGAAGAAGGGGGGAGAACCGCACCGCCCCTCCCACTGCTCGTGCCCATCGGCCCGGGCGAGGATGTGGACCGCGCCCGGGCCGACCTGGTGCGCCGCATCACCCGAGTCCCCCGCGCACCGACCTCGTCCTGCGCACCTCCGGCTCCACCACCGGCACCGGACAGCTCATCGCCGTCAGCGCCGCCGCCTTAGTGGCCTCCGCCCGCGCCACCCACGATCGCCTGGGCGGCCCGGGAACCTGGCTCCTGCCACTGCCAGCCCACCATGTCGCCGGCCTGCAGATCCTCATCCGCTCCCTCATGGCCGCAACCGCTCCCGTCATAGTGGACACGAGCATAGGATTCAGCCCGGCGGCGCTCGCGGAGGCCCTGCGCTCGACCCGGCACTCCGCCGCTCCGACTGCCGACCCCGCTGCCGGTTCTGCTGCGACCCGCCTCTACGTCTCCCTGGTCCCCACCCAACTGGTGCGCGTCCTGCGCGAGCCGGCGGCGAGCCGGGCCCTGACCGCGGCCG
>NZ_JH470413.1:0-621 GCF_000239715.1 Actinomyces sp. oral taxon 849 str. F0330 | reverse complement strand
GGGGATGCTTTGCCGACCGAGTCGCAGCTGTGCACCGATCTGGGCGTGTCCCGCTCCTCCGTGCGCGAGGCCGTACGCACCCTGGTCGCCCTCGACATCGTCGAAGTCCGCCACGGACACGGCATGTTCGTCGGCAGGGTCTCCATGCGCCCCATGGTCGAGTCCCTCGTCTTCAGAGGCCTGCTCAACCCCGGAGACGACCACCGCGGACTGCGCGACATCGTCGAAGTCCGCATCACCCTCGACAACGCACTAGCCGAACCCGTCACCCAAGCCTGGAAGAACCGCCAAGACACCGAACTCGACCAAATCGTGGCGCAGATGGATACCCACGCCCAAAAGGGCGAACTCTTCACCGAACAGGACCGCCGCTTTCACATGCGGATGCTCGAACCCCTGGACAACCACCTCTTCCTGCACCTGACCGAAGCGTTCTGGGCAGTCCACACCCTGACCGTCCCCCTCCTAGGCGCCCCCAGACCCGAGGACATGCTCAGCGCCGCCAAGGCCCACCGAGCCATGCTCCAAGCCGCCCGCGACGGGGACGCCCAGGCCTACCGCCAAGCCACCACCCAGCACTACGCCCCACTACTGGCAGCCCTCACCTAAACCAACCAGCAG
>NZ_JH470412.1:0-690 GCF_000239715.1 Actinomyces sp. oral taxon 849 str. F0330 | reverse complement strand
GCCGGCCAGCTCGGGCGCGCTGGGCACCGCGTTGCCGGAGGCCCGGCCGCGGATCGCGAAGCGCTCGCGCATGAGCGCCACGAGGGTGCCGTCGCCTGCGTCGGTCAGCTCCAGGCGCACGTCGACGACGCGGCCGGCGCTGGACTCCTCCAGGGCCGCGACCCAGCCGGTGACGTTGATCGTGGGGCTGGCGGTGGCCGCGGCCTTCTGGAGCTGGTGGAGGGTGAGGTGCAGGTCGATGGTGTGGTCCAGGTGAACCGCGCCAAGGAGACCCTCGATGAGCGGCATACCGTCCTCGACGACGCTGCCCAGAGCCGCGTAGACCACCGGCCAGCAGGGACCGAGCAGGGCGTCGGGGACGAACGGGGCGGCCGAGAGATCCACCGGCAGCGCGTCGGCAGTCACCGAGGCGTGGTCGTGGCCCAGGGTGCCGGCCAGGGTGAAGGAGCCGTGGATGGTGCCGAAAGGCTGGGTGGCGGGGCGCCCCAGGGCGTCGATGGCTCCAGCTTGGGCGGGGCGGACCTTGGGCAGGTGGTCGACGTTGTCGCCCGTGATGGACACCGCGCCCACGCCCGCGGTGGCGCGCAGCAGGTCGTTCATCGTCTCGCTGATGCGTTCAGGGTCGACCAGCGGCGCGGCGCCGTCCCAGGCGCGGGCCAGTCGCAGCGGCACCACGAGGCGGCGCACGGC
>NZ_JH470411.1:0-700 GCF_000239715.1 Actinomyces sp. oral taxon 849 str. F0330 | reverse complement strand
CTGTTGGTGGAGGGGGTACCTCCCGCGAAGTGGGGGAGAGATGACACGCCTGAGCATCGGCCGGTGAGTCCAGGAAGAGGGGTGAATCGCTCCCAGGCCCGCTCCCAGGTCGTCACCGTCTGAAGGGTGCTTGACGCCGGCTGCGGACAGGACCTGGTTAAAGGCCCGTGAGCGGTAGCAGGCCCCGTTATCGGTCATGACGGCCTGGACGGTGATGCCCAGGTCCTTAAAGAACGCGTTGGCGCGCTGAAAGAACCCGGCAGCGGTCTCCTTGCGCTCATCATCGAGGATCTCGGAGTAGACCAGGCGCGAGTAGTCATCTATCGCGTGGTGGATGTACCGATAGCCTCCGACCGGGCTGCCCCGACAGCGGGTGCGGGTCTTGGCGCGGTCCGCGGCCAGAGCGGGCGCTGAGCCCCGTCCGTGAGCGCGCCAGCCCCCGCCGTCGGGGATGCGGCCGAGCTTGTTGATGTCGAGATGGACCAGCTCCCCGGGACTGGTCTTCTCATAGCGCACCGGCGGCGGGCGGCGCACCGCCAGCCCGGTGGCCTGATCCACCTCGGTCAGGCGGGGCATGTTGTACCGGGCCAGGATGCGCCCCACAGTGGAGCGTGCCAGGCCCAGGTGGTAGGCGATGCGGTGGGGTCCCCACCGCGGTTGAGCCTCAAGGCGATGATGCGCCGCTCAGTGCGCCTTGCCA
>NZ_JH470410.1:0-701 GCF_000239715.1 Actinomyces sp. oral taxon 849 str. F0330 | reverse complement strand
GGTACCCGCTCTGCTGTCCGCCACAGTTGTTGAGGCTCGTGGTCTGACCAAAGTCTACGGCGAGGGCAACGCCCAGGTCATCGCCCTGGACTCAGCGAGCCTGGCTGTGGGCCGCGGCGAGTTCGTCGCCATCATGGGCCCCTCCGGCTCGGGCAAATCCACCCTCCTGCACTGCATGGCCGGCCTGGACACCCCCACCTCCGGAAGCGTCCTCATCGCCGGCCAGGACCTGTCCGGCATGACGGACAAACAACTCACCGCCGTACGCCGCGACCAGCTCGGCTTCATCTTCCAGTCCTTCAACCTCCTACCCACCCTCACCGCCGAGGAGAACATCCTCCTACCCCAGCGCCTGGCCCACCGCAAACCCCCACAGGACTGGTACGACGCCGTCATCTCCATCCTCGGCATCGGCGACCGCCTCACCCACCGCCCCAACGAGCTCTCCGGCGGCCAACAGCAACGCGTCGCCGTCGCCCGCGCCCTCATAGGCCGCCCCGAGGTCATCTTCGCCGACGAACCCACCGGAGCCCTCGACACCACCTCAGCCGCCAACCTACTTCAGACCCTCGCCCACATGTGCGAACAACTCGGCCAGACCGTCGTCATGGTCACCCACGACCAACACGCCGCAGCCACCACCAACCGCATCATCCGCCTACGCGACGGCCACATCACCGGCGACCAACCCAACCACCACA
>NZ_JH470409.1:0-708 GCF_000239715.1 Actinomyces sp. oral taxon 849 str. F0330 | reverse complement strand
TCGGCGGCAGGCGGCGGCCTCGCGGCGCAGCGAGTCCAGCGTGTGCTGGACGACGCCGGGCATCGCCTCCACGGGGCGGGGGAGTCGATGCCCTCGCGCACGAACACCGGCAGGATGAGGGCGGCCGGGTCCACGACGTGCTCGCGCGCCAGGCGTCGCATCGCCGGGGTGGTGCGCAGGCGACGGGGGCGGACCGCGGGGGCCTGCGGGGCGGGTACGGAGCGGCTCGACAGGAAGTCGTCGGCCGGTCGAAGGGCATCGGTCATGAGGTGCTCCTGGTGGTTGGCAGTCTCTCCGCGGAGTTTCCGGAGAATCGTTGGAATGACGGGGAATGCGTGAGGCTTGCTGGTGATGTGGAGGTTTGAACGGCGCTGATGACGGCCTGGAGGAGTCCCTCAGGCGTGGGGGAGGAGGCGATGGCGGCGACCGGCAGGCCCAGCTCGCGGGCGGCGGCCGCGGTGGTGGCACCGATGGCCACGAGCCGGGTGTCGGGCGGAGGGGAGCCGAGCAGCTCCAGGACGGCGCGCGTCGTGGACGGGGCGGTGAGCACGACAGCATCTACGCCGCCGGTGGCCCAGGTGCGGGCCAGACCCGGCGGAAGGTCGGACGCGTCGGCGGTGGTGGTCGTGTAGGCGGCCACCTGCTCCACCTCCCAGCCCGCCCGGCACAGGCCATCGGCCAGCGCGGGATCGGCCAAGGACGATGCCG
>NZ_JH470408.1:0-722 GCF_000239715.1 Actinomyces sp. oral taxon 849 str. F0330 | reverse complement strand
GGATCCGGTTAGCGCTCTGGTTGACCTGGCGGGCCAGGTCCAGGTCGAATCCCGTGAGCATCGACAAGGCGGCCGCGTCCTCGTCCGAGGCGTTGATGGCTCTCAGGGTGTGGGGCATGGTCCTGGCCGCGCCGGCGATGACGGCAGCGTCCTTGGCGTCGGTCTTGGCGCTGCCCGGTGTCAGGTCGGCGATGCGGCGCATCGACAGAGCCTGTTCAATGGTTTGTGTAAGCCCTTGTGGAAGGACTGACACTGATGACTGCTACTGATGATGACAACAGGGCTTCTGCTGGTGGTCGGGATGTGGTCGGCCAGCTGCGCTCGGCTGGGGCTCTGGATGGCTTGTTTGAGCAGAGCTGGTGCCGGGCAGGTGAGCATGACCGGGACTGATGGTCTGCTGCCGGCACTGCACCAAGGGAGGCCTTGGAGAGGGGCCTGGCCGCTTGGCTTGAGCGAGCACCTGGGTTACGACAGGGGCGAGCCAACCTCCCAGGCTCGTGGTAACGCCAGAAACGGAACCACGTCCAAGACGGTGGACTCGTCAGGATGGGGCCCTTCGAGATCGGGGTGCCCCGGGACCGGGCCGGGACCTTCACCCCGCGCCCGGGTAGCGCCAAGGGCCAGCGCCGTCTGGACGGCCTCGATGCGTGTGAATCACCAGGCCTGATGCGCCGGTGGAATGACGGTGCGGGATATCCAGCACCACCTGGCCTCCACGCTCA
>NZ_JH470407.1:0-744 GCF_000239715.1 Actinomyces sp. oral taxon 849 str. F0330 | reverse complement strand
GAGCCCGATGTGCGACTGGCTGGCCCGAGCCGCTCGAGCGGCCAGCTCGGGGTCCGCGTCATCGCGGCGCACGAGGAGCTCGGCGACGGCGTCGGCCGGCGGAATCCGCAGCGTCACCAGGCGGCAGCGCGAGCGGATGGTGGGCAGGACGTCGTCGGCGCTGGGGGTGCACAGCAGCCAGACGGTCTGGGGCGGCGGCTCCTCGATGGATTTGAGCAGGACGTTGGTGGTGCGCTCGGCCATGCGATCGGCGTCCTCGACGAGGATGACGCGCCAGCGACCGGTCCAGGGGCGGCGCTGGGCCTCACCGATGAGGGTCTTGACCTCGTCCATCGTGATGATGAGCTTCTCGGTGGTCAGGCGCACGACATCGGGGTGGGAGCCGGCCATGACGTCGCGGCAGGGCTTGCACTGTCCGCAGCCGGGCACGGGACCGGTGCACTGCAGGGCGGCTGCGAAGGCGCGGGCAGCATTCGAGCGGCCCGATCCGGGTGGGCCGGTCACGAGCCAGGCGTGGCTCATCGCGAGCCCCGCCGGGCGGTCCGCTCCCCCGCTCCCCGCGTTGTCTGGGGGTGCGGAGGCGGTTCCGGGGGTACTCGCCTCACGCTGCCCGGCCGTCTCCCGGGCCGCCAGGGCCGCGGCGTTGAAGGCGGCCACCGCGTTCTCCTGGCCGACGATGTCATCCCACACGCTCATGACCGCGCCTCCGGTCGGTTCGCCGGCTGCCCGGCGCCGCGGCGGGCG
>NZ_JH470406.1:0-783 GCF_000239715.1 Actinomyces sp. oral taxon 849 str. F0330 | reverse complement strand
CTTCCTCGGCCCGGCCGCCGAGGGAGGGGCAGCCCCCGTCCAGCGCGACGCCGTCACCGCCGCCACCACCGCCCTGGCCGCCGCCGCAGGCGCCTGGGCCGTCAGAGTCCACGAGGTCCCGGTCAACCGGGCCGCCGTCCGCACCGCCTCCCTCTGGAAGGAACACCAGTGAGCACCACCGTCTCCGCGACCACCGACCGGATCAGCCTCATCGGCCTGTCCGCCCGCGGCCACCACGGCGTCCTGCCCTTCGAACGAGAGGAGGGCCAACTCTTCACGGTCGACGTCGTCCTCGACCTGGGGCAGCGCGGTACCGCCGTCGCCGCCGTCACCGACTCGGTGACCGACGCCGTCGACTACTCCCGAGTGGCCAACGGCATCGTGAGCATCATCGAGGGGGAGCCGGTCAACCTCATCGAGTCCCTGGCCGACAGGATCGCCGAGCGGGTCCTGTCCTTCCCCCGCGTCGTGGCCGCCGAGGTCACCGTGCACAAGCCCGAGGCGCCCCTCGACGTCGCCTTCGAGGACGTCTCGGTGACCATCCACAGGGTGGCCGATGCCGCCGCGGGCCATGGCGGGTCTCCCGCCACCAGTCAGGCCGCCTGGGCCGCCCAGGGCGAGGAACCGGTCGCCGCCTCCGCCCAGTCCTACGGGACGCCGTCCTCCTCGGCCTCGCCCATGGCCGCCTCCTCGCCCGCCGCCCCCGCCTACGAGCCTCCCGCCGCGATTCCGGCTGCGCCCCCGGTCTCCGGGGCTCCCGATCTCACGGGCGCCTCATTCCCG
>NZ_JH470405.1:0-792 GCF_000239715.1 Actinomyces sp. oral taxon 849 str. F0330 | reverse complement strand
TGTACTTCCCTGTGAGGTTGTGAACGCGGTTGGCGGGGGTTTGGCCGTCCAGGGCGGTGTGGGGTCGGTGGTGGTTGTAGTGGTGGAGCCAGGTCTGGTAGGCGGCTTCGCGCTGGGTCTGGCTGGTGTAGGTGTGGGCGTAGGCCCACTCGTGGGCCAGAGTGCGGTTAAAGCGCTCGACCTTGCCGTTGGTCTGGGGCCGGTAGGGGCGGGTGTAGCGGTGCTTGATGCCGGCTGCGGACAGGACCTGGTTAAAGGCCCGTGAGCGGTAGCAGGCCCCGTTATCGGTCATGACGGCCTGGACGGTGATGCCCAGGTCCTTAAAGAACGCGTTGGCGCGCTGAAAGAACCCGGCAGCGGTGTCCTTGCGCTCATCATCGAGGATCTCGGAGTAGACCAGGCGCGAGTAGTCATCTATCGCGTGGTGGATGTACCGATAGCCTCCGACCGGGCTGCCCCGACGGCGGGTGCGGGTCTTGGCGCGGTCCGCGGCCAGGGCGGGAGCTGAGCCCCGTCCGTGAGCGCGCCAGCCCCCGCCGTCGGGGATGCGGCCGAGCTTGTTGATGTCGAGATGGACCAGCTCCCCGGGACTGGTCTTCTCATAGCGCACCGGCGGCGGGCGGCGCACCGCCAGCCCGGTGGCCTGATCCACCTCGGTCAGGCGGGGCATGTTGTACCGGGCCAGGATGCGCCCCACAGTGGAGCGTGCCAGGCCCAGGTGGTAGGCGATGCGGTGGGGTCCCCACCGGCGGTTGAGCCTCAAGGCGATGATGCGCCGCTCAGTGCGCCTTG
>NZ_JH470404.1:0-800 GCF_000239715.1 Actinomyces sp. oral taxon 849 str. F0330 | reverse complement strand
GGGCTGCGCGGCGCCGGTTGGAGCCTGGGCGCGCCTGCGCGGCGGCGAGCGGGAGCTGGGGGTGCTCGTGCTTCGGGCGGTGGTCACCTCGCTCGATGGTGGCCGGGAGGTCGGCTGCGAGCTGAGTACCGAGCTGCCCGAGGCCGCTGGGGGACCGGTTACGCCGGGAGATTCAGCGGCGGCGGTTCGTGCGGCGCAGGCGCTGGGCGTCCGAGTGGCGGAGGTCCTGTTGGAGGACGGTGCCGCTGACATCGTCGACCTGCACGCCGACAAGCCCCGACGGGACTGAGGCCATGGCCGAGTCAGCCTCAGGCAGCCGGCCGGATGGACGCCCGCCGGGACAGTCCCACAAGGTTGCCGGCACTCCGTTGGCAGGCCGGGTCGTGCTGCTGCCGCGGCTGCGCGAGCGCGACCGGATCGCCTCGGCGCTGGAGCGGGCGGGGTCCCAGGTGCTGCGCGTGGCTGTGACGCGGACCGTTCCCGGTGAAACTGCGGTTTTGGAGGTGACCGCGCGGCAGATTGTGGCGGGCGAGGCCGCCTGGCTGGTGCTCACCTCGGCCCGCACGGTCGAGGTGCTAACGCCGTACCTGCTCGCCGAGGTCGGAATCGGCCCGACGGCCGGCGCCCCCGGACACCGCGACGCTCCTGACGCTTCCAACGCAGACCCCGACGCCGCTGCTTCCCCGGCCCGAGCCGCATCGTCTGAGCAGCGCCAGCTCGCCGCCGCGACCTCCTCGATGCGGGTGGCCGTCGTCGGGCCGGCGACCGCGCGCGCCTGGACCGGACTCACCGGGACCTCC
>NZ_JH470403.1:0-818 GCF_000239715.1 Actinomyces sp. oral taxon 849 str. F0330 | reverse complement strand
GCCCTGCCCGCGAGCGCGACGGATCTGAGTGTGCCGGTGGGGGCGCCGATCGCCCGCTTCACGCTGGTGGCGCGCGCTCCCGGGTTGAACGGGGAGCCGGTGGGCTCGGGTCTGCTCGTCGCACCGGCAGAGCATGCGGCCTCATATGAGGCGCCCTGCCCGGCCCGGGCCAAGGCCCTGTCGCATCTGAGTGCCAAGTGGCCGTGGATCGGTGCCGAGCTGCGCGCGCTGCACGGGCCGGACGTCCACGCGCTGCGCCTGTCCTACGGCCGCCCTGGCCGGCCGCGCCCGGAGGTGGATCTGTCGGTGGCGCTGGCTGATGTGGCCGTCCTGACGGGGGTGCGGATCGAGCCGGGCGACGTCGTCGACCACATGCTGGTGCGCTGGGACGGGACGCTGCCGCCGGTGACGCCCGCCCACCGGGAGCGGACAACCCATCTGGAGGAGCAGCTCGCGCCGGTTCCGGGACTGGAGGTCACCGGGGCGTGGGTGGCGGGCACGGGGATCGCGGCCGTCGTCGGGCACGCCCGCGCCGCCGCCGCGCGGCTGGTGAGCTCGCATGGTGAATGAGACGACCCGCCGGGGCGGGTGTCCTCATCGCGTTCGTATATTGGGCCTCGAGTTCGTACCCCTAAGGTACGAACACGTGGGCGAACAGGGCCAGGAGTATCGGGGAGGAGATGGCCATGACAACCGCAGGAACGAGCGCGCGGCGGCTTCGGCTGGGCACGCGAGGCTCGCGCCTGGCACTGACCCAGTCCGGGCAGGTCGCCGACGCACTGCGTCGGGCCGCGGCCGAAGGCGCACGGGCCAGCTCC
>NZ_JH470402.1:0-867 GCF_000239715.1 Actinomyces sp. oral taxon 849 str. F0330 | reverse complement strand
CGGCCGGGCTGGGGCGAGAGGGTCGGTTGGAGCCTGGCCGTCGTCGGCCCGCTGGCCTTCCTGACGCTCTTCTTCGCCTGGCCCGTGGCCACCCTCATGGGCCGCGGCCTCGCGCCCGACGGCGCCCTGGACCTGAGCGGCTTCGGCGACGTCCTCGCCCGCGAGCGCACCTGGCGGATCCTGGGGCAGACCCTCACCCAGGCCGCGCTCGGCACGGCCGTGTGCGTGGCCCTCGGCATCCCCGGGGCCCTCGTGCTCTACCGGCGCACTTTCCCCGGCCGCGACCTGCTGCGCGGAGTGGTGACGGTGCCCTTCGTGCTGCCGAGCGTCGTCGTCGGCGTCGCCTTCCACGCCCTGGTCACCCGCGGCGGGCCCCTGGAGGTGCTGGGCCTGGACGGGACGCTGAGCGCGGTCGTGGCCGCGCTGGCCTTCTTCAACTACGGGCTCGTGGTGCGCACCGTGGGGACCATGTGGTCGCGACTCGACCCTCGCGCCGTGGAGGCCGCCCGGGCCCTGGGGGCTTCGCCGATGCGGGCCTTCGCCACCGTCACCCTGCCCGCGCTGGCGCCCGCGATCGCCTCGGCCGCCTCCCTGACCTTCCTGTTCTGCGCCACCGCCTACGGGGTGGTGCTCGTGCTCGGCGGGGTGGGGATCGGCACCATCGAGACCGAGATCTACCGGCTGACCACCCAGTACCTCGACCTGCGGGGCGCCGCCGTGCTGTCCGTGGTCCAGCTCGGTGTCATCGCGCTAGCCCTGTGGACGGCCGAGCGGGCGCGCGCCGCCACCCAGACGCGCCTGCGGCTGCGCACCGAGGCGCCCGCCGGGCGGCCTGAGACACGCAACAGGGGATAGGCAAGGGCACAC
>NZ_JH470401.1:0-872 GCF_000239715.1 Actinomyces sp. oral taxon 849 str. F0330 | reverse complement strand
GGCCACCTCCAGGGCGTTGCGGGCGGCCTTGAGCGAGGCCGCGTCCATGGTGCCGGCCAGGTCGTTCAGGGCGTCGCGGGTGCGCCAGTAGGCCACGCGCGCCGGGTCCGACTCGGGGTGGTGCTGGAAGGCCAGGAGCCGGCCCGCCCGCCAGGTGTGGACCGGGGAGCGGTCGGAGGAGGCCAGAAGGGTGGCGGCATCGGGCAGATGGGTAACGGCGTCGTGGTGAGAGACGATGACGGGGAAGCGGGTGCCGCCGGCGGTGGAGATCCCGGCACGGTGGGCGGCGCGGACGGCCTCGGCGGCCACCTGCCCGAAAACTGGGTCGCTCTCGCCGGCGGGCGTGATGGTCAGCTCGACGACGCCGACCTCGTCGTTGCCCAGCGCCGGCACGGCCGTGGTGCCGCCCAGGGCCTCGGCGGTCACCTGGGCGCCCAGGCAGATGGCAATGGCGGGGACGTCGGCGGCGACGACGCCGCGCAGCAGCTCACGCAAGTCGGACAGCCAGGGGTGGTCGGCCTCGTCATGGGCGCTCATGGAACCGCCCAGCACCACGAGGCCGTCACCGACCTCGTCCAGGCAGGGGATGGCCTCGCCCTGCCAGGGGCGCACCATGCGCAGAGCGGCCCCCTCGGCGAAGAGCCACTCCCCCAGGCGCCCCACGGGGGCGAGCTCCTCGGGCTCGATGACGGTGATCGTGAGCGTATCTGTCATGGGTGACATTCTGCCGGTGGTTCGAATGCTCGCAACCAGCGACAGGCGCACACGTGCCGCCTGAGGCGAAACGACTTGCTCACACCCGCGCCCTGCGGGGAGCATGGCCCGGATGAAGCATCCACGATCCCCACACCTCCGTCCCTTACATCAGCTGT
>NZ_JH470400.1:0-876 GCF_000239715.1 Actinomyces sp. oral taxon 849 str. F0330 | reverse complement strand
ACCGGGGCCTGCTGCGTCGCGGGCGCGCCGAGCTGGCGGCCGGACGCGTCGAGTCCGAAAGAGGCCCCGCAGACGACGGCGCACGCCCCGCATCCAGCGCCGGAGACGCTCACCATCCGGGTCGGCCGGCCGCCGATCCCGGTCACCCTGACGGCCGCCGGACCCCAGGACGCGCGCTGTCCCTGCCCCGTGGCCGGCATCTGCCTGCACGTCCTGGCCGCCTGCCTGTGGATGCGAGAGGCCGTCAACCGCGGTGGGACCGCCGAGGACAGCGGCGCCACCGAGGTGACCACGGGACCCACCCCGTCTCAGGCGCGGCCCACCGGGACGCGGCCGCCCGAGGCGCCTGCCCATGAGAGCGGAAGCGACCCGGTCCTGGAGGAGGTGCTCGCCTGGGATCCCGCCTGCGTCGAGAAGTCTCTGGGCGCAGAGGCCCGGCGGCGCGTGCAGGCGTCCCTGGCCGGCCTCGACCCGGCCCGACTCGCCACCGGCACCGAGGTGACCAGTGCGCCCGGGCGCCTGAGCATCACCTGGCCGGGCGCACCCGAGGTCGTCGTGATCGCTGGGCTGGGACCACGGGGCATGATCGTCTCAGGGCGCCACTCGCCGACGGCCAACGCGGCCTGGCGCCTCCAGTCCGTCATACGGCTCTTCGCCCGAGCGGGCCGCCCTTGGCCGTGGCCGGATGAGACGACCACCCTCAGCGACCGCCAGCGCGGTGCCCTCTCAACGGTCGCAACCGCCATCGAGACCATCGTCTCCGCAGGGATCTCACACGCCGGCCCCCGCAGCGCCGCCGACCTCGAGCGCCTCGCCCAGGTCAGCCGCCTGGAGGGGGCTGCCCCGGCCGTGTCCGGCCGTGCTGACCTCCCGCCC
>NZ_JH470399.1:0-880 GCF_000239715.1 Actinomyces sp. oral taxon 849 str. F0330 | reverse complement strand
CCGCCCCGTCGGCGTCGTCTTCGGCCTGGGAGCCAACGTCGGCAGCGTCGTGGAGTCCCTGCGCACGGCCGTCCAGAGCCTCAAGAGCGCCGAGGGCATCGAGGTCACGCAGGTGGCGCCACTGGCCCGCACGGTCGCCGTCGTCGCCGAGGGGGCCGAGCCCCAGCCCGACTACCTCAACACGGTGGTCGTGGCCATGACGACCCTCTCCCCGCGTGAGCTGCTCGAGGTCTGCCACTCTCTGGAGGACGCCGCCGGGCGGGTGCGCACCGAGCCGTGGGGCGTGCGCACGCTCGATGTCGACCTCATCGAGGTCGAGGGCATCGCCTCCGCCGACCCGGCACTGTCCCTGCCGCACCCGCGTGCCGCCGAGCGCGCCTTCGTCCTCGTGCCGTGGAGCCAGGCCGACCCCTTCGCCGAGCTGGCCGGGCGCTCGGTGTCCGAGCTCGCCGAGAACGCCCCCGACCGCGGCGGCCTGCGGTGGCTGGCCTTCGACTGGCTCGACTCCGACTCCCTGCCGGACAAGCCCACCGGCCCCTACGTGGAGCCCCCGGTGGAGCAGGACGCCGGCGATGCCGGACCGGAGCTCGTCTACGACGCCACCCGTGACGAGTCCTCCGCGGCCGACGCCTCCCTGGCCGCCGACTACGCCAGCAGCATCTCCGGCGGCTCGCCCGCCACCGCAGGTCCCGCCCCCTCGGGCCAGCCCTTCGGCGCTCAGGCGCCGGTCGAGCAGGCGCCCTTCGAACAGTCGCCGTTCGACTCCTCCTACGACTCGAGCGCCTGGTCCGGCCAGGCCCCGCAGGTCGACTCGCCCTACCGGGCGGCCTCCGCCCCCGAGGCCGCCGGCGTGGCCGGGGCGGCTGGCTCACAGGGCGGC
>NZ_JH470398.1:0-884 GCF_000239715.1 Actinomyces sp. oral taxon 849 str. F0330 | reverse complement strand
ACGACGCGCGCGTGGACGGCAGCCACACACCGAATCAGTATCGAGTGATTCTCGCACTGCCCATACAATCGTCTCGGTGGTCACAGCGACAGGGAAACGCCCGGCACCCATCCCGAACCCGGAAGCTAAGCCTGACAGCGCCGATGGTACTGCACCCGCCAGGGTGCGGGAGAGTAGGACACCACCGAGCACACACCACACAGTCGGCCCGGAACCGCCAACCAGCGGTCCCGGGCCAACTGCCCCCTCTAGACGAGCACTGCTCTGAACGACAACAACTGTCCTAACGGACAGTAAGGACTGTGCTGTAGGCGGGGGCGGTCGGTGAACGGGCTCATGACACTGGAGGCATGGGTAAAGCAGAGAAGTACAGTCCTGTCCGTTCCGAAGCAGTTACCACTGAGTACCCTGAAGCAGCGGGCGTCGCAGGCGCCCCTCCCGGGCGTCGTCGTAGGTCGGTGGTGTGTCGGGTGTTGGCGGTGCCTTTGGTGGCGGCGATTGCGTTGGGGGCTGCTGGTGGGGCGGCGTCGGCGGCGCCGTCGAAGGGGGAGGCTGAGAGTCTGAAGTCCCGGGCCCAGGGGCTGGTGGATGCCGGTTACCCGGCGGCGCTGGCGGCGGTGACGGATAGCAAGGGTGAGTCGGCGGGGGTGGCTGTGGGCAAGGGCAGCCTGGAGACGGGTCAGGCCCCGCCGCTGGACGGTGAGGTCCGGATCGGGTCGAATACGAAGACCTTTGTGGCCGTGGTGGTCATGCAGATGGTTCAGGAGGGCAAGGTGGGGCTCGATGAGCCGATCGAGACCTATCTGCCGGGCCTGATCAAGGGCGAGGGCATCGACGCCTCGAAGATCACTGTGCGCCAGCTCCTGCAGCACACCAGCGGACTG
>NZ_JH470397.1:0-1003 GCF_000239715.1 Actinomyces sp. oral taxon 849 str. F0330 | reverse complement strand
GCTCCTACGGAGCAGGACTGACCCGTACCCTGCGCCAGGCCGGCTACGACACCGTCGAGGTGCTGCGCCCCAGCCGCCGGGTCAGACGCCACCACGGCAAGTCCGACCCGATCGACGCCATCGCCGCGGCTCGCACCGTCCTGTCCGGAGACGGTGTCAGCCAGGCCAAGGACACCACCGGCCCAGCCGAGCAGATCCGGCTCCTGCTGGCAGCCCGCACCCGCCTGATCTCAGCCGCCACCGCGATCACTAACAGTATCCACTCCCTGCTGACCACCGCCCCCGAGCCCCTGCGCGAGCGCTACCGCAGGCTCGACACCCCGGCCCTGATCACCCGCCTGGCTCGAACTCGTCCCACCAGAACCATCACCACACCCCAGCAGGCCGCCACCAGCGCCCTGCACCACATGGCCCGCACCCACCAGGACCTGCACCACCGAGCCGAACGGCTCAACCAGCAGATGCATCACATCCTGACCACCCACTACCCCGGCCTGCTAGCCGTCTACGGCGCCGGCACCACCGTCGCCGCACAGCTCGCCGTCACCGCCGGAGGCAACCCCGGACGCATCCACAACGAAGCCGCCTTCGCCCCCATTCCCGCATCCAGCGGTAAAACCACCCGTCATCGCCTCAACCCAGGCGGCGACAGACGAGCCAACGCCGCCCTGCACCGCATCGCCCTGGTACGCCTACGCCACGACCCCACCACCAAGAACTACGCCAACCGACGCACCCAAGAAGGCAAAACCACCAAAGAAATCATCCGCTGCCTCAAACGAGCCATCGCCCGCGAGGTCTACCGCGCCCTGACCCAACCCCCACCAACCGACACCACCAGCACCCTGGCAGCACACCGCAAACGGCACCACCTGACCCAAACCGACGTAGCCCACGCACTGAACACCTACCCCGCCAGAATCTCCGACATCGAAAACCACCGACGCCCACTACCCCAACTCACGCACCGCTACCACCAATACCTCACCACCCTTGACACACA
>NZ_JH470396.1:0-1009 GCF_000239715.1 Actinomyces sp. oral taxon 849 str. F0330 | reverse complement strand
TGGCCGACATCTTCTCCCAGCGCGTCGTCGGCCAGGAGCAGCTGCGTACGGCCCTGGTCACCTCGCTGATGTCCAGCGGTCACATCCTGCTGGAGTCCGTGCCCGGGCTGGCCAAGACGACCGCCGCCCAGACGCTGGCCTCCGCCGTCTCCGGCTCCTTCCGCCGCATCCAGTGCACGCCCGACCTCATGCCCAACGACATCGTGGGCACCCAGATCCTCAACTCCTCCACCGGCGAGATGACCACTCAGCTGGGGCCGGTCCACGCCAATATCGTCCTGCTCGATGAGATCAACCGCTCCAGCGCCAAGACCCAGTCGGCCATGCTCGAGGCCATGCAGGAGCGCCAGACCTCTATCGGCGGCGTCGTCTACCCGCTGCCGCACCCCTTCATGGTCCTGGCTACCCAGAACCCCATCGAGGAGGAGGGGACCTACGTCCTTCCCGAGGCTCAGATGGACCGCTTCCTCATGAAGGAAGTGCTCACCTACCCGCGGCCCTCGGAGGAGGCTGACGTCCTGGACCGGATCTCGAACGGCACCTTCGACCAGCCCGTGACCGGACGCCCCATCTCCACCGACGACGTCGAGTGGCTCCAGCGGGCCGCAGAGCGGGTCTACGTCGACCCCGTCATCAAGCAGTACATCGTCGCCCTGATCAACACCTCTCGCGGCGGAGGGCCCCGGCCCGTGCCTGGCCTGGACCGGCAGGTGCGCGTGGGCGCCTCCCCGCGCGGCGGTATCGCGCTGATGAAGGTGGCCCAGGCCGTCGCCCTCCAGGAGGGGCGCACCTACGTCATCCCCGACGACGTCCGTCTTCTGCGCCACGGGGTGCTGCGCCACCGACTGGTACTCACCTATGACGCCCTGGCCGACGGCATCGCCCCCGAGGCGATCATCGACGCCATCTTCGCCGCCGTCCCCACGCCCTGATCCCGGTGGGGACCCGCTGAGCGATGAGTATGGAGGCACCTGACGCTCCCGCAGCGCCCGAGTCCGAGCCCGGAGGC
>NZ_JH470395.1:0-1026 GCF_000239715.1 Actinomyces sp. oral taxon 849 str. F0330 | reverse complement strand
ACGCCTCACCCACATGCTCCACAACGACCACGCACCCCGACCCGACCACCACACCACCACCCTCAACCCCTAACCCGATCTACACCACACCAAAAGACTTGACCGCGCTCCAGGGCCGCCCGCACCTCCAGAGCCTGGGAACGCACCACCTCGGGCAGACGACTCGGGCTGGTGCACGGGCGACGCGACCGGGACTCGAGTACCGCCGCCGACCCCTCCAGACAGGCTCGGCGCCGCAGGACGTAGAACGTCTTGCGTGAGATGGAGTGCCCGGCGCAGAACGTCGTCACCGCCCCACGAGGCGCGTCATCAGGCCACCGGGCGATCGCCAGACAGACACGAGGATCAACACTACGGTTCTTATCTGAGCTCACCCCTCAATCCCAGACCACAAGTGTCACCCCCAGACCCCACCGAAGTGTCACCGATGTCCTGACACAGAACTGTCACCCATGTCCAGAGACATAACACTGCGGATCGAGCGGGTGAAGGTCTATCCTGTGAGCACGTCGGTCATGTCCACGGTCCGGGATTTCCTCTCCTTTGAGGGGCGACCCGCGGTGGGCGGTGGTGATAGGCCTCGAAGAACCCGGGCTCTGTCTCGAGCTCATCGCTCGTCTCCAGCAGGTTTGGCGGCAGCGGCATGGACTCTTTGAAGTACTTGGAGTTCTGCCCGCCGCTGGCGGCCCACACCGCTGGAGGATCCTCAAGGTGTCGTATGAGTACCTGCGGGCTCTGGTCCTGGGCCCCGGTTTCCTGTGACTAAGTGAGCGCTTGGCTGCGGCCACCAGGCGTCGGCGCGCGCCCTCCTGGCTCCAGCCGGTGACTGTGCGATCTCATCGAGGAACTCCCCTTCTTCGAGCTTCGAGGCCTTCGCGTAAGCCCTGGCGTACCTGCCTGTGATCTCGGTCCTGGCCTGCACCAGGCACCTCCCATGCCCACCACGGTTCACGGACTTCGCGGACAGTTCTCAGCGAGGCACCGAGCCTCCTTCTCGGGCACCCTTCATGAGCTTCGTCGCTAAGG
>NZ_JH470394.1:0-1038 GCF_000239715.1 Actinomyces sp. oral taxon 849 str. F0330 | reverse complement strand
GGCGTGGGCAGGTTGCGCGCGGCCGAGACCACGGAGATGGCCACGGCCAGGTCGGTGGCCGGCTCGACGGCGCGCGCCCCGCCCACGGTGGAGACGTAGACGTCCGCGCTGGAGGTGTCCACCCGCAACCGGGCGCTGAGAACCGCCAGCGCCATGGCTGTGCGCGAGTGGTCCACCCCGGAGGTGGTGCGCCGAGGCGAGCCGGCGTTCGTGGAGGCCACGAGCGCCTGGATCTCCACCGGCATGGGGCGGCGCCCCTCCAGGGTGACGGTGGCGCAGGTGCCCGGCACCTCGGAGCGGGCGGCGGACAGGAACAGCCCCGAGGGGTCCGCCAACCCCACGATGCCCCGCTCTCCCAGGTCGAAGCAGCCGACCTCATCGGTGGGGCCGTAGCGGTTCTTGACGGCCCGCAGTAGACGCAGGCGGGCGTGGCGGTCGCCCTCGAACTGGGTGACGACGTCGACCAGGTGCTCCAGCACCCGGGGCCCGGCGATCCCGCCGTCCTTGGTTACGTGCCCCACCAGCAGCACCGGGATACCGCGCTCCTTGGCCACCGCGATGAGCGCGCCGGCCACTGCTCGGACCTGGGTGACGCCCCCGGCACTGCCCTCGACCTGCGCCGAGGCGATGGTCTGGACCGAGTCCACCACCAGCAGGGAGGGCCCTGCCGCCTCCACATGCCCCAGCAGGGCTCCGAGCTCAGTCTCCGCGGCCAGGAGCAGCCCGGGGTCCAGGGCATCGATGCGCTCGGCCCGCAGCCGCACCTGGGAGGCGGACTCCTCACCGGTGACGTAGAGGACCGGGCCGTCCCCGCGCTCGCGCGCCACTGCGGAGGCCTTCGCGGCGACGTCGAGCAGCAGTGTGGACTTCCCGACGCCGGGCTCGCCGGCCAGCAGCACGACGGCGCCCGGCACGATCCCGCCTCCCAGGACCCGGTCCAGCTCGCCCACCCCGGTGGGGCGTGCCCGGGCCTCGGTGGCACTGACCTCCCCGATGGGGCGGGCGGCCACTGCCGGGCGCACGGCACTAGTCGCCGCC
>NZ_JH470393.1:0-1040 GCF_000239715.1 Actinomyces sp. oral taxon 849 str. F0330 | reverse complement strand
GCGGCTGCCGGGGTCGGCCCACAGGCGCTGAGGCGTGTCCAGGCGCAGGAGTCGGCCGGCCTCCATGACGCCGACCCGGTCGGCCACGGTCATGGCCTCGTCCTGATCGTGGGTGACGTAGAGTGCCGTGGTCCTGCCCTGGCGCAGGATGGCGCGCACGTCGGTCGCCAGCTGCTCGCGCAGGGCCCGGTCCAGGGCGGACAGGGGCTCGTCGAGCAGCAGGAGCCGGGGGGCCGGCGCCAGCACCCGGGCCAAGGCCACCCGCTGCGCCTGTCCGCCGGACAGGGTCGTCACCCGCCGCCGCTCGAAGCCGGGAAGCCCTACGAGCTCGAGCATCTCACGCACCCGCTCACCCCGCCGGGCGCGCGACAGGCCGGCGAGCCCGTAGGCGATGTTGCCGCCGACGTCGCGGTGATCGAAGAGCTGACCGTCCTGGAACATGAGGCCGAAGCCTCGTTTGTGGACGGGCACGCGCACCACGCCCCGCCCATCCCAGGCGACCGAGCCGTCGGCCACGTCCTCCAGACCGGCGACCGCCCGCAGGAGCGAGGACTTCCCCGAGCCGGAGGCGCCCAGGAGGGCGACGACCTCGCCCGCGGCCACGTCCAGGTCGACGCCGTCGACGGCGCGCAGGTCCCCGTAGGCCACGACGAGCCCGCGCACCGACAGGCCCACGGAAGCATTGGTATCACTGGTCTCCGGGCTCATCGCCGCCCACCTCCGTCCGTCCTGGGCCCGCAGAGCCGGGCCCTCCCGCCATCGTTGTCCGCCGCTTGCCCGCCGCGCCCGGGCCATCCGCCGCTCGAACGTTGCCGAACACCACTCGCCCGCTTCTCCCGAGGCCGAGCCGGGTCTGGAGCCATTCGCAGCCAAGCATGACGGCGGCGCTGCCCACCGCCAGGACCACGCCCCCAGCCAGGGCCATCCCCTGGTTCTGGGAGCCGGGGCTGCCGATGAGCCGGTAGACGACCACCGGCAGCGTCGGCTCCTGGGGCCGGGCCAGGAACGACGTCGCCCCGAACTCCCCCAACGACGTCGCC
>NZ_JH470392.1:0-1089 GCF_000239715.1 Actinomyces sp. oral taxon 849 str. F0330 | reverse complement strand
GCCGAGCGCAGCTGGCCGACCACATCCCGACCACCAGCAGAAGCCCTGTTGTCATCATCAGTAGCAGTCATCAGTGTCAGTCCTTCCACAAGGGCTTACACAAACCATTGAACAGGCTCTGTCGATGCGCCGCATCGCCGACCTGACACCGGGCAGCGCCAAGACCGACGCCAAGGACGCTGCCGTCATCGCCGGCGCGGCCAGGACCATGCCCCACACCCTGAGAGCCATCAACGCCTCGGACGAGGACGCGGCCGCCTTGTCGATGCTCACGGGATTCGACCTGGACCTGGCCCGCCAGGTCAACCAGAGCGCTAACCGGATCCGGGGCCTGTACACCCAGATCCACCCCGCCCTCGAGCGGGTGCTGGGGCCCTGGCCGGGCGCACGACGCCATCCTGGAGGCCCGTCGCCGCCTGGCCCACCCCAGCCGACCTGAAGCGCGCGGGCAAGGCAAGGATTGACGCCAGGCTCAAGAAGCACGGGTGCAGACGCCACACAACCTGGGCCGGCCAGATCGTCTCGGCCCTGGAGCACCAGACCGTGGTGGTCGCCGGCACCGACGCAGCCGCAACGGTGCTACCTCACCTGGCCAGGCAGCTCATCGCCCCACGCGCTCAGCGGGCCGATGTCGCCGCCCAGGCCGGTGACCCTGGCGGGTGGCCCACCCTCATGTGCCAGGTCCTGACCACGCGTGCCCGGGATCAGGGGTCCCGGCCGCAGCCGTCCTTGCTGGCCGAGACCCTGGGCAAGACCTCCAGGCACCGGAGGCCAGCTGGCCTCCTACGCCGGGCTCGCTCCCGTCACACGCCGCTCCGGCTCATCGATCCGTGGTGAGCACGTCTCCCACGGCGGCAACAAGAGGCTCAAGCGCGCCATGTTCCTGTCCGCCTTCGCCTCCCTGCGCTCCGACCCCGTCTCCCGGGCCTACTACCAGCGCAAACGAGACCAGGGCAAGCGTCATAACCAGGCCGTCCTCGCCCTGGCCCACCGCCGCATCCTGACCCTGCACGCCATGATCCGAGATGGAGCCCTCTACGACCCACAACCAGCCACGAAACTACCCACCGCCGCTTGACACACCACATA
>NZ_JH470391.1:0-1145 GCF_000239715.1 Actinomyces sp. oral taxon 849 str. F0330 | reverse complement strand
GGCCCTACTGGTCGTGTCGCACGACCTGGCCGCCGTCGCCCGTGTCTGCCGGCGCGCACTGGTCATGGACGACGGTGCCATTGTCGAGGACGCCCCCATGCACCACATCCTCACCCAACCCAGCCACCCGGCCACCCGCGCCCTGCGCGACGCCGTTCCCACCCTGCCGACCGCAACAACTGACTGACGACGACCGCCTCGACCGATGACACCCCGACACAGGCCCGAAGGAGCATCCATGTCTTTGCCCGCCCCCGCCGTCACCCGCCGCCAGGTCCTCGCCGCCCTCAGCGTCGGAGCAGGCGCCGCCGCCATCGCCTCCTGCTCGCGCAGCTCCTCCGGCGACGGCCGCATCCGCCTGGCCATGTTCCACGCCCCCGAGAGCAAGCTCAATCCGCTCACCAATGACGGCGTCAAACTCGTTCGCTGGTCGTGCGCCGAGACCCTCACCAAGCTCAACGCCGACGGCGATGCCGAGGAGCTCCTCGCCACCTCATGGAAGCGCGAGGGAGAGACCACCTGGCGCTTCACCCTGCGCGACGGCGTCACCTTCCACGACGGCACCGCCCTGAGCGCCGAGAACGTCGCCGCCGCCCTCACCTTCGCCGCTACCGCCGCCAAACCGCCCCGCAGCCTCGACGGCATCACCCTGACCGCGACGGCCGACGGCAAGGACCTCCTCCTGACCACCGCGGCCCCCGACCCCCTCATGCCGCAGCGCGTCTCCAGCCCCCAGCTCGTCATCCTCTCCCCGGCCGCCTACCCGAGCTCCTCCGACGGCGCCGTCGACCCCGTCGGCCACGGCACCGGCGCCTTCATCCTCAAGCAGAGCAACGGCAGCGCCTCGGCCGCTCTGGACCGCAACGACAAGTACTGGGGCAAGAAGGCCGCCGCCCCCGGCATCGACGTCACCTACGTTCCCGACGGCGCCGCCCGCGGAACCGCCCTGAGAACCGATACCGCCGACATCGTCGAGGCCGTTCCCGTCGCCCAGGCCGGCAACGTGGACAAGAACCTCCTGCATGAGATCGCCAGACCGCGCACCTCCACCCTCTACCTCAATACCCGCTCCGGCGCCTTCGCCGACCCCGCCGTGCGGGCCGCCGCCCGTAACGCCGTCGACCCGGCCGCCCTCATCAAGACCG
>NZ_JH470390.1:0-1150 GCF_000239715.1 Actinomyces sp. oral taxon 849 str. F0330 | reverse complement strand
GGCCCCGGGCCCGGGGAGGGAGCCTCCCTCAAGGGCGGCTCGTGTGCGCTGAGCTGGCCAACAGGGGCGTCAAGGACGTGCTGATCGTAGAGGGGGCACCTCCCGCACGGGAGCGAAGCGCGCGGGGGAATGTGACGGGCTCACCGGCCTTCCCGAAGCGATCGCAGGCGGTCCTGGCCCCAGGCCACGGTCCAGACCTGTGTGGTCCACCTGATCCGTGCCCCTGGATGCGGTTCGTCTCCTACGGGGGAGAGCCGGAAGGTCGCGGCCGCTCTCAAGGCCGATCTGCACCGCTCCGAACCAGGAGGCCGCCTGGCAGGCTCTGACCGACTTCTCCGAGTCCGACATGGGGGTCAAGTACCCCCAGACGGTGACGACCTGGGAGCGGGCCTGGGAGCGATTCACTCCCTTCCTGGACTTCCCTCCGATGCTCAGGCGTGTCATCTCTCCCCCACTTCGTGGGAGGTACCCCCTCCACCAACAGTATCGAGACTGCGAGCTACCAGCTGCGCAAGGATCACCGATGAACCGCGGCCACTTCCCCTTTCGATGAGGCGGTGACCTGAGCTGGCGAAAGCTGGCGATCTGCGACACCCGTGGACAAGCGAGCCCGAGAACGCGACAAGGAGAAAGGACTGCCAGCATCCAAGCGCAGGGCCAAGGGCAAGCTCATCGAAGGACAGATCACCACCGACTGGAACAAGGCCCTGGCCCAGCTCACCACCGCCTACCCCGACCGAATCAACCCCTACCTGTAAAACGCTTACACAGAAAACTGGACAGGTCCCACAGGAGCGAAGCGCGCGGGGGAATGTGACGGGCTTACCGGCCTTCCCGAGGCGAACGCAGGCGGTCCTGGCCCCAGGCCACGGTCCCCACCTGCGCAGGTACCACCCGGTTCCGCGCCCCTGGATGCGGTTCGTCTCCTACGGGGACCGCCGCAAGGCCGCGGCCGCTCTCAAGGCCGATCTGCACCGCTCCGAACCAGGAGGCCGCCTGGCAGGCTCTGACCGACTTCTCCGAGTCCGACATGGGGATCAAGCACCCTTCAGACGGTGACGACCTGGGAGCGGGCCTGGGAGCGGTTCACCCCTCTTCCTGGACTCACCGGCCGATGCTCAGGCGTGTCATCTCTCCCCCACCTTCGCGG
>NZ_JH470389.1:0-1180 GCF_000239715.1 Actinomyces sp. oral taxon 849 str. F0330 | reverse complement strand
TCCACCGGGGCGGCATCCAGGCCGAGCGGACGGGCCAGCTGGCGCAGCTGGGCGTGGACGTCCTGCCACTCGCGCACCCGCAGGTAGTGCAGGAACTCGGCGCGGCACATGCGCCGGAACGCCGATCCCGACAGCTCGCGGCTCTGCGTGCGCAGGTAGCGCCACAGGTTGAGATAGGTCAGGAAGTCACTGGTCGGGTCGGCGAAGCGTCGGTGCAGGGCATCGGAGGCCTCCTGCTTGTCCACCGGGCGCTCGCGCACATCCTGGATGGACAAGGCCGCCACGATGACCATGACCTCCCCGACGCAGCCCAGCTCTCCGGCCTCCAGGAGCATGCGCCCCAGGCGCGGGTCGATCGGCAGGCGCGCCAGTCGCCGACCGATCCCGGTCAGGTGCGGGCCCCTCCGACCCCGCCCGGGGGCGTCGTCGGACCGGGCGGAAGCGGCCCCAGCCGGTTCGATCGCGCCGATCTCCGTGAGCAGCTGCAGCCCGGAGCGGACCTGGCGGGAGTCGGGGGCGTCCAGGAAGGGGAAGTCTTCCACCGCCCCCAGCCCCAGGGCCGCCATCTGCAGGATGACGCTGGCCAGTGAGGTACGCAGGATCTCCGGCTCGGTGTACTCCGGGCGCGCCTCGAAGTCGGCCTGCGAGTAGAGGCGGATGGCGATGCCGTCGGCCACGCGTCCGCAGCGGCCCGCCCGCTGGTTGGCACTGGCCCGGCTGACCGGCTCGATCGGCAGGCGCTGGACCTTGGTGCGGTTGGAGTAGCGGGAGATGCGCGCCAGGCCCGGGTCGATGACGTAGCGGATCCCCGGAACCGTCAGGGAGGTCTCGGCCACGTTCGTGGCCAGGACGATGCGGCGCACCCGGTGGGCCTCGAAGACCCGGTGCTGCTCAGCGGCGCTCAAGCGCGAGTACAGAGGCACGACCTCGATGGCCCCCGGCGTGCGCGAGCGGCCGTCGGGCGTGTAGCGCGCCCCCAGATGGTCGATGAGGGCCGCCTCGGTGTCGCGGATGTCGCGCTCACCGGCCAGGAAGATGAGGATATCGCCGCCGGGCTCGCCCAGCAGCTCGTCGACGGCGTCAAGGATCCCGGTCACCTGGTCCTTGGGCTCGTTGGCTCCGGTGCTGGCCCCTGCGCCCGCCCCGCTAGAAGCAGTCCGCCCCCGACCCTTGCCGCGAG
>NZ_JH470388.1:0-1181 GCF_000239715.1 Actinomyces sp. oral taxon 849 str. F0330 | reverse complement strand
GGGTGGTGATCGTGATCGTGCGGGGGCCGCCGGTGGGTTCCTCGGGTCCGGAGGGCTGGAGCAGCCCGTTGTTCACGCAGTGAATCTCAGGGTGTTCGTCGCCGTTGTCGGTGCATTTCTGGTGGGGTTTCTCGTCCCACATCGACGGTTCTGATGCCGTCACGTCTGGGTGTTCCTGAGATGGTGGCTCACCGGGCTCCGATGCCCCCTCCTGGGGAATCTGCTCTGTCACTTCACCATAAGCATTTACCCCCTTGTCGGTGTTTCCGGCGGTCACGTTAGATTCGACGGCCGCAGAATTTTCTCCGCCGCCTTTTGAGTGTGGCATTGGTAGAATTAATGGTGCGACAATCGCGATGGCGGCGATAGGTTTCATGATCATTTTTCAACCACCTCGACCGCCCCAATCGACCAGCGGCCGTTGATATACCTAACTCCGAAATTAAGAACTCTTCCATCATCCGTTTCGGAAGTTTTCGAGGGGGTGCCGTCTCCGGGGTGGGAGGTCATTTGTCCGTAGTTGATGACGATTTTGATTCGATTGTAATTATATCCGTCTAGTTTGTCGTAGTATGTGGCATCTACAATGCTTTGGTCCCATTTATCTATCCATCCTCCTGTTGCGTGAAGCTTGGTTGCCCGATCAATTGCAGATTGGCAGAATTGGCACTGGTCTTCGCTCATGGCTGCGAGTTCGGTGGTGTTGCCGGTCATGAAGGCGTAGCGGTAGAGGTCGAGGAAGTAGTAGACGCTTGCGACTGCGCCCTCGGAGGTCTCCTCGCTGACCTGTGGATTCTTGGCGGGTGCGGGTTCGGCTAGGGCGGTGTCGCGCTGGATCTTGAGTTCGGGGGTCAGGGCGGCTTCTCGGGAGGCGGTCGCTGAGGCGTTGGCGTCGGCGATCCCTTTCTCGGCCCGGGCGACGGCCGCAGACGCGCTGGCACTGGCGCTGGCACTGGCCTCCGCCCGCGCGTCCTTCAGCGCGCAGCCCGCCGCCCCCAGGGCCAGGACGCATACCACCGCCAAACCGGCGGCCGCCCGGCGTTGCCCCAGACGAGAACCGGACCGGCCGCACTCGACTGCGGGTCGCCTCGAGTGCACAGGCCTTGGGGATCGTAGGGACGTACTCATCACCGATAGCCTCCTCGCCACCGAAACAACTCCTCACACCACCGGGACGGGCG
>NZ_JH470387.1:0-1200 GCF_000239715.1 Actinomyces sp. oral taxon 849 str. F0330 | reverse complement strand
ACTTGCCGGCCGACGACGTCGCCGTCATGCCCGCCTGGGAGACCCTGCCCCACGAGCGCCTCTCGCCGCGCGCCGACACCGTGGCCCAGCGCCTGTCCGTTCTGCGTCGCCTGGCCCACCCCGAGGAGGGCGGGGCGATCCGTGTTCTCGTCGTGCCCGTGCGCGCCCTGCTCGCCCCCGTCATCGCGGGGCTGGGCGAGCTCGAGCCTGTTCGGCTGGCCCCCGGCCTGGCCGTCGGTCTGGAGGAGACCTCCCGCCGCCTGGAGGCCGCCGCCTACACGCGCGTCGACATGGTCGAGTCCCGCGGCGAGTACGCCGTGCGCGGCGGCATCCTCGACGTCTTCCCACCCTCCGAGCCGCGGCCCGTGCGCGTGGACTTCTTCGGCGATGAGATCGACGAGGTCTCCTCATTCGCCGTCGCCGACCAGCGCACCATCGAGGCGCTGGCCTCCGTGACCGCCACCGCCTGCCGCGAGCTGGTCCTGACCGACGAGGTCCGCGGGCGTGCCGCCGCCTTGACTGAAGCCGTCCCCGGCGCCGCCGACATGCTGGAGAAGATCAGCCAGGGCATCGCCGTCGAGGGCATGGAGTCCCTCGCCCCGGTCCTGGTCGACAAGATGATCCCGCTGCTCGACCTCGTCGGCGACCGGCTCACGGTGCTCCTGGAGCCCGAGCGGGTGCGCAAGCGCGCCGAGGATCTGACGGCCACCACCGCCGAGTTCCTCGCGGCCGCCTGGACCTCGGCGGCCTCCGGCGGTACGGTCCCGGTCGACCTGTCCGCCGCCGCCTTCGCCCACCTGGCCGAGGCCCGGGCCCTGGCCCTGTCCACCAATCGCGGCTGGTGGTCCTTCACCGCCCTGGCCTCCGGCCCCGAGGCCACCCGCCTGGACCTCAGCGACCCGCGCACCTACCGCGGCGAACTCGAGCGGGCGGTGTCCGACCTGGGCCAGTGGGCCCGTCAGGGCTGGACCGTTGTTGTGGCCACCGACGGGCCCGGGCCCGGCCGGCGCATGGCCCAGCTCCTGGGCGACGGCGGTGTGCCCGCCCGTATCGTCGACCAGCTCTCCGAGGCGGCCGAGCTCGGCCGCGAGGTCGACTGGGTCCCCGCCCCGGCCGCCTCCGCCGAGGACGAGGCCGATGAGACGGTGAGCCCGGTCGACGGCGCTGCCGGCGCTGCGGCTGGTGATCCGGCGTCCGGCC
>NZ_JH470386.1:0-1228 GCF_000239715.1 Actinomyces sp. oral taxon 849 str. F0330 | reverse complement strand
GGTCCCGGGTGGTCCGGGGCGTGGGCCAGCTGCTGTGGGCATGATGTCTTGCCCCTGTCCTTAGATGATCCGGGGGGTGTTGTCACCCGCAGCAGCCGGGCGCTGGTGACCGCTGATAAGGGGAACGACCCATCGAGTGTGAGGTCTTTCGCAGGCGTGGGTGCGGGACCGGTTGTCCACTGGCTGACCCCGTATCGACTTGACCGAGAGGCGGCAGGAGAGATGGATATCGAGGACATCGACGTCTTCATCGGCACCGGGCGTCGGCAAGGAGCGAGCACTGGGCCACGGCCCTGAGCCAGGAAGGGCGGAAGGTCCTCGAGCGGGCCCCTACCCAACGACGAGGAGCGCCTGCGTGCTCTCTACAAGAAGCTGGCCGATCACGGACACCTGCTGGTGGTAGTAGACCAGCCCGCCACCATCGGGGCCCTGGCGGTGGCGGTGGCTCAGGACATGGGCATCACCGTGGGCTACCTGCCCGGACTGTCGATGCGCCGCATCGCCGACCTGACACCGGGCAGCGCCAAGACCGACGCCAAGGACGCTGCCGTCATCGCCGGCGCGGCCAGGACCATGCCCCACACCCTGAGAGCCATCAACGCCTCGGACGAGGACGCGGCCGCCTTGTCGATGCTCACGGGATTCGACCTGGACCTGACCCGAGCCGTCAACCAGACCAAGGGCCGGATCCGGGGCCAGTCGTTCACCCAGACCCCGCCCAGCCCTGGAGGCCGTGGTGGGGCCCTGGCCGGGCGCACGACGCCATCCTGGAGGCCCGTCGCCGCCTGGCCCACCCCAGCCGACCTGAAGCGCGCGGGCAAGGCAAGGATTGACGCCAGGCTCAAGAAGCACGGGTGCAGACGCCACACAACCTGGGCCGGCCAGATCGTCTCGGCCCTGGAGCACCAGACCGTGGTGGTCGCCGGCACCGACGCAGCCGCAACGGTGCTACCTCACCTGGCCAGGCAGCTCATCGCCCCACGCGCTCAGCGGGCCGATGTCGCCGCCCAGGCCGGTGACCCTGGCGGGTGGCCCACCCTCATGTGCCAGGTCCTGACCACGCGTGCCCGGGATCAGGGGTCCCGGCCGCAGCCGTCCTTGCTGGCCGAGACCCTGGGCAAGACCTCCAGGCACCGGAGGCCAGCTGGCCTCCTACGCCGGGCTCGCTCCCGTCACACGCCGCTCCGGCTCATCGATCCGTGGTGAGCACGTCTCCCACGGCGGCAAC
>NZ_JH470385.1:0-1356 GCF_000239715.1 Actinomyces sp. oral taxon 849 str. F0330 | reverse complement strand
AAGGACTGACACTGATGACTGCTACTGATGATGACAACAGGGCTTCTGCTGGTGGTCGGGATGTGGTCGGCCAGCTGCGCTCGGCTGGGGCTCTGGATGGCTTGTTTGAGCAGAGCTGGTGCCGGGCAGGTGAGCATGACCGGGACTGATGGTCTGCTGCCGGCACTGCACCAAGGGAGGCCTTGGAGAGGGGCCTGGCCGCTTGGCTTGAGCGAGCACCTGGGTTACGACAGGGGCGAGCCAACCTCCCAGGCTCGTGGTAACGCCAGAAACGGAACCACGTCCAAGACGGTGGACTCGTCAGGATGGGGCCCTTCGAGATCGGGGTGCCCCGGGACCGGGCCGGGACCTTCACCCCGCGCCCGGGTAGCGCCAAGGGCCAGCGCCGTCTGGACGGCCTCGATGCGTGTGAATCACCAGGCCTGATGCGCCGGTGGAATGACGGTGCGGGATATCCAGCACCACCTGGCCTCCACGCTCAGCGCGGGCGCTCAGCGTGGGGACCATTTCGAGGATCACCGACGCGGTAGCCGATGCTGTCCTGGAGTGGCAGCGCCGCCCGCTGGAGGAGTCCTCTTCCCGGTGGTCTACCACGGGCGCGATTCGGGCCGATGGTCCGCGCCTGTTCACCGGGTCGCCTCCCGCTCGGCTCACATCGCGGTCGGGGCGAGGGATGGACGGCTGTCAAGCACGTGGCTTAAGTATCTGGGCCCCGGGCCCGGGGAGGGAGCCTCCCTCAAGGGCGGCTCGTGTGCGCTGAGCTGGCCAACAGGGGCGTCAAGGACGTGCTGATCGTAGAAGGGGGCACCTCCCGCACGGGAGCGAAGCGCGCGGGGGAATGTGACGGGCTCACCGGCCTTCCCGAAGCGATCGCAGGCGGTCCTGGCCCCAGGCCACGGTCCAGACCTGTGTGGTCCACCTGATCCGTGCCCCTGGATGCGGTTCGTCTCCTACGGGGGAGAGCCGGAAGGTCGCGGCCGCTCTCAAGGCCGATCTGCACCGCTCCGAACCAGGAGGCCGCCTGGCAGGCTCTGACCGACTTCTCCGAGTCCGACATGGGGGTCAAGTACCCCCAGACGGTGACGACCTGGGAGCGGGCCTGGGAGCGATTCACTCCCTTCCTGGACTTCCCTCCGATGCTCAGGCGTGTCATCTCTCCCCCACTTCGTGGGAGGTACCCCCTCCACCAACAGTATCGAGACTGCGAGCTACCAGCTGCGCAAGGTTTCCAAGAACCGCGGCCACTTCCCCTCCGATGAGGCGGTGATCAAGCTGCTGTGGCTGGCGATCTGCGACACCCGTGGACAAGCGAGCCCGAGAACGCGACAAGGAGAAAGGACTGCCAGCATCCAAGCG
>NZ_JH470384.1:0-1388 GCF_000239715.1 Actinomyces sp. oral taxon 849 str. F0330 | reverse complement strand
GACGGGTACCCGGCGACGACGATGGGGGCCCTGGCGCGCCGGTCCTCGGCCTGGACCTGGAAGCCGGGTGGGCCGCGCGCCTGCGCGCCCGTGTACTCGCGCTCCTGGGCGACCTCCCGCAGGGGGCGAGCGCGACCCCTGCCTTCGTGCGGGCGGCCCTGACCTGGGAAAGCCCCAGGCGCACCATCCCCGGCGGGGCGATCTCAGCGGTCCTGGCCGAGGCCGAGACCCTCGGGATCACCGGTGGCCGCGCGCTCACCGAAGCTGGCAGAATCCTCGCCCGACGGGCGGCGGCGAGCCTCGATCAGCCGGATGCCGGCCGTGGTGGCAGCGCCGGTAGCGCCGAGGGCACCGACGGAGACACAGTCGCCGAGGCGCCGTCGGACGACGAAACCCTGGCAGCGCTGGAGGCCGCGCTCGCCGCGGATCTGCCGGCCGCCGTCGACATGATCCTCGTTCAGTCCGACCTCACCGCCATCGTGCCGGGCCGGCCCGCCCCCGAACTGGCGGCCCTGCTGGAGCGTACGAGTGTGGTTGAGTCTCGCGGCGGGGCGCTCACGGTGAGGTTCACCCCCGAGTCGGTGCGCGGTGCGCTCGACATCGGCTACAGCGCCGAGGAGATCATCGAGGCCATCGGACGCTACAGTCCCGTGCCCCTGCCGGACTCGCTGACTGTGCTCATCCAGGATGCGGCCCGCCACCACGGGACAGTGCGGGTGCGGGCCGTGGCCGCGCTGCTGAGAGTCGGCGACGAGGCGACGGCCGCCGGGCTCCTGGCCGAGCCGCGCCTGAAGGATCTTGGCCTCGATGAGGTGGCACCCGGGATTCTCGTGGCCACGGCGAGCGCCGGGCAGGTGCTGCGCGAGCTGCGCACTAACGGGCTGGCGCCGGTGACCGAGGACGCGAGTGGTCACCTGGTGGTCGGGCCGGCCACCTTGCAGCAGGCGCGCCGGGCTCCTGAGCCGTCACGACCCGGCAGCGAGCACTCGGTAAGGCGGCGTCGGCCGGGCAGACGCGAGCTGGCGACCCTGGTGGGCAGGCTCCGCGTGGGGCAGGAGGCACTGCAGGCCGCCGGAGAAACGGCTGTGGCCACCGACCCGGTACACGCCCTGGCAATTCTGCGCCAGGCGCAGTCCTCGCGCTCGCGGCTGCGGCTGAGTCTGGCCGGTCCCGACGGCGCCGTGCAGGAGCGGCAGGTGCGGGTCATGGCCGTGGAACCCGGGCGGGTGCGCCTGCGCGACGTCGTGCGCGAGACCGAACTGACCGTGGCCGTCCACCGCATCGTCTCGGTCGAGGCGGAGTGAGGGTTGCCCCGCTTGATGATGCTCTCTCCGCCAACGACGGCGGGGTCTTGCGTCGTTGGTGAAGAGGATGTCGGAGTGGGGTGG
>NZ_JH470383.1:0-1478 GCF_000239715.1 Actinomyces sp. oral taxon 849 str. F0330 | reverse complement strand
GCAGCTGGTCAGCGGCGGCAGGTGGCCGGCGGCCTGCTCGACGCCGACGGCGACGATGCTGCGCCCCTGACTGGAGAGCTCGGTGTCGTGGGCCACCCGGCGGGCGGCGGTTGAGGCGCGCTCGATGATTCGCACGAGGTCTGGGCTGAGTGTGCCCTCGGCGGCGGCGGTCTCGGCGGCACGGCGGACCTGGCCGACGATCTGGGCCTCGCCGACCACCATGGAGTTCAGGCCGGCGGCGATGGCGAGTATCTCGCGGCGAGCGGCCGCGCCGGCCAGGTGGGACAGATGCAGGGATCCCGGTTCCAGGCCCGCGCGCTCGGCAAGGAAGGCGGACACAGCCTCGCCCAGGCCAGATGGTGCAGCGTCGACCGGCGAGGCGCAGACAGTGGGACGGTGCGTGGCAGAAGTATGGGAGTCCGAGCTGTGGGCGGCGGAGCCGGGCATCGAGTGGAGGGCTGCCGGGCACCCGGTGTCGGCCCAGGAGTCGGCGTCGATCAGAAGGGCCAGGCGGTTGCAGGTGGACAGGACGACGACCCCGCGCAGCGCGGGGACCGCTTCCAGGAGGTCTGGACCCAGCCCCGGGGCGACCGCTCCCAGTCGGGCGACGACGTCGAGGCCCGGCAGTCGGTAGTCGGCGGAGAGAAGATGAGTAGTCACAGCGAGCGCTATTGAAACATCACTGCGGCGTGCGGGCACAATAGCGGCGTGGCGACGCACTCCAACGTCAAGACAATGTGTCACCACCATATTCCTGACACCCTGTCAGCACCCTATCGACATCCAGAACATCGCATCATCACGCGAAATAAACCCCCTCTGACCACTGCTTACAGGAGGCAATCGAATATGTCTCACATTCAGTTCCCCTATCGCGGGAAGAATACGCGGCGTCAGCATTCTTCATCCGACAATGGCGATTTCGTCACCGGCGCTTCACACAATTCGATCGAGCGCGAGCAGGCGGTCCACGGGCCCGATCCGACCGGCATCGAGGCCGGGGAGGACCGGGCGGCAAGCGGTAACGGGGGTCGGGACGACGGCGTCGGAACCACTGCGACCCCCGCGATCCTGGAGGCGCTGGCGGGCCGGCGGCCCGCCCGCACACCTGTGTGGTTCATGCGTCAGGCGGGCCGGTCCCTGCCGGAGTACCGCGCGCTGCGGGAAGGCTCGGGCGTCCCGATGCTGGAGGCCTGCCTGGACCCGGAGCTCGCGGCCGAGGCCACGCTGCAACCCGTGCGACGTCATGGCGTCGACGCGGCCGTCTTCTTCTCCGACATCATGGTGCCACTGCGTCTGGCGGGTGTCGGAGTGCGGATCGAGGAGGGCGTCGGGCCGGTTCTGGACGACCCGGTGCGCAGCGCGGGCGAGGTTGCCGAACTGGTCGCCCACCAATTCGGCGACGCCCCGGCGCCGAGGGCGTCGGGGCGATCGAGGAGGCGGTGCGCCGCGTCGTCGTCGAGCTCGGCAGCCCGCAA
>NZ_JH470382.1:0-1498 GCF_000239715.1 Actinomyces sp. oral taxon 849 str. F0330 | reverse complement strand
CGGGGCGGCGGGCGTCCCGGGGGCGCAGTGAGCACCGCGCTCGTCCCCACCAGGTCCACGCGGTTCCCGCAGCGCTGAGACGTCGGTTCGCAGGGCGATTCGCACAGCAGTCGCGCGGTGGACGACACCACGGCCGAGACCTCCGGGGTGCCGCCGTGTGCGTCACCCCTTCTGTTCCGGTTCTCGGGGAATGATCCCCGTGTAGATGAAACGCCAACCGGATCAACCGTAAGATCGGTCACATGCGGATGACGACCTCCTTCACCGGCCGGGGCGTGCGCTACCCGGCCCCCGATGTGGCCCGTGGCTTCATGCTCCTGTTCGTGGCAGTGGCCAACGTCCCGACATGGAACAAAGTGCCGGCTAGCATGATCGTGGGTACTTCCCCGGTCCCGGCGGCCGATGCCTGGTGGGTGTTCATCCGGACGCTGTTCGTCGACCATCGGGCCTACCCGTTGTTCGCAATGCTGTTCGGCTTCGGGCTGATGACGATGATTAATCGGCGTATCGCCTCCGGGACACAGAGCTATCTTCAGTCCCTGCCCGAGGTGGATGCGGGGCGTGAGCCGACGTCGCAGGAGGAGTCCTGGGCGCGTGAGCAGGCCACCGTCGATGCCCGTCGCCTGGTGCGGCGCCGCGGCTGGTGGATGATCCTGTTCGGGTTCGTCCACGGCATCTTCTTCTCCGGCGACATCATCGGCGCCTACGGTCTGGCCGCTGTCATCTTTGCCGGATGGTTCGCCCACAAGAGGTACGTCCGCCTGTACGTCGTCGGTGCCATCATTGCGCTGACCGCGTTCTCGCTCTTCTTGGTCGTGAGTTTCGTCTCTCCTGAGACCGCCGCCGTGTGGTCAGGTCAGCAGGAGAACCCGACTGTAACGGTGCTGCCCTGGTTCGTCGTCAATATCGCGAACTGGTTCTTCTTTCTGTTCGTGCAGGTCCTCGTCACACTGATCGTTCCCGCCGCGGCGATCGGCGCACGTCTGGCCGATACCGGCATCATCATCCAGCCGGATCGGCACCGCCGCCTGCTCATCTCGACAGGGATCGGCGGCCTGGCCCTGGGAGCCCTCGCGGCGCTCCATAGCGCTTTGACCAACGTGTTGCCCGTCTCGCAGTGGCCGTGGGACTTCGCCGTGAAGGAGCTCTTCGGCATCGTCGGCGCCTGCGGCTGGTTGGCGCTGTTGGCCCTGTACGCCGGTGGGCCCAGGGAGGACGGCAGGTTGACGGGGCTGCGTCGGCTGGCCTCCGCCGTCGGGCGCAGGTCGATGACGGCCTACTTGAGTCAGACGATCCTGTTCGGGACCATCTTCGTCATTGTTCCTGTCCTGGTCGTGGGGCAGCGCTTGTGGGTGGGGCAGGCTGTGGCCGCGCTTATCGCCCTGGCGGTGTGGCTGGTGACGGTTGGCCTGTGCGCGGCGCTGGAGCGCGGTGGGCATGCCGGTCCCTTCGAGACGCTGCTGCGCACCGCCGTGGCCCGCAGTGAGCGCAAGCGGCT
>NZ_JH470381.1:0-1598 GCF_000239715.1 Actinomyces sp. oral taxon 849 str. F0330 | reverse complement strand
GGTGGGTGCGGGCCATGTGGTGCAGGGCGCTGGTGGCGGCCTGCTGGGGTGTGGTGATGGTTCTGGTGGGACGAGTTCGAGCCAGGCGGGTGATCAGGGCCGGGGTGTCGAGCCTGCGGTAGCGCTCGCGCAGGGGCTCGGGGGCGGTGGTCAGCAGGGAGTGGATACTGTTAGTGATCGCGGTGGCGGCTGAGATCAGGCGGGTGCGGGCTGCCAGCAGGAGCCGGATCTGCTCGGCTGGGCCGGTGGTGTCCTTGGCCTGGCTGACACCGTCTCCGGACAGGACGGTGCGAGCCGCGGCGATGGCGTCGATCGGGTCGGACTTGCCGTGGTGGCGTCTGACCCGGCGGCTGGGGCGCAGCACCTCGACGGTGTCGTAGCCGGCCTGGCGCAGGGTACGGGTCAGTCCTGCTCCGTAGGAGCTGGTGTCCTCTACGCCGACGGCCATGAGGGGACCGAGGCGGTCGAGGTGTGCTGTCAGATCGTCGTAGCCCTGCTGGTCGGCGGGGAAGGAGCTGGTTGCGATCACGGCGCCCTGGGCGGTGAGCACCGCCAGGGTGTGAGTGTCCTGATGGGTGTCGACTCTGAATCGCCCTGGGTTTGATGGAGGCAGTGACGACACGGAAGGATCACTGTCATGGGACTTTAAGGAAGTACCCCGATGAGCTGCACGAGCGAGCCACGAGGACGGGCGTTGGACGCGTTGGCTGACCCGGCGCGGGCCAAGGGCGCGATCCGTAGGATTCGGCGAGGAGCTGGGTGTTCACCCCAAGGCTCTACGCATCTGGGTCAAGAAGGCCCAGGTCGATGGTGGTCTGAGGCCGGGAACCACCACTGACGAGGCACAGCGGATCAAGGAGCTAGAGAAAGAGGCCCGAGAGCTGCGAAGAGCCAACGCGATCCTGAAAAGCGCGTCAGCTTGTCTATCGCGGCGGAGTGTGAGCGCCCGTCCCGCTGATCTGCCAGTACATCGAGACCAAGAAGGAGGAGTTCGGGGCCTGGCCGATCTGCAAGGTGCTCACTGGTGCCGGAGTCAAGATCGCCCCGAGCACCTGACTCACGCCCGCGGTAGCCGGCCTCCTAGTGCCAGGGGCCTGCGCGACAAGGACCCTCAAGACCGAGATCAGACGAGTCCATGAGAACCAGCTACTCGGTGCTGGGGGCCCGCAAGATGCACGTGATGCGGGACCGACCTGAGATCGCCGAGCGTCACGGTGCCGGTCACGTGGCCCGCTGCACCGTCGAACGCCTCATGGGCGACCTGGGCCTGCGCGGCGTCCGCCGCGCCAAGTCCCCGCGCACCACGCGCAGCGCACCGCGAGAGCAGTGCCCGGCCGACCTCGTCAAAAGGCATTTCAGCGCGTTCAGGCCAAAAGAGCTATGGGTCGCCGACATTCCCCCGCAAGCGGGAGGTGCCCCTCCTATGTACGCACCCTCTCCGGGTAGGTCTATGCGGCTTTCGTCACCGACGTGTACTCCTGGAGAATCATCGGCTGGCAGACCACCTACCGGCCAGTGTGCACCGACCTGGCCCTAGACGCCCTCAAGATCGCCGTCTGGCAACGAAAGCGAACCGGGGCCAACCTGACGGGCCTGGT
>NZ_JH470380.1:0-1713 GCF_000239715.1 Actinomyces sp. oral taxon 849 str. F0330 | reverse complement strand
GTGTGGTGTAGCGCGGTGGTTGGGCTGCTGTTGGTGGCAGCGCGGTCACCGTGTGATCCTTCGAGGAATCTCCTACAACCCACTCGAACGGAGTCATCACGATGACCGCTCCTCATATTGTCGACCCTGAGCGTCTTCTTGGCGAGGCTCTTTCTCAGGCCTCGCCAGACCTGATGCGTAGCCTGCTGCAGACGGTGATCAACTCCCTGCTGAGCGCCGAGGCTGATGCGGTGTGCGGTGCCGAGTACGGTCAGGCCAGCCCTGAGCGCCGGGTTCAGCGCAATGGCTATCGGCACCGGGACCTGGACACCCGGGTCGGCACGATTGACGTGGCCGTCCCCAAGCTGCGCACTGGCTCGTACTTCCCCGACTGGCTGCTTGAACGCCGTAAACGGGCCGAGTCCGCACTGATCACAGTGGTTGCCGACGCCTACCTGGCCGGGGTGTCCACGCGGCGCATGGACAAGCTGATAGGTACTTTGGGCATCAGCTCGCTGCCCGGAGTCACAGGTCTCACGTATGGCGGCTGAGCTCGACGAGCAGGTCGCCTCCTTCCGCAACCGGCCCCTGGGCGATGCAGGCCCATTCACCTTCGTGGCGGCCGATGCCCTGACATTGACAGGTCCGCGAAGGTGGTCGTGTGGTCAGCGCGGTGGTCCTGACCGCTACCGGGGTCAACGCTGATGGACATCGCGAGGTCTTAGGACTGCGGGTAGCCACCACCGAGAGCTCGGCGGCCTGGAACGGGCTGCTCGCCGACCTGGTGGCCCGGGGACTTACGGGGGTACGGCTTGTCACCTCTGACGCCCACACGGGCCTGGTTGAGGCTATCGCCGCGAACCTGCCCGGAGCGACCTGGCAGCGCTGTCGCACCCACTACGCCGCTAACCTGATGACAGTGGTTCCCAAGAGTCTGTGGCCCGCTGTCAAGGCCATGCTCCACTCGGTCTACGACCAGCCCGACGCAGCAGCCGTCGAGGCTCAGTTCGACCGCCTCCTGGACTATGTCCACACGATCCTGCCCGAGACTGCCGACCACCTCGAAGCCGCACGAGCCGACCTGCTGGCCTACCGCCGCCTTCCCTGTCGAGGTATGGAGACAGATCTGGTCCAACAACCCCCAAGAACGCCTCAACAGAGAGATCCGTCGCCGCACCGACTCAGTAGGGATCTTCCCCAACAGGGACGCCATTATCCGCCTGGTTGGCGCCGTCCTAGCAGAGCAGACCGATGAGTGGACCGAAGGACGCCGCTACCTCAGCCTCGACGTTCTCAACCGCAGCCGGAACCTACCCAACACCCCCTCTCTCACCACCTAACGACCACACTCCACGAAGACCTCTACACCACATCAAGAGACTTGACCGCGGTTCACCCCTCTTCCTGGACTCACCGGCCGATGCTCAGGCGTGTCATCTCTCCCCCACTTCGCGGGAGGTACCCCCTCCACCAACAGCATCGAGACTGCGAGCTACCAGCTGCGCAAAGATCACCAAGGAACCGCGGCCACTTCCCCTCCGATAAGGCGGTGACCTGAGCTGGCGAAAGCTGGCGATCTACGACACCCGTGGACAAACGAGCCCAAGAACGCGACAAAGACAAAGGACTGCCACCATCAAACCTGAGTTGCACAGTTTTTAGTGCCCTGTTGGGATGTTGAGGGTGGTGAGGATGTCTTCGGCTTGGGGGGTCAGGGGGTCGCGGCGGTGAGGT
>NZ_JH470379.1:0-1801 GCF_000239715.1 Actinomyces sp. oral taxon 849 str. F0330 | reverse complement strand
GCGGGTCTTGGCGCGGTCCGCGGCCAGAGCGGGCGCTGAGCCCCGTCCGTGAGCGCGCCAGCCCCCGCCGTCGGGGATGCGGCCGAGCTTGTTGATGTCGAGATGGACCAGCTCCCCGGGACTGGTCTTCTCATAGCGCACCGGCGGCGGGCGGCGCACCGCCAGCCCGGTGGCCTGATCCACCTCGGTCAGGCGGGGCATGTTGTACCGGGCCAGGATGCGCCCCACAGTGGAGCGTGCCAGGCCCAGGTGGTAGGCGATGCGGTGGGGTCCCCACCGGCGGTTGAGCCTCAAGGCGATGATGCGCCGCTCAGTGCGCCTTGCCAGCCGCCCTGGGCTGTGGTGGGGACGGCAGGAGCGGAGCCTGTTCATTGGTTTGTGTGAGCTCTTGTGGAAGGACTGACACTGATGACTGCTACTGATGATGACAACAGGGCTTCTGCTGGTGGTCGGGATGTGGTCGGCCAGCTGCGCTCGGCTGGGGCTGTGGATGGCTTGTTTGAGCAGAGCTGGTGCCGGGCAGGTGAGCATGACCGGGACTGATGGTCTGCTGCCGGCCCTGCACCAAGGGAGGCCTTGGAGAGGGGCCTGGCCGCTTGGCTTGAGCGAGCACCTGGGCTACGACAGGGGCGGGCCAACCTCCCAGGCTCGTGGTAACGCCAGAAACGGAACCACGTCCAAGACGGTGGACTCGTCAGGATGGGGCCCTTCGAGACCTGTGGTGCCCCGGGACCGGGCCGGGACCTTCACCCCGCGCCCGGGTAGCGCCAAGGGCCAGCGCCGACCGGGGCGGGCTGGATGCGTGTGAATCACCAGGCCTGATGCGCCGGTGGAATTGAGAAGTGCGGGATATCCAGCACCACCTGGCCTCCACGCTCAGCGCGGGCGCTCAGCGTGGGGACCATTTCGAGGACCCGCCGACGCGGCCTGCTGAGGCTGTCGCGCGTGTGGCAGCACGCGTCCGCTGGAGGAGTCCTCTTCCCGGTGGTCTACCACGGGCGCGATCCGGGCCGATGGTCCGCGCCTGTTCACCGGGTCGCCTCCCGCTCGGCTCACATCGCGGTCGGGGCGAGGGATGGACGGGAGTCAAGCACGTGGCTTAAGTATCTGGGCCCGGGGAAGGAGTCTCCTTGAAGGGCGGCTCGTGTGCGCCGAGCTGGCCAACAGGGGCGTCAAGGACGTCCTGATCGTAGAGGGGGCACCTCCCGCACGGGAGCGAAGCGCGCGGGGGAATGTGACGGGCTCACCGGCCTTCCCGAGGCGAACGCAGGCGGTCCTGGCCCCAGGCCACGGTCCCCACCTGCGCAGGTACCACCCGGTTCCGCGCCCCTGGATGCGGTTCGTCTCCTACGGGGACCGCCGCAAGGCCGCGGCCGCTCTCAAGGCCGATCTGCACCGCTCCGAACCAGGAGGCCGCCTGGCAGGCTCTGACCGACTTCTCCGAGTCCGACATGGGGGTCAAGCACCCTTCAGACGGTGACGACCTGGGAGCGGGCCTGGGAGCGATTCACCCCTCTTCCTGGACTCACCGGCCGATGCTCAGGCGTGTCATCTCTCCCCCACTTCGCGGGAGGTACCCCCTCCACCAACAGCATCGAGACTGCGAGCTACCAGCTGCGCAAAGATCACCAATGAACCGCGGCCACTTCCCCTCCGATGAGGCGGTGATCAAGCTGCTGTGGCTGGCGATCTGCGACACCTGTGGACAAGCGAGCCCGAGAACGCGACAAGGAGAAAGGACTGCCAGCATCCAAGCGCAGGGCCAAGGGCAAGCTCGTCGAAGGACAGATCACCACCGACT
>NZ_JH470378.1:0-2167 GCF_000239715.1 Actinomyces sp. oral taxon 849 str. F0330 | reverse complement strand
GTCTCGTCGTGGGCTGAGCCCAGGTGCTCCACGATCCGACGCACACCACCGGACTTGGACACGATCTGCACCGCCGTGGCCCCCGAAGCGGTCCTGACCTTACGCACAAACGGGCTCACACCAGTGCACCATACGGGCTCTTAGTGCCCCACCACCAGACCCCCAACACCGCAATACCAACGAAAACTCACATCCCACCACCCACAACCCACCAAAATGTCACGAGTCAGGGTAGTGGCCGGGAACCACCACTGACGAGGCACAGCGGATCAAGGAGCTAGAGAAAGAGGCCCGAGAGCTGCGAAGAGCCAACGCGATCCTGAAAAGCGCGTCAGCTTGTCTATCGCGGCGGAGTGTGAGCGCCCGTCCCGGGTGGGTCTCTTAGTGTGGTGGCAGTTCCTGCGGCGTTCCCTGGCCGGTGGTTCTGGCTTGGAGCAGGAGGGGGGCATCGTGGGGATCCGGATTCTCGACCAAGATTCACCAGGAGGTTGTCCCACGATGCCCCCTCACCAGTCTGCCGTCTCCGTCCTGATTCAGGATAGTCCTTGCCGACCCGGACCTGGCTCATGATGACGTCTTCCGTCGTCTGCTCCAGGCCGGTCTGCAGGACCTGATCGACGCCGAGGCCACCGCCGTGATCGGCGCGGGCCCCTATGAGCGCACCGAGGACCGGCGCACGCGCCGCAACGGTAAGCGCCCCAAGAAGCTGGCCACCACCGCCGGCGAGGTGGACCTGGCCATCCCCAAGCTGCGGCAGGGGTCCTTCTTCCCGTCCCTGCTCAGCCCCCGCAAGCGGGTCGACAAGGCCCTATACGCGGTGATTTGCTCCGCCTGGATTGAGGGGGTCTCCACCCGTAAGGTCGATGATCTGGTGCGGGCGCTGGGCAACGAGTCCGGTATCTCCAGATCCACGGTCTCAAGGATCTGCAAGGACATCGACGAGGCGATCGCGGAGTTTGCGTCCCGGCCGCTGGACCACACCTGGTTCCCCTACCTGTTCGTGGACGCCACCTACCTCGACGTGCGCCTAGGGCACCGGGTGGTCTGCCAGGCCCTGGTGGTCGCTACCGGCGTCTCGGCCCAGGGACGTCGCGAGATCCTGGGCATGGCTGTTGGGGACGCCGAGACCACCGACTTTTGGACCTCCTTCCTGCGCTCCCTGCGCGAGCGGGGGCTGAAGGTTCCCACCGATCAGGACCCTGAGGGGGTCGTGCTGGTCACCAGCGACGCCCATGCCGGCATCCAGGCCGCTGTCAAGGCGATCCTGCCGGGCGCGGCCTGGCAGCGGTGTCGGGTCCACTTCGCCCGCAACATCACCTCCAGGCTCGGCTCGGCCCGCTCCAAGCCTGCGGGCGCCCTGATCTCCACGATCTTCGCCCAGACCAGCCGGCAGGCCGTCACCGCCCAGTACAAGCACGTCATCGACTCCCTGAAGGACGCCTTCCCCGAGATCGCCGACATGCTCGCCGACGCCGAGGCCGACCTGACCGCGTTTGCGGCCTTCCCCAGGGAGCACTGGCAAAAGATCTGGTCCAACAACCCCATCGAGCGCCTGGGCCGCGAGATCAAGCGCCGCGCCGACGTTGTCCAGGTCTTCCCCGACCGGGAGTCCGTCACCCGCCTGATCGGAGCCGTCCTGCTCGAACAGCACGAGGAATGGCAGTACGGCGAACGCCGCTACCTGTCCAAGACATCCCTGCAACGCCTCACCCACATGCTCCACAACGACCAGCACCCCCGACCCGACCACCACACCACCACCCTCAACCCCTAACCCGATCTACACCACACCAAAAGACTTGACCGCGCTCCAGGGCCGCCCGCACCTCCAGAGCCTGGGAACGCACCACCTCGGGCAGACGACTCGGGCTGGTGCACGGGCGACGCGACCGGGACTCGAGTACCGCCGCCGACCCCTCCAGACAGGCTCGGCGCCGCAGGACGTAGAACGTCTTGCGTGAGATGGAGTGCCCGGCGCAGAACGTCGTCACCGCCCCACGAGGCGCGTCATCAGGCCACCGGGCGATCGCCAGACAGACACGAGGATCAACACTACGGTTCTTATCTGAGCTCACCCCTCAATCCCAGACCACAAGTGTCACCCCCAGACCCCACCGAAGTGTCACCGATGTCCTGACACAGAACTGTCACCCATGTCCAGAGACAT
>NZ_JH470377.1:0-2379 GCF_000239715.1 Actinomyces sp. oral taxon 849 str. F0330 | reverse complement strand
AGCGGCCTCGACGTACTGGACCCCGGACCCACCCGGGCCGCCCGGGTTGATGAACAGGCTGCCCCGATGGATCGAACCGGTGGCCACATGCTTACTTCATGGCAATCTCAATGGTCTGACCATCGGGGCTGGGAGTAATCCAACGGCACCTTCACCTTGGCGCACTTGAAGGCCGTCGCCTCCGCAGACTTCTCCATCCCACCGGTGGCACCGCAGTCGTACCACTCCACCGTCTGACCGTAGAAAGACTCCAACCCCTTGGGAACCGCAGCCTTCACAGCCACAGCCGGAGCCGCCGGCACCGCGACAGCAGGAACCGCACCGGCCCCCACCCCCAAACACACACCGGACACAGCAGCCAGCACCCCAGCAGCCAATCGACGACGCAACGATGCGACAGCTCGTCGCCGACATCCTCTCAAGACGATCGCCGGTGTACTTCTCCCTTTTCCCGCATGACGCTTCGACCGTATTTTCATGTGAGTTATTTTACCGATAAGTAGCATCCTCCGGAAGGTTGGCGTCCCACAGACCACCACCAGCCCTTGAGCGCCATCGTGGTCGGGGACATCCGAGCTCGGATGTCCCCGACCACGATGATCAGTGGTGTCACGTAACAGGCGATCGGCGACGAGTCAGTAAAGAGTCACTGAAGAGTTACTGAAGAGTTACTGACTCCTCATCGATTCATTCCTTGCCGCGGCAGGTCAGGTCCTTCTTGGGCATGGTGCCGGTGAGCAGGTAGGTGTCGACCGCCTTGGTGATGCAGGGTCCGTGACCGGCATTGGCGTAGGCCGTGTGCCCGTTGCCCTCCCAGGTGAGGAGCTGGCCCGATTCCAGCTGGCCTGCAAGGGCCTTGGCCCACTCGTAGGGGGTTGCGGGGTCTCCAGTCGTCCCGATGACGAGGATCGGTGCGGCACCCTTGGCATGGAGTGCTTTGGGGGGCTGGGTACCGGTGTGGCCCCAGGACTGGCAGGCCAGGTCAGAGATGACCGCCGTCTGCCCGAAGTGTGGAGCCACCTGTTCCATCTCCTGGTCTCGTGCCGCCCAGGAGGTCATATCGCCCTCGACCTGGTAGTCCAGACAGTTGATGGCAAGACGCGCGAGAGTGCTGTTCGAGCCCGCTGATTGGAACCGATCGAGTATTGACCGGATCATCGAGCCGTCATGGTGCACGATGGCCTGGGTGAGGGCCTGGTTCAGGACGGGCCAATCCTGTTCCGAGAAGTACATGTACTGGGTGACGACGCCTTTGATGTCGGTCCCGGTCACCGAGCGGTTCGGGTCGGAGGTCGGCAGGGGCGACTGGTCGGCGGAGGAGAAGAGGTCAGAGATCTGTTGAACCCCGGCATCAGTCCCGCCCGATAGCGGGCAGTCTGCAGCGCCCTGGCACCACTCGACGTAGGTTCGCAGTGAATGCTCAAAGCCTATGACTTGTCCACGCCTGCTCTCATAGAGCGTGAGGCTGGGGTCCATGGCGCCGTCGAGGACCATGCGGCCGGTGTTGGATGGGAAGAGCTCGGCGTAGTGGGCGCCCAGGTAGGTGCCGTAGGAGAAACCGGCGTAGTCGAGTTTCTCGTTGCCGGACAGGGCCCGCAGAATATCGAGGTCGCGGACCGCCGATACGGTGTCCACGTGATCGAGGAGCCCGGCCGGTTTAGTGTTGGCGGCGCACTGGGCCTCTACCTGCTTATACTCGTCAGCAATGCGAGGGGCCGCGTCTTCAAAGCTGGTACCCGATGCTGCTGCGTCCACCTCGGGAGACTTCTCCTTGTAATCGTTATTCGCTCCGCCATCCACCGGCGACGGAGGAGTGTCGGCCTGTGGCGCCCCAACCCCGGCAGCCGGAGCCGCAGCCGCGTCGTTCGCAGCGGCGCAGGTAATGGGGGTCGAGGATCCGACGCCGCGGGGGTCGAAACCGATGATGTCGTAGGAGCCCTGCACACCGGCGAAGCCCGTCTCCGCAGCGGCCTCGACGTACTGGACCCCGGACCCACCCGGGCCGCCCGGGTTGATGAACAGGCTGCCCCGATGGATCGAACCGGTGGCCACATGCTTCTTCATGGCAATCTCAATGGTCTGACCATCGGGCTGGGAGTAATCCAACGGCACCTTCACCTTGGCGCACTTGAAGGCCGTCGCCTCCGCAGACTTCTCCATCCCACCGGTGGCACCGCAGTCGTACCACTCCACCGTCTGACCGTAGAAAGACTCCAACCCCTTGGGAACCGCAGCCTTCACAGCCACAGCCGGAGCCGCCGGCACCGCGACAGCAGGAACCGCACCGGCCCCCACCCCCAAACACACACCGGACACAGCAGCCAGCACCCCAGCAGCCAATCGACGACGCCCGGCACCCCGAGCGCTTTCGGCTCGCCC
>NZ_JH470376.1:0-2411 GCF_000239715.1 Actinomyces sp. oral taxon 849 str. F0330 | reverse complement strand
GACACGGCATGTTCGTCGGCAGGGTCTCCATGCGCCCCACTGGTCGACGTCCCTCCGTCTTCAGAGGCCTGCTCAACCCCGGAGACGACCACCGCGGACTGCGCGACATCGTCGAAGTCCGCATCACCCTCGACAACGCACTAGCCGAACCCGTCACCCAAGCCTGGAAGAACCGCCAAGACACCGAACTCGACCAAATCGTGGCGCAGATGGATACCCACGCCCAAAAGGGCGAACTCTTCACCGAACAGGACCGCCGCTTTCACATGCGGATGCTCGAACCCCTGGACAACCACCTCTTCCTGCACCTGACCGAAGCGTTCTGGGCAGTCCACACCCTGACCGTCCCCCTCCTAGGCGCCCCCAGACCCGAGGACATGCTCAGCGCCGCCAAGGCCCACCGAGCCATGCTCCAAGCCGCCCGCGACGGGGACGCCCAGGCCTACCGCCAAGCCACCACCCAGCACTACGCCCCACTACTGGCAGCCCTCACCTAAACCAACCAGCAGCAATCTCCTGCGTCAGGGCCGGATAGGTACCGGCCTGCGCCACGGCCACGATATTGAGTCGCGGATCCTCCGGATGAAGCAGCCTGTCGATCCACAGATCGCGCGCCGCGGTGAGCCCCTGCGCCAGCCAACGAGCATTGACGAACTCCATGGCGTGCGTGCCCCCGGGATAGACATGCAACTCGGCATCCCCACCATCTCGCCACATCTTCGAGGCGAAGGCGACGTCCTCGTCGCGGAACACCTCAGCGGATGCCACGGAGATGAACAGCGGAGGTAGCCCGCCCAGCCAAGAGGCGCGGGCGGGAGCCTCATAAGGGGTGACCCGATCTGTACCGCGCCGCTCCCCCAGCGCCGCCTCCCAGGCGACGTTGTTGTACGCCGTCGGCCAGGTCCCGTCGTCGGGATACTGACGCGCCGAGACCGAGCCCTCCCACCCTGGAAGCCCAGTGCGGTCATCCAGCATGGGATAGTCCAACAGCCCGCCGAGAACAGCCGGTCCCCGCCGGTCGCGCGCCATGAGCAGCGTGCCGGCACTCAGTCCACCACCGGCGCTCGGCCCGACGACGACGACGCGGCTCGGGTCGGCACCAAGGTCCTCAGCATGCTCGACCGCCCAGCACAGCGCGGCGTAACAGTCCTCAACGCCGGCGGGCGCCGGATCCTCCGGCGCCAAACGGTACTCGGGGCTGACAATGACACCCCCGTAACGCCGCAGCCACGGGACGATCGTCAACAGACCGTTGAAGCGGCACCCCATGATGAGCCCACCACCGTGCAGTGAGAGGAGCAGAGGACCGGGAGGAGCATCGGCGGAGTCTTGGCAGCGCCGGGCGATCGCCACGCAGAACGTTGTCCCGTCCTCGCGAATGACCTCGGCATCCCGCAGCTCGATATCGGGGTGCCGTCCCAGGAATCCCGCCCGGACCTCGTCGAGGGGCACGCGCCAGCTCGGGATGTTCTGCACCGTCATGCTCCGGAAGACGCCGAGCGGTTCGATGCGCTCGAGCAGGGCGGCGGTCGCACTGTCATAGGGAGGACGGGCGGGGAGCACCGCTTGCGTGTCGGACATACCGCAACTGTCGCACCATGAGCATTATAGGTGCAAATCGCTCACAATCATTCACATCTCCGTGCCGTATGCGGCATATCGGTGTCGGTTGACGCCCGATCGTTCCCGCACCGAACGCACTCCAACCGTCTCACGCGCCGGAAATAATCGGATATGTACCGATGGGCATTCACCAGCGCAAATCCGCCATTAGCCGGACAATGGGGGTATGCAGACGTCCCGCGGTGTCATGTCCGGCCTCACCACCACACCCATGACTCAGTCCTCCACAGCAATCTCCGAGATCAAGAACTACATTCTCGCCAAAGGACTGCAGCCAGGGGATGCTTTGCCGACCGAGTCGCAGCTGTGCACCGATCTGGGCGTGTCCCGCTCCTCCGTGCGCGAGGCCGTACGCACCCTGGTCGCCCTCGACATCGTCGAAGTCCGCCACGGACACGGCATGTTCGTCGGCAGGGTCTCCATGCGCCCCATGGTCGAGTCCCTCGTCTTCAGAGGCCTGCTCAACCCCGGAGACGACCACCGCGGACTGCGCGACATCGTCGAAGTCCGCATCACCCTCGACAACGCACTAGCCGAACCCGTCACCCAAGCCTGGAAGAACCGCCAAGACACCGAACTCGACCAAATCGTGGCGCAGATGGATACCCACGCCCAAAAGGGCGAACTCTTCACCGAACAGGACCGCCGCTTTCACATGCGGATGCTCGAACCCCTGGACAACCACCTCTTCCTGCACCTGACCGAAGCGTTCTGGGCAGTCCACACCCTGACCGTCCCCCTCCTAGGCGCCCCCAGACCCGAGGACATGCTCAGCGCCGCCAAGGCCC
>NZ_JH470375.1:0-2671 GCF_000239715.1 Actinomyces sp. oral taxon 849 str. F0330 | reverse complement strand
GTCTCAGGAAGGCCCCATCCTGACGAGTCCACCGTCTTGGACGTGGTTCCGTTCTGGCGTTACCACGAGCCTGGGAGGTTGGCCCGCCCCTGTCGTAGCCCAGGTGCTCGCTCAAGCCAAGCGGCCAGGCCCCTCTCCAACGGCCTCCCTTGGTGCAGGGCCGGCAGCAGACCATCAGTCCCGGTCATGCTCACCTGCCCGGCACCAGCTCTGCTCAAACAAGCCATCCACAGCCCCAGCCGAGCGCAGCTGGCCGACCACATCCCGACCACCAGCAGAAGCCCTGTTGTCATCATCAGTAGCAGTCATCAGTGTCAGTCCTTCCACAAGAGCTCACACAAACCAATGAACAGGCTCTGTCGATGCGACGCATCGCCGACCTGGAGAGGAAAACCGGCCCGGTCGACCAGCAGTCCGACCTGAGTTGCACAGGTTGGGGTGGTTTGTGTTTCAGAGTGGGGTTTTTCGTTGGGATTCTGGGGGTGGGGTGGTCGTTTCGGGGCACTAAGGGGCCGGTAGGATCTGGTGGGTGAGTCCGTACCTGCGTCAGGTCAAGACAGCCTCGGGGGCCACGGCCGTGCAGGTCGTGGCCAAGGACCATGGTGTGCGCCGGATCGTGGAGCACCTGGGGTCGGCCCATGACGAGGCCGAGCTGGCTGCGCTGATGCGCCTGGGGCGCCAGCGGCTCCTGGTCGGCCAGCAGGTCCTGGACCTGGGGCCGATACTCAACGACGACGCTGACGAGGTGGGTGGTCAGGCACCCGGTGACGGTGGCGCGGTGCGAAGGCCGCAGATCATCTCGCGCAGGTCGGGCTGGCTGATCGAGGCCCTCCGTTCGGCTTACAGGCGTCTGGGGCTGGGTGAGGCGGTTGGGGGTGACCGGGCCTTTGAGCAGATGGTCGCCGCTCGCCTGATCGAGCCGACATCCAAGGCCGACACTCCCAGGGTCCTGTCCGAGATCGGCTGGCCGGCCCCGGCCCACCGCAACACCTTGTACGCCTCCCTGGCCCGGGCCCAGGAGCGCGGTTACCGCGAGAGCCTCTCAAACGCCTTGTTCGAGCACGTCACCAACACCTCCGGTCTGGCCCTGTGCCTGTACGACGTCACCACGCTCTATTTCGAGGCCGAGAAGGAGGACGACCTGCGGCGGGTGGGTTACTCCAAGGACAGGCGGGTCGACCCCCAGGTCATCGTCGGCCTGCTGGTCGACCGCCGTGGTTTCCCCCTGAGAATCGGGTGCTGGGAAGGAGGTAAGGCCGAGACCACCACCATCATCCCGGTGGTGGAGGCCTTCCAGGCCGCTCACGGTATTGAGGAGCTCGTGATCGTCGCTGATGCCGGCATGCTCTCAGCAGCCAACCTCGCGGCCCTGGATGACGCCCGGTTGCGGTTCATTGTCGGGGCCCGCACTACCCGGGCCCCAGGCGACCTTGAGGCCCACTCTCTACTGGGCCGGTGACGCCTTCACTGATGGGCAGCTCATTGACACCATCACCCCCAGGAGGGGCTCGCAGAGCGAGCGGGACGTCAGCAAGCGTCGTGAGCCCGTCTGGGACCCGGACACTCACCCGGGGTCGTGGCGGGCGGTGTGGGCCTAGAAGCGCGCCGCCAGGGACACTCGGACCCTGACCGCCCAGGAGAACCGCGCTAGGGCCGTCATCGCCGGAGAGAGACGTCCCAAGGGCACCAGGTTCGTCACCACCCACGCCGGTGACGCCACCCTGGACGAGGCCTCCCTGGCCCGGGCCCGCTCCCTGGTGGGCCTCAAGGGCTACGTCACCAACATTCCGTCCCGCCTGATGGGCGCCGGTGAGGTGGTCTCCTCGTATCACGAGCTGTGGCACGTGGAGCAGTCTTTCCGGATGAGTAAGCACGACCTGCCAGCCCGCCCCGTCTTCCACCACCAGCGCGATGCCATCGAGGCGCACCTGACCGTGGTCATGGCCGCCCTGGCCGTCGCCCGGCACCTCCAGGAGACCACCGGGATCAGCATCAAACGCATTATCCGTGCCCTCAAGCCCCTCCAGAAGATCACCATCAACCTCAACGGCCACCACCTCACCGCCGCCGACCCCCTGACCCCCCAAGCCGAAGAAATCCTCACCGCCCTGAGCATCCCAACAGGGCACTAAAAACTGTGCAACTCAGGAGGGGGCACCTCCCGCACGGGAGCGAAGCGCGCGGGGGAATGTGACGGGCTCACCGGCCTTCCCGAAGCGATCGCAGGCAGTCCTGGCCCCAGGCCACGGTCCCCACCTGCGCAGGTACCACCCGGTTCCGTGCCCCTGGATGCGGTTCGTCTCCTACGGGGGAGAGCCGGAAGGTCGCGGCCGCTCTCAAGGCCGATCTGCACCGCTCCGAACCAGGAGGCCGCCTGGCAGGCTCTGACCGACTTCTCCGAGTCCGACATGGGGGTCAAGTACCCCCAGACGGTGACGACCTGGGAGCGGGCCTGGGAGCGATTCACTCCCTTCCTGGACTTCCCTCCGATGCTCAGGCGTGTCATCTCTCCCCCACTTCGTGGGAGGTACCCCCTCCACCAACAGTATCGAGACTGCGAGCTACCAGCTGCGCAAGGTTTCCAAGAACCGCGGCCACTTCCCTCCGATGAGGCGGTGATCAAGCTGCTGTGGCTGGCGATCTGCGACACCCGTGGACAAGCGAGCCCGAG
>NZ_JH470374.1:0-3052 GCF_000239715.1 Actinomyces sp. oral taxon 849 str. F0330 | reverse complement strand
GCAGGCCGCAACCGAGGCCCAGCCCCAGCAGAATGACGCCGAGGGGGACGCCTGGCAGTCCCCGCTGCAGTGGAACGACGTCATCGGTGGAGGCGCCCAGGGGACAGGGCCCCGCCAGGACCTCTGATGCGGCGCACCCGCTGGACCAGTGCCGTCACCTGGTTTATTGCCGCGGCGGTGGCCTCCTGGGTGGCCGGCGACCTCCTTCTGCGCCACCTCGGCTGGGTCCCGGTCCTCACCCCCTGGGGAGCGGTGACCGCACTGGTCATCGCCGGTATCGTCCTCGTATGCGGCTTGGCGGTGCGGCGGCTGCGGGCGCGCGAGCGCACCTGGATCACGCTCACCGGCGCCGCCACGACGGCAGCCGCTGCCCAGGCCTCGGCCATCGTGGGCGCCGTGCTCGGGGGCGTCTACGCCGGTGGGCTCATCCTGGCGTTGGTGACGCCCCGATCCCCGGCCATGACCCACCTGGCCTGGACCTCGATCGGGTGCCTCATCGCCTGCCTGGCATGGTGCGTCGTCGGCTTCGTCGTCGAGCAGTGGTGCTCCATCTCCGGAGACGGCGACGACGAGGGCTCGACCGGCTCCTCCGGGCGGGCTCCCGAAGGACCAGGAGCCCCCGCATGACCGATCCGGCCCCCGCCGCGGTTCCCGCGCCTGGCCCGCACCCGTCGACCAGCACCGACCCCTTCGCCCCCGACGGTGTCGTCTTCCACCCGGTCTCGCCCCGCCTCATCACCGTCCGCCTCCTGGGGGCCGGCATCGTCAGCGCCGTCCTCGTCATCGGCTTCGTCGTCCCCGGCGTGATCGTCGATCCCAGATTCTTCATCCCGGCGGCGCTCTTCGCGGTCTTGTTCATTTGGCAGGCCTGGCTCATCCCGCGCCAGGTGCGGGCGATGGGCTACGCCCTGGCCGACAACCACCTCCTGTGGCGCCACGGCGTCATGTTCCGCTCCATCACCGTCACCCCCTACGGACGCATGCAGTTCGTGGACACCTCTCAGGGGCCGCTCGCCCGGTGGATGGGCATCGCCGAGGTCAGGCTGCACACGGCCTCGGCCAGCACCGACGCCACGATCAACGGGCTGCCGGTGGCCGAGGCCGAGAACCTGCGCCAGGTCCTGTCCCGGCGCGGCGAGGAGAGGATGGCCGGACTGTGAGCTCCGGGTGGGCGAGCCGCCCGGGGACCGACCGGAAGACCGATGATGAGTCCGTGCCGGACACCGGCTCCCGGGACCTGCCCCTGCCCGAGAACGTCACCTGGCACCGGGTCAACGTCGTCACGCCGCTGTTGGAGGGCTGGAAGATCGTCACCGGCATCCTCGCCTTCGTCACGGTCCAGAATCTCGACGACTTCGTTCGCGCCTACCGCATCGCCCGCGAGCACGGCTTCTCCCTGTGGGGCCAGGGCGGCTACTACCTGACCGGTCTCTTCGGGGTGATCCTCCTGTGGACGGTGTTCGGCATGCTCAGCTGGTGGCGCCGCTCCTACGCCGTGGACGCCGACGGCGTCTACCTGCGCTCGGGAATCCTCAGCCGCAAGCTGCGCACGGCCCGTCTTCCGCGCATCCAGTCCGTCGACGTCGTCCACCCCCTGCTCGGACGCATCTTCGGCCTGGGACAACTGACTGTGGAGGTCGCCGGCGGCAGGGGATCGCGCATCGTCATCGGGTACCTGACCACTCGCGAGCTCCACGCCCTGCACGATCGCATCCTCGATCTGGCCGCCGGCCGGGTCGAGCTCCCCGGCACCGGTGAGGGGGAGAGCGAGGCGGGTGAGCGCGCTCAAGAACGTCCTCCGGGCGCCCCCGAGCCCGGGCGCCCCGCAGCATCCCAGCGCCCCGCCCATCTATGGGCCTCCAACTACCAGGAGCATCCGCTCTACGGCGTCGAGGTGGGCGTCCTCATCGGCGCCCTGCTGCGCAGCATCACCACGTACCTCATTCTCCTGCTGATCATCTCCCAGATCGTGGCCGCGACCCTCGCCGTCACTCTGGGCGCCATGCCCTCCGGCGGCGCGGTCACGATCGTCTCGTCCTTCATCACCACGTTCGTCGGCGTGGTGGGACTTGTATGGTCCCGATTCAACAACGCCTGGAACTTCCAGGCCGCGGCCACCCCCAGCGGCATCCGGATGCGTTACGGGCTCACCGCCGACACCTCGCGGACGCTGCCGCCCGGGCGGGTACACGGCGTCGGGCTCACCCAGCCCATCCTGTGGCGGGGCAAGGACTGGTGGAAGGTGGAGGTCACCGTCGCCGGCCGCGAGGACCGGCCCCAGGACGGCCAGAACCGGCAGACCGGCAACATGCTGCTGCCCGTGGGGGCGCGCGACACGGCCCTGCGCGCGCTGTGGCTCGTGGTCCCCGACCTGGGCGCGCCCGACCCCGATGCGCTGCTGAGTCAGGTCCTGACCGGCTGGGATGATGACGGCGTCGGCGACCCGCAGGCACCGGCGGGCTCGGCGGCTCGCGGTTTCGTGCGCATCAGCCGCCGGGGACGCGTCTTCCGCCCTCTGACGTGGCGTCGGGCGGCCGTCATCCTGACCGATACCTGCGTCATCATCCGCCACGGGCGCTGGCGGCGTCGGGCGGCCGTCTTCCCCTACGAGCGCATCCAGTCCCTGGCCCTCAAACAGGGGCCGCTGGCCCGCAGGCGGGCGCTGGCCTCCCTCCACCTCGACATGGTGGCCCACGAGGTCCCCGCCCGGATCACCAACCTCGACGCCGCCGACGCCAAGGAGCTCGCGGCGCAGATCAGCCGGCGGGCGCTGCGCCGCTCCAGCGCCGAGCAGCTCGACCGATGGCTCGCGCGCGCCGTCGCCGCCACGCAGATCGCCGAGCCCCCGAGCGTCAGTGCTCCAGCTGCCCAGGGGCCAGGATCTCGCGCAGACGAAGGGCCTGCTCGGCGGTGAGGCGCCCGGCAGCCTCGCAGCGCTCGGTGGCGGCGGTGGCCAGCTGCCGGTAGGAGGCGACGACGTCGTCGAGCCCGTGGCCCTCGCCGTCGCGCAAGGAGGAGAGCGCCTCCAAGTGGGCGGCCACCGTGCCGGCGT
>NZ_JH470373.1:0-3628 GCF_000239715.1 Actinomyces sp. oral taxon 849 str. F0330 | reverse complement strand
GGGAACCGACCCCGCCGGTGCCAAGGCCATCGCCCGGTCCATGATGAGCAGTTACGGCTGGGACGACTCGCAGTTCTCCTGCCTGGAGAATCTGTGGAACCGCGAGTCCGGCTGGAACTACCAGGCGGAGAACCCTTCCTCGGGCGCCTATGGCATTCCCCAGGCGCTGCCCGGCTCCAAGATGAGCTCCGTCGCCGACGACTGGTCCACCAACCCCTCCACCCAGATCACCTGGGGGCTCGGCTACATCTCCGGCCGCTACGGCAGCCCCTGCTCGGCCTGGGCTCACTCCGAGTCCGTCGGCTGGTACTGAGCCGACAGGCCGGCCGGGATGCTACATCGCCCTGCCGGCACTCGACACGTATTCGACGGCGTCCGTCCCCCGGTGGGCGGACGCCGTCGCAATACGAGGGAGACGCATCTCACACGGGGGTGAGATGGCTTATTGTCAGGACCTTCGTCATTCCACTACCGTGGCACCCGCCGTCGATCGGAAGGACGTCTCCCCATGAGTCCCACCACCCATCGTCATGCCCATGCTCTGCCCGAGGAGCCGGTCCTGCCGACCTCCCGGGAGAAGGCTGAAGGCCGCGGGAATACGCGCACCATGGCGCTGCGCGCCGGTCTCGTGGCCCTGGCTCTGTCGGTGGCGGTCTCCGGCGGCGCCTACGCCGCCGTGCGAGTCGGCGAGCACGGCCGGGCGGCCGGTGGAGGCGTAACGGACCAGCGCATCGACGCTCTCGGCGCCGAGGGCGGTCGCAACGGGGTCTCGGTCACGAAGAGCACTTCCACGTTCACCACCGAGACGGTTGACACCACCGACCCCCACGGCTCTCTCCAGCAGGAGAGCGGCGACCTGCCCCAGGGGGAGACCCGGGTCGTCACGCCGGGCGTCGACGGCCTGGTGCGCACCACTTATGAGGTCACCACCGTCGACGGCAAGGAGGTCTCACGCACCCCGATCGCCCAGGTGGTCGTCACCCAGAAGGTGGACGAGGTCGTCCTCGTGGGCACCGGCGCCGCTAAGCAGCAGGAACAGCCCCGGACGCAGACCCCTGCTCCGTCCGCCTCGCCCGACTCCTCCGGCGGATCGTCGTCTTCCGGTGGCTCGACGTCCTCCGGCGGTTCCGACGGCAGCACTGGCACCACCACTGAGAGCGGGGCCGGGGACGACGTCTGGGCCAAGCTCGCCCAGTGCGAGTCCGGCGGCAACCCGAGGACCAACACCGGCAACGGCTTCTACGGCATGTACCAGTTCACCCTGGAGACCTGGCAGTCCCTGGGAGGAACCGGCTATCCCCACGAGGCCGACGCCGCCACCCAGACCGAGATGGCCAAGAGGCTCCAGCAAAGGGCCGGCTGGGGCCAGTGGCCCGGCTGCTCCGACAAGCTCGGTCTGCACTGAAGTAACGCGCCTTCGAGGCGATCGGGGCGATCGGCGCCCCGCTGGCCGCGGCTGCCCGCCCCGCGCGGTTCGCGGGGCATTGCCGGCCGTCAGAGAACATACTGCGTGTTCCCAGATATCTCACAGTGACAAAGGGTGGGCGCCGATTACTGTGTCCCCATGACATTGCCGGTACCCGATTCACAGGTGCCCCCGGCAGGAGGCGCCCGAGCGAACGGGCCTGGCCCTGCAGGAGCCTGCGAGGCCACCTCTGAGGCCCCATCCGACCCCGCCTGCGCGGACCTCATCCCGGAAGACGCCCGGAGCCCCCGGAACCAGCACGCGACCACGCCCCCGGGCTCCCGAGCCGCTGGCCTCCTGGGACCCTCCGAGGTCCGGGGCCTGTCCCGGGCGCTGGGCATCCGCCCCACCAAGACGCTGGGCCAGAACTTCGTCCATGACGCCGGCACCGTGCGCCGTATCGTCAGGAGCTCCGGTGTTCTGCCCGATGACACCGTCCTGGAGATCGGCCCGGGCCTGGGCTCCCTCACCCTGGCGCTGCTGGAGACCGGGGCGCGCGTCATCGCCGTCGAGATCGATCCCGCCCTCGCCCGGGCCCTGCCCATCACCGTCGCCGACCGCATGCCCGAGGCCGCCGACCGCCTCGGCGTCGTCGAGGCCGACGCGCTGAGCATCACTGGGCCCGAGGCCCTGGGTGGGGTCGATGTCCCCCCGCCCACCCGCCTCGTGGCGAACCTGCCCTACAACGTGGCCGTCCCCGTCCTGCTCACGGTCCTGGAGGCCCTGCCCAGCCTGGAAACCGTCACCGTCATGGTCCAGGCCGAGGTCGCCGACCGCCTCGCCGCCGCGCCCGGCTCGCGCACCTACGGCGTCCCCAGTGTCAAGGCCGCCTGGTACGCCGCCGCCCGCCGCACCCTCACCATCTCCCGCCACGTCTTCTGGCCCGCACCCAACGTCGACTCCGCCCTCGTCGAGCTCGTCCGCCGCAGGCCCCCGGACACGCGCGCCACTCGCGAACAGGTCTTCGCCCTCGTCGACGCCGCCTTCGCCCAGCGGCGCAAGACCCTGCGCAAGGCCCTGGCGAAGGCGGCCGGAGGAGCCGACGCCGCAGAGACCGCCCTGCGCGCCGCCGGCATCGACCCCGCGCGGCGCGGCGAGACCCTCGACATCACCGCCTTCGCCGCCCTGGCCGAGGCGCTGCATTCCATCGACGCCGATGAGGCCGCCGCGCCAACGCCTCCCATCACCTCTCAGGAGCAGTCATGAACCACCTGCGTGCCGTCCCCGGCGTTACCGCCGGTCCTCGCGATCCCTCGACGCCGCCGCCCCGCAGCGGCTCGGCCAGCTCCGTGCGCGTCGAGGCCCCCGGCAAGGTCAACCTCTTCCTGTCCGTCGGCGCCTCCGGCACTGACGGCTACCACCAGCTCACCACGGTCTTCCAGGCCGTGCGCCTCATCGAGACCGTCACCGCCCGTCGCCAGTCCGTCCGGGACCGCGGCACCGTCACTCTCACCCTCGAGGAGCCCGACGCCGACGTCCCCACCGATGCCTCCAACCTGGCCATGCGGGCCGCCGAGCTCCTGGCCGAGACCACAGGCGTGAGTGAGGGCGTCGACCTCCTCCTGCGCAAGCGCGTTCCCGTGGCCGGGGGTATGGCCGGGGGATCGGCCGACGCCGCCGCCACCCTCGTGGCCTGCAACATCCTGTGGGGCACGGGCCTATCGCTGCTCGAGCTCTCCGCCCTGGCCGCCCGACTCGGGGCCGATGTGCCCTTCCCCTTAACCGGGGCCACCGCCGTCGGGTCCGGCCGCGGTGATCTCGTCACCCCGATCATGACCCGGGGCTCCTACCACTGGGTCTTCGCCCTGGCCGAGGAGGGCCTGTCCACGCCCGCGGTCTTCCGTCGCTTCGACGAGCTGACCGGTACCGGCGCGCCCGCAGTGCGGGATGTGCCCGAGGCCCTCACCTCGGCCCTGCGCGCCGGAGACGCGCCCGCCCTGGCCGCCTCCCTGCACAACGATCTCCAGGCCGCAGCCCTCGACCTGCGCCCCGAGCTGGCCCGGGTCATCGCCGTGGCCGAGGAGGCCGGGGCGCTGCGCGCCATCGTCTCCGGATCGGGCCCCACCATCGCCGCCCTGGTCGAGAACCCGGCCGGCGCCCAGCAGGTCTCCCGCGCGCTGATGGCCTCGGGCCTGGTCGCCGACGTTCTGCGCGCCGACGCCC
>NZ_JH470372.1:0-3919 GCF_000239715.1 Actinomyces sp. oral taxon 849 str. F0330 | reverse complement strand
GACATGGGGGTCAAGTACCCCCAGACGGTGACGACCTGGGAGCGGGCCTGGGAGCGATTCACTCCCTTCCTGGACTTCCCTCCGATGCTCAGGCGTGTCATCTCTCCCCCACTTCGTGGGAGGTACCCCCTCCACCAACAGTATCGAGACTGCGAGCTACCAGCTGCGCAAGGTTTCCAAGAACCGCGGCCACTTCCCCTCCGATGAGGCGGTGATCAAGCTGCTGTGGCTGGCGATCTGCGACACCCGTGGACAAGCGAGCCCGAGAACGCGACAAGGAGAAAGGACTGCCAGCATCCAAGCGCAGGGCCAAGGGCAAGCTCATCGAAGGACAGATCACCACCGACTGGAACAAGGCCCTGGCCCAGCTCACCACCGCCTACCCCGACCGAATCAACCCCTACCTGTAAAACGCTTACACAGAAAACTGGACAGGTCCCTTCTCCCCAGCTGCTCGCCCTGGCCTCTACCCCCGCCCGCGCCTGGGAGCCCCGGACGATCCGCCTGCGGCTGATGAGCATCCCCGCTGTCATCGCCCACCACGCCCGCCGCACCGTCCTGCGCTACAAGGCCGACCACCCCTGGACCAGCCTTCTGCTTGACGGCCTCGGGCACCTCCAGGCCCTACCGGCTCCGTAGACACACGGCTCCTGCTTCCTGTCCACCACGCCCCTGAAGGAAGAACCCTCTGGCCCCCGGAAAGGCCCGACCACCGCGAGACGACACGCGGCAAGCCGTCACACCCAACCGGCATAATCCCAGCCACGACACCGGCAACGCCGCCACCAAACCCCACTCAACCAACCAATGAAAGATCGAGGCTAGTGCCCTACACCAATACCAGCCCCACTAGAGATCAGACAACCACCCACCGACCTTGCCGATCCTCTGAATTGGGATGTAATATAGGGTCGTGAGGCGGATACACACCAATGACATCTTCCGGGCAGTACATTGTCAGATTTACCGAATCACTAATGCAATGAAAATTGGAAGGGGTTTAGCCTCTTGTGCTGGCCGAAAATGTGGCAAGTAGAAAACGGATGATTCATGCTTACAGGGGGAAGTGATGAGCGAGAACTATGATGCATATTCGACATATTATGATATGTATACAAATGTTGATAATTACGTGAAGATAATTGTTGATAGAATGAATGATTCTCTCCATAGAGTGTGTGGACGAGGATTTGAGGGAGCTTCAGTGCTGGATGCAGCCTGCGGCACCGGAAACAGCATGATCTCCTTAATGAACTACACCGACGACGTTACTGGGTTCGACTCAAGCTACGGTATGCTAGCAAAGGCACAAGGCAAGACCGATCGAGAAGGATTACCTCTTTCGGTTTTTTCGGCGAATCTCGAACACTTTGATACTGAAAGAAAATATAACTACATAACATGCATTTATGGTAGCGTAAACCATCTCACAAGTCTCGATGCACTGATTTCTTTTCTGAAATGCGCGCGCCGGTCCCTTTTCGAAGATGGGGCAGTCGTTATCGACACAAACACTAAAATGATCTACGAGCATTACTGGAAACATCCCTGTGTCGAATTTATTTCAAAAGATCATGTTCTTTATCGGGAGCCGATAGAGCGTTTCGACGCGTTACATTCAATTAAAGTTCACTCCCTTAACGCTACAGGCGACCCAGATATATGGAGCGCTTTAGTTACCGTGATGACCGAGCGATTCTATTCAGTAGATGACATTATACTGGCCTCCTCGCAGGCCGACTTGAAAATCTCCTCCATATTTGGAATTTCCTCCAGTGACTCTCTTTCGTTGGAACCTCGAGATGACTTAGATAATAGATTTATCTATATTCTTACAGCTGCTAAATAAAGAATTTTTAGAACGTTGTGGTTGCATTAAATGTAATTGCATTGCATGCCGATGTCATGTAAACTTGATAAGGAATCCGGCGTAGAGTGTGAACATGTTTTTGATGCAACATAGGGATAACTGGGGTACTCTTCTGACATGGAGGAAGCGTATCGACTTGTTCATCATAATGCGTTTAGGAGTTGAGGTTGTTCTCCATGCTTTCGTGCTGACCTCGATTTGTCATCGACTGGCTGAGTTGAGGTTTATGGCGTCGTTGCCGGTGTCTTGGATCTGATTGTGGCACGTGGGTGTGACAAATCTGCCGCGTGTCGTCTCGCGGTGGTCGGATCTTTCTCGGGGCCCTATGTGGTGTGTCAAGCGGCTGTGGGTAGTTTCGTGGCTGGTTGTGGTTGTTCCTGGTGGTGGGTGTCGGGTGCCCGGGCGGCTTTGTGCTCGTCGAGAGGAGTGACATAGCCGATGTTTGAGTGCAGGCGCTGGCTGTTGTATTCGACCTGACTCATGACGCTTAGTGTGCCGGGGGTGGGGAGGTGAGGATTTCCTCGGCTTTGGGGGTTGGTTGTGGGGTGGCGTTGATGTGGTGGCCGTTGATGTTGATGACGGCCTCCTTCAGGCCGTGCAGCCCGCGTGTGATCCTGGCGATGCTTAGATGCTTATTCCGGTGGTGTCTTGGAGGTATCGGGCTACGGCTAGGGCGGCCATCACCATCGTGAGGTGGGCCCAGGTGGCATTGCGGGTGTGGTGGAAGACGGGGCGAGCTGGCAGGTCGTGCTTGCTCATTGGCGAATGACTGCTCGGGCGTGCCACAGCTCGTGGTAGGATAGGAGGAGATGACCTCGGCGGCGTCCAATCAGGCGGGTAGGAATGTTGGTGACGTAGCCCTTGAGCCCAGCCAGGCGCCGGGCCCTGGCCAGGGATGCCTCATCGAGGACCTGGTTCCCCTTGCGGGTGGTGACAAAACGAGTGCCCTTAGGGCGCTCGCCTCCGGCGATGACGGCCCTGGCCCTGTTCTCCTGGACGTCCAGTGTGTGGTTGTCCCGGGTGAAGCGCTTGGATGAGTAGCCCCAGACGGCCCTCCACGAGCCGGGATGGGTAACCGGGGTCCCGCACCGGCTCGGCCTTGCGGCTCTTGTCCCGCTTGCTCCTGGATCCCCTCCTGGGGGTAATGGTGCCTGGTGAGCTACCCGTCGGCGGGGGGCGTCCCCGTGCCACCGGAAGTGCGCCTCCAGGTCCCCCGGGGCGCGGGTGGTGCGTGAACCGACGAGAGCCTGTTCATTGGTTTGTTGTGAGCCCTTGTGGAAGGACTGGTATTGGTTACTGCTACTGATGATGACAACAGGGCTTCTGCTGGTGGTTGGGATGTGGTCGACCGGTTGCGCTTGGCTGGGGCTGTGGATGGCTTGTTTGAGCAGAGCTGGTGCCGGGCAGGTGAACATGACTGGGGTTGATGGTCTGCTGCCGGCCCTGCACCAAGGGAGGCCCTGGAGAGGGGGCTGGCTGCTTGGCTTGAGCGAGCACCTGGGCTACGACAAGGGCGAGCCGACCACCCAGGCGCGTGGTAACGCCAGGAACGGGCCCACGTCCAAGACGGTGGACTCGTCAGGATGGGGCCCTTTGAGATCGAACCTGAGTTGCACAGTTTTTAGTGCCCTGTTGGGATGTTGAGTGCGGCGAGGATGCCTTCGGCTTGGGGGGGTGCCCCTATGTGGTGTGTCAAGCGGCGGTGGGTAGTTTCGTGGCTGGTTGTGGGTCGTAGAGGGCTCCATCTCGGATCATGGCGTGCAGGGTCAGGATGCGGCGGTGGGCCAGGGCGAGGACGGCCTGGTTATGACGCTTGCCCTGGTCTCGTTTGCGCTGGTAGTAGGCCCGGGAGACGGGGTCGGAGCGCAGGGAGGCGAAGGCGGACAGGAACATGGCGCGCTTGAGCCTCTTGTTGCCGCCGTGGGAGACGTGCTCACCACGGATCGATGAGCCGGAGCGGCGTGTGACGGGAGCGAGCCCGGCGTAGGAGGCCAGCTGGCCTCCGGTGCCTGGAGGTCTTGCCCAGGGTCTCGGCCAGCAAGGACGGCT
>NZ_JH470371.1:0-5074 GCF_000239715.1 Actinomyces sp. oral taxon 849 str. F0330 | reverse complement strand
TATCTTGCGACCGTTCTGGACTGCTGCACCAAGAAGGTCGTGGGTTACGCGATGGCCGACCACATGCGCACCTCCCTGGTGCGCCAGGCCATTGACATGGCGGTACGCAGGTGCCCGGTTGACAGGGGCGTGACAGTCTTTCATTCAGACCGAGGTAGTCAGTACACGTCTCAGAGGTTCCTGGATCATCTCAGGTCTTATGGGATTCGTCCCTCGGTGGGGAATACGGGGGTTTGCTGGGACAATGCGTGGGCGGAGTCATTCAACGCCACACTCAAGAATGAGAGGGTACACCGGATGGTGTACCCCACGAAGGGTAAAGCGATCAGTGATATTGCCTCGTGGATCGAGCTGATATATAATCATGTCCGCCTTCACTCAGCCCTAGGGTATCGCACCCCGAACGAGGTCGAACGCGAACTCATGAACTTAACGAAAGCAGCCTGAAACACAAACAAGCACTGTCCGAAAAACACCCAGCAGTCCACAGGGCTTGACAGAGGCTAGTGTGCCAGCACACCCCCAACACCACTGGAATACCAACAAAAATCCAGCCCCAAAACCCCAAACCCACCAAACTGTCATGAGTCAGATCAGACTACTCACCCAACCAACCCCCTAAAACCGACTTTACCGCCCCCTCCGGCAACCACCCCACCTGCACCATTCCAACAAAACCCAACCAGCCTAAACCGGAATAACAACTCAAGATTAGATCGAACCAATGATGCGCAATAAATGATCCACAACATACTCTTGTTGTTCCACTGTAATACCGGGAAACATAGGTAGAGACAGAACCTCAGCGGCTGCACGTTCGGCAACAGGAAAATCACCTCGCCTGTATCCGAGGTGAGTAAAGGCAGGAGTTAGATGAATTGGTCGTGGATAGTGTATCATAGTCTCTATGCCTACATCTGACAACCGAGACCTAACCAACTGACGATTTTTAACCCTTACCACATAAAGATGCCATGCTGACTGTCCACCGTGATATACAATCGGTGTTCGCACGCCTTCTGCGCCTTTAAGGAGATTGTTATAACGTTCCGCCGCATTCCGGCGCTGAGTAGTTCGCTCGCTGAGCCGACGCAATTGATGGCGCAATACCACAGCCTGCAACGAATCCAGTCGAGATGTGAACCCAACTATGTCATGTTCATATTTCACTAGAGCGCCGTGATTACCGAGTTTACGCACCCGCTCTGTCAACACTTCCGAATTTGTTAACACAGCACCACCATCACCGTACCCTCCCAGGTTCTTACTAGGGTAAAAACTCGTCGCCGCAGCCGTTGTCAAACTCCCGGGTGAAATTCCTTCATACGAAGCTCCATGTGCCTGCGCAGCATCTTCAATCACAAGCAGGCCTCTCTCCGACATCATTAAAAGGTTGCAACTCGGAACCATCTGTCCATACAAATGAACTGGAATGACAGCGGAGGTGCGCTCCGTAATAGAAGATGTCACCGCCGACACATCAATCAGCAAATGATCGTCATCGCAATCTACCAATATTGGTTGCGCTCCAGCACGCACTACAGCTGCTGCCGTTGCAACAAAAGTGTTGGCTGGCAGAATAACCTCATCATGTACATCAACGCCACACGCTCGAAGTGTGAGTTCTATAGCATCTGTACCACTGCCAACACCCACACAGTGGGCGACACCGCAAAATTCAGCAAACTCACGCTCGAAAAAAGCGACCTCTTCGTCCTGTATAAATGTTAGGCGCTTCTGCAGCTTTTGAATATCGCACACAATACCGTGGGCAACATCCTCATTCTGAGCACTGAGATCAAGGAAAGGTACTCGCCACTTCATCTTGCCTCCACCATTACACTATGTTATTACGTAAAATGACTATAAAACTCAAGCCATTGCTCGTTGGGCAGCTAATGACGACACGCTCAAAGCCATATCTATGTCTGCCATCGTATGAGCTGCACTCATAAACCATTCATGATTAGGATGAAACAAAACACCGCGTCGCAACGTTTCTTTATAAAATATTAATTTCTTGTCAGGAGCATCTTCTTCAAAACTTAAAAACGGCGATACTGGCATCCCTCGAACAGTGGCTGGAAGACCAGTATCCGCAATTATAGTACGTAGCCCATCCTGCAACTGCATGCCAAGCGTCCACAGGTGCTGAATGATAGGCTCCTCGCGTAAAATATTAATTGTTTGCAACGCAGCCGACATTTCAGCAGCATTCCCGAAAAATGTTGACGACATATGGGTACGTCCGAGCTGAGACATAATATCCGCACGCCCGACGACTGCCGAAATTGGATACCCGTTAGCCATAGCCTTACTAAAAGTCGCCAGATCTGCCTGAACTCCAAAATATTCTTGTGCTCCACCAAGAGAAATTCGAAATCCAGACCGCATCTCATCTAAAATAAACAGCACCCCATAACGGTGTGCGGTGTTTCGAACTTCTTCAAGGAAACCAGCGTCTGGTTCATCTAAACCATAACTCATCATAATAACGCAGGCCACCTGGTCTCCCTGTGAAGCAAGTAGTCTCTCTAAACTAGTCAGGTCATTGTACTCAAAATAGAGGGTATCCGCAAGAACCGACTTTGGGACCCCCGCTGGTCTTGGCGCCGTCCAATCATGCCAACCGTTATACCCCCATTTTGCGATTTTGTTACGACCAGTATAAATCCTGGCTAGCCGGACCGCGGCGCTAGTTGCGTCCGAACCTGTACGTAACAAATAGGCCATGTCAGCTCCCGGAATCACTTCCACTAACAACTCGGTGAGTTCAACCTGCCTGGGACTCCACAACGGTGAAAAACAGGTACCTCGTTCGAGCTGTTTGAAAACAGCATCAGTTATTCGCGGATCAGAGTGCCCAAGCACCACAGGCCCATACCCCATTATCATGTCGAGATACCGGTTGCCGTCAGCATCCCATATATAAGCACCCTTAGCACGATCGGCATAGACAGGATACATAGTGTTAGTCGAGTCGACCTCAAGGATACTCAGCCTAGTGGCTGCCCATGCATCCACACGTTTTCCGCGGGCAATCAAATTTTCCATACGGTTGAATGTTGTGCTTCTCAATTTGCTAGGATTAAACGGCATCTCCAACCTCCATTCCTGCCTCCTTTAAGAGGTATCTTGCTCTTTGATTCAGTTCTCTAGCCAAAGCCACAGATTCCCACTCGCGATACTGAGCGCTGATTACCTCCACGGCCCAAGGGCCCGTGAAACCAGTAGAACCGATAGCTGATATCGCTTCACGCAACGGTAAAATACCATCGCCAGGCAGAATTGATCGATCAACGTCTGACCAACTTGATCCGCATTTCGGTGCAGAATCTCCGATGTGAGCAGTAACAATCAGAGATGAGTCGACCTCTGCTACGCGTTCCCACGATTCACCTCCAGCCCAGAGATGCCAGGTATCAAGCACCATCTTGAGCTTATCTAACCCCACGTCCTCAATAAGTTCACTTATGTCATTCAACGAACGTAGAGGAGAAAACGCCACGGGCTCGATAGCGAGTACTACTCCGTAGCTGCTGGTCACATCAGCCAGTTCCTTCAATCTGCCGGCTACAAAACATCGTTGCTGGCGAAGAGACATACCACCCATGTTGTCGAGAACAACTACCTGTATGGATGGACACCCTATCTGCTGCGCAACCTGCGCTATACGATCGCATCGATCCACCAGATCACGCCATTCACTTTTATCTCTCGTATCAATCGGCGACAGCACATCCAGCATTGTAGGCTGCAAACGACCAAGCATTTCAGACAGATCTTCCGTACCATACCCAGCCGCTAGATAGCGTTCGACTTTAGGGATCCATAGCTCCATACCTCCGAACGAGGCACTTGTGGCAGCATGAGCGTCAGTAGCTAGGTTCGAGTATAAGGAACAACAGGGATGCAAGGTCAATGGCCCGATTAGTCTTGGTGCAAGTTCGGTAACTGTAGTCTCGTCGTGGGCCTGCTTTTGGATCTCATCTACTCTCACGTGTGTGATATTATCACAAATGCATCTGCTCATGATGGCTAGGTGTTGTGGGTCATGAGGTTGTAGTCATGGAGTGCTGGGGCAGCGGGGCTTGGGCTGTCAGGATGGGTGGTGCTGAATCATCCTTCCGACAGGAGAAAGCTCCGCTGCCATGACCCATCGTAACGCTGTGTTGACGCCTCAGGGCCGCTACCGGCTCGTGATGCGTGTCCAGGCCGGTCGTCCCATCGCCCACGTAGCCGCCGAGGCCGGTATCGCCCGCGCCACGGGTGTCGAAGTGGGTCGCTCGTTACGACCAAGGAGGAACCCAGGCTCTTGAGGACCGTTCCAGCGCCCCGCTTGGCCGACCCACCCGGACCAGTGCCGAGACGGTGAACCTCATCGAGCACTGGCGCCGTACCCACAAGTGGTCCGCCCGTCGTATCAGCCACGAGCTCGCCGCGCGCGGGACAGTGGTGTCGGTACGCACCGTGACCCGCTGGCTGGACAGAGCCGGTCTGAACCGACGGCGCGACCCCCGATCCCACCGGACAGACCAACCGGACCAGCAAACCCATCCTGGCCCGCTTCCCGGGCCACATGATCCACCTGGACGTCAAGAAGGTCGGACGCATCCCACCCGGAGGAAGCTGGCGGGCTCACGGGCGAGGACCCGTTACCTTGTTGGTGGTCCCGGGTGGTCCGGGGCTGGGCCAGCTGCTGTGGGCATGATGTCTTGCCCCTGTCCTTAGATGATCCGGGGGGTGTTGTCACCCGCAGCAGCCGGGCGCTGGTGACCGCTGATAAGGGGAACGACCCATCGAGTGTGAGGTCTTTCGCAGGCGTGGGTGCGGGACCGGTTGTCCACTGGCTGACCCCGTATCGACTTGACCGAGAGGCGGCAGGAGAGATGGATATCGAGGACATCGACGTCTTCATCGGCACCGGGCGTCGGCAAGGAGCGAGCACTGGGCCACGGCCCTGAGCCAGGAAGGGCGGAAGGTCCTCGAGCGGGCCCCTACCCGAACGACGAGGAGCGCCTGCGTGCTCTCTACAAGAAGCTGGCCGATCACGGACACCTGCTGGTGGTAGTAG
>NZ_JH470370.1:0-6064 GCF_000239715.1 Actinomyces sp. oral taxon 849 str. F0330 | reverse complement strand
CCTACAGCACAGTCCTTACTGTCCGTTAGGACAGTTGTTGTCGTTCAGAGCAGTGCTCGTCTAGAGGGGGCAGTTGGCCCGGGACCGCTGGTTGGCGGTTCCGGGCCGACTGTGTGGTGTGTGCTCGGTGGTGTCCTACTCTCCCGCACCCTGGCGGGTGCAGTACCATCGGCGCTGTCAGGCTTAGCTTCCGGGTTCGGGATGGGTGCCGGGCGTTTCCCTGTCGCTGTGACCACCGAGACGATTGTATGGGCAGTGCGAGAATCACTCGATACTGATTCGGTTGTGTGGCTGCCGTCCCACGCGCGCGTCGTGTCGTATACGCGTCGCGTTGCGTGTTGGTTGGGTTGGTTGTGGACCGTATAGTGGACGCTCGCGTTTGTTCCTGCCCCCCCTCACTCTCTTACTGTGCCGCTTGCGCGGTGGTTGTGGTGGTGGGGGTTGTTGTTTGTGTTGGCCTATTAGTACCGGTCAGCTCCGAACCGTTACCGGTCTTCCACTTCCGGCCTATCAACCCAGTGGTCTGCTGGGGGCCTACCAAGACAGTAACTGTCTTGTGGAGACCTTGTCTTGAAGATGGTTTCCCGCTTAGATGCTTTCAGCGGTTACCCGTCCCGAACGTAGCCAACCAGCCGTGCCCCGGGCGGGACAACTGGCACACCAGAGGTTCGTCCGTCCCGGTCCTCTCGTACTAGGGACAGGCCTTCTCAAGTCTCCTGCGCGCGCAGAGGATAGGGACCGAACTGTCTCACGACGTTCTAAACCCAGCTCGCGTACCGCTTTAATGGGCGAACAGCCCAACCCTTGGGACCTGCTCCAGCCCCAGGATGCGACGAGCCGACATCGAGGTGCCAAACCATGCCGTCGATATGGACTCTTGGGCAGGATCAGCCTGTTATCCCCGGGGTACCTTTTATCCGTTGAGCGACGACCCACCCACACGGGATCGCCGGATCACTAGTTCCTACTTTCGTACCTGCTCGACCCGTCGGTCTCACAGTCAAGCTCCCTTGTGCACTTGCACTCAACACCTGGTTGCCGACCAGGCTGAGGGAACCTTTGAGCGCCTCCGTTACACTTTAGGAGGCAACCGCCCCAGTTAAACTACCCACCAGGCACTGTCCCTGACCCGGATCACGGGCCCAGGTTCAGGCGCACGCCATAACCAGAGTGGTATTTCAAGGACGACTCCACCACCACTGGCGTGACAGCTTCAACGTCTCCCACCTATCCTGCACAAGCTATAGCGGGCGCCAATACCAAGCTGTAGTAAAGGTCCCGGGGTCTTTCCGTCCTTCTGCGCGAAACGAGCATCTTTACTCGTACTGCAATTTCGCCGAGCTCATGGTCGAGACAGCGGGGAAGTCGTTACGCCATTCGTGCAGGTCGGAACTTACCCGACAAGGAATTTCGCTACCTTAGGATGGTTATAGTTACCACCGCCGTTTACTGGGGCTTAAATTCACCACTTCACCCCACAAAGGGGGTTGATGGTTCCTCTTAACCTTCCAGCACCGGGCAGGCGTCAGTCCGTATACATCGCCTTACGGCTTCGCACGGACCTGTGTTTTTAGTAAACAGTCGCTTCCCCCTGGTCTCTGCGGCCCACCCCCCTAGCCCGCAAAACGGGGCTTCAAAGGATAGGGCCCCCCTTCTCCCGAAGTTACGGGGGCATTTTGCCGAGTTCCTTAACCATGATTCACTCGTGCGCCTAGGCATACTCTGCCCGACCACCTGTGTCGGTTTAGGGTACGGGCGGCTGGCACCATCGCGTCGAGGCTTTTCTCGGCACCCCAGGATCACCCTGATATCCCCCACCAAATGTGGGGTCACCATCACGCCTCACCCCCGCCCAAACACATGGGCTGCCCCCCGGATTTACCTAGGAGACGGGCTGCGCGCTTGAACGGACCAAGCCATCAGATCCGCCGGGCTACCACTGTGCGTCACCCCTGTTAACACGCTTGCCTACCTGCACGGAGGATCCCCAGACCCCACCACCACAACCACACCACCCCCCGAAAGGAGTAGGCGCGGCTATTATGGCGGCCGGGCGTGGGTTAGCACCCGCGCGTCAGCATGGGCGGTGCTTCGCCGGTACGGGAATATCAACCCGTCATCCATCGACTACGCCTGTCGGCCTCGCCTTAGGTCCCGACTCACCCAGGGCGGACTAGCCTGGCCCTGGAACCCTTGGTCATTCGGCGCTAGGGCTTCTCACCCTAGTATCGCTACTCATGCCTGCATTCTCACTCCCGCACCGTCCACCAGCAGTCACCCACAGGCTTCCCCCAGTGCGGGACGCTCCCCTACCACCCACAACCCCTGCCACCACCCCAACACGTGGGAAGATGAAAGGAACACGTTGCAGGTCCGCGGCTTCGGCGGTGTGCTTGAGCCCCGCTACATTGTCGGCGCACGATCACTTGACCAGTGAGCTATTACGCACTCTTTCAAGGATGGCTGCTTCTAAGCCAACCTCCTGGTTGTCTGCGCGACCGCACATCCTTTCCCACTTAGCACACGCTTAGGGGCCTTAGCCGGCGATCCGGGCTGTTTCCCTCTCGACCACGGAGCTTATCCCCCGCAGTCTCACTGCCGCACTCAACCCAGACGGCATTCGGAGTTTGGTTGACGTCAGTAACCCTGTGGGGCCCATCAGCCACCCAGTAGCTCTACCTCCGCCGGGCAACACACGACGCTGCACCTAAATGCATTTCGGGGAGAACCAGCTATCACGGAGTTTGATTGGCCTTTCACCCCTACCCACAGCTCATCCCCCCAGTTTTCAACCTAGGTGGGTTCGGTCCTCCACACGCTCTTACACGTGCTTCAACCTGGCCATGGGTAGATCACCCCGCTTCGGGTCCAGAACGCGCCACTAACTCGCCCTCTTCGGACTCGCTCTCGCTACGACTACCCCACACGGGTTAACCTCGCGACACGCCACTGACTCGCAGGCTCATTCTTCAAAAGGCACGCCACCACCCCCCACACACAACATGCGCGAAGAGCTCTGACGGCTTGCAAGCGCCCGGTTTCAGGTACTATTTCACTCCCCTCCCGGGGTACTTTTCACCATTCCCTCACGGTACTATCCACTATCGGTCATCAGGAGGTATTCAGGCAGCCAAGTGGTCTTGGCAGATTCACACAGGATTCCACGAGCCCCGTGCTACTCGGGCACCACCCCAAACACACACCAACCAGTTCCGCCTACGGGGGTATCACCCACTACGCCACGCCTTCCCAGACGATTCAGCTACCAGCCAGCAATGCGCCAGGCCTCCGGCAGAAGACCAACAGAACAGCCCCACAACCCCGCACACGCAACCCCTGCCGAGTATCACACGCACACGGTTTAACCATCATCCGCTTTCGCTCGCCACTACTCACGGAATATCTTCTCCTACGGGTACTGAGATGTTTCACTTCCCCGCGTCACCCCCCACACCCTATACAATTCAGATGCAGGTGACACGACATAACTCGTGCCGGGTCCCCCCATTCGGAAACCCTCGGATCACAGCCCGCCAGCCGGCTCCCCGAGGAATATCGCAGGCCACCACGTCCTTCATCGGCCCCTGATGCCAAGGCATCCACCGAACGCTCAAAAAAACAAACAACAAAACACGACAAAACACACAGACAAAAAGCCCGCATGCCACAATCACAGAAACAATACAGTAATAATGCTCGCGTCCACTATACAGTTCACAACCAACCCACCCACACCCACAACCCCACCCCACCAAACAACAGCAAAGCAGAACCACAGGCCAGGCAACCAGGGCGCACTACCCCAGAACCCCGACAGCATGCCACCCCCCACACACACAAAACACGCAAGGGGCACCCACCACCACCCAAACCAGGCAGCAACAGGCGTGTTTCCTATGCCAACTACAGACAACCAACCACACCCGCGAGCAACACACCCACGAGACACGACCAGCCGCCCCTTTTCCGCAAGAACAGCCCCCCAGCCGGCCCAGACCCATCAACAGCCCAGACAACCACGACCAGGAAGCCACCCCCACACAATACCTATCCTTAGAAAGGAGGTGATCCAGCCGCACCTTCCGGTACGGCTACCTTGTTACGACTTCGTCCCAATCACCAGCCCCACCTTCGACCGCTCCCCATAAGGCCACGGGCTTCGGGTGTTGCCGACTTTCATGACGTGACGGGCGGTGTGTACAAGGCCCGAGAACGTATTCACCGCAGCGTTGCTGATCTGCGATTACTAGCGACTCCAACTTCACGGTGTCGAGTTGCAGACACCGATCCGAACTGAGACCGGCTTTAAGGGATTCGCTCCACCTCACGGCATCGCAGCCCTCTGTACCGGCCATTGTAGCATGCGTGAAGCCCAAGACATAAGGGGCATGATGATTTGACGTCATCCCCACCCTCCTCCGAGTTGACCCCGGCAGTCTCCCGCGAGTCCCCACCACAACGTGCTGGCAACACGGGACAGGGGTTGCGCTCGTTGCGGGACTTAACCCAACATCTCACGACACGAGCTGACGACAACCATGCACCACCTGTGAACCGGCCCCCACAAAGGAAGGAAACCCCGTCTCCGGAGCCGACCGGCACATGTCAAGCCTTGGTAAGGTTCTTCGCGTTGCATCGAATTAATCCGCATGCTCCGCCGCTTGTGCGGGCCCCCGTCAATTCCTTTGAGTTTTAGCCTTGCGGCCGTACTCCCCAGGCGGGGCACTTAATGCGTTAGCTACGGCGCGGAAGAACCCGGAAAAGGCCCCCCACACCTAGTGCCCAACGTTTACGGCGTGGACTACCAGGGTATCTAATCCTGTTCGCTCCCCACGCTTTCGCTCCTCAGCGTCAGTAACGGCCCAGAGACCCGCCTTCGCCACCGGTGTTCTTCCTGATATCTGCGCATTCCACCGCTACACCAGGAGTTCCAGCCTCCCCTACCGCACTCAAGCCGGCCCGTACCCACCGCAAGCCCCCAGTTAAGCCAGAGGATTTCACGACAGACGCGACCAGCCGCCTACGAGCTCTTTACGCCCAATAATTCCGGACAACGCTCGCGCCCTACGTATTACCGCGGCTGCTGGCACGTAGTTAGCCGGCGCTTCTTATCCAGCTACCGTCAACCCACCCACACAGGAGCAGGCCTGCTTCACTGGCGAAAGAGGTTCACAACCCGAAGGCCTCCATCCCTCACGCGGCGTCGCTGCATCAGGCTTGCGCCCATTGTGCAATATTCCCCACTGCTGCCTCCCGCAGGAGTCTGGGCCGTGTCTCAGTCCCAGTGTGGCCGTCCACCCTCTCAGGCCGGCTACCCGTCACCGCCTTGGTAGGCCATCACCCCACCAACAAGCTGATAGGCCGCGAGCCCATCCCCCACCGAAAACACCCAAAGGCGCAATCTTTCCCAAACCCGCCATGCGACAGACCCGGAATACCCCGTATTAGCCCCACTTTCATGAGGTTATCCAGAAGAAGAGGGCAGGTTACTCACGTGTTACTCACCCGTTCGCCACTCATCCACACCCACCAAAAAGGCAAGCGCTTCACCGTTCGACTTGCATGTGTTAAGCACGCCGCCAGCGTTCGTCCTGAGCCAGGATCAAACTCTCCAAACAAAACCAACAAAACCCCAACCAACCCCAAAACAAGAGCCAACCAGAGCAAAGCCAGTACAAAGCCCAGAAAACCAGACCAAAGCCCAACCCAACCCCAAGCAAAACCCAGAGCCAGGCAAACCAAAAACAAACAGCCCCAAGAAACCACACACAACCAAACAAGCCATGCACAGCCCCCCAGAACCAAATGACATAAAAAACATGACACACTATCGAGTTCTCAAACAACACACCCAGCGAGATATCCACAAGGAATATTCCCTGCTTGCCTCTCGAAGGCGACCGGACTAGGATAAGCAGATCGGCGTTCCAGATTCAAATTCGGATCGCGTGACCCTGATCTCTGAACTTTATCCGCTATTTAACGCTTCGGCGGGCTCACGCCCGTCGATCTGACGTTTCCGTCGTCCGGAGCCACCGTCGAACCGTCCGGTCGCGTCGGCAGC
>NZ_JH470369.1:2822-6146 GCF_000239715.1 Actinomyces sp. oral taxon 849 str. F0330 | reverse complement strand
CCGCTCACGCTCAGCCGCTCACGCTCAGCCGCTCACGCTCAGCCGCTCACGCTCAGCCGCTCACGCTCAGCCGCTCACGCTCAGCCGCTCACGCTCAGCCGCTCACGCTCAGCCGCTCACGCTCAGCCGCTCACGCTCAGCCGCTCACGCTCAGCCGCTCACGCTCAGCCGCTCACGCTCAGCCGCTCACGCTCAGCCGCTCACGCTCAGCCGCTCACGCTCAGCCGCTCACGCTCAGCCGCTCACGCTCAGCCGCTCACGGGGCGGTCGGCGATGTCAGTGGCAGTTGTTAGGGTGGCTGCGTTGGCGGGATTCCGGGGTTTGTTATGTGCTTGACCCCGCGTGAGCGGGGATGCTCTTTCGGGCTGGGGGCCTTTCAGGGGCGCTGTGAGCGCCCCTGAAAGGCCCCTGTCGTCGTGTGTGCCCCCCCATAGGGGTTAGGGGGTTCTAGGGCGTCTGTGTGGCTGTGGTGGCCTTTGGGAGTGGGGCGGCCCCCACCCGGTGCGGGTGGGGGCCGCTGTTCGACCGTCCTCAGCGGTGCCGGTGCCCGCGCAAGCGCCGGTGGTGACGGCCCTTCCCGGGCTTCAGCGCGTCCCGGATTTGGATAATCGCTAGGATTGTCCCCGGGAGGCCCATCACCATGGTGATGACGAGGGAGATGATGCTCAGGTAGTCGCTGGTGTTCATCTCTGGTCTCCTTTCTGGCCCCCGGCTCCACCCGGGGGCCTTCCCTTGTTGGCGGGACCTTCCCGCCCAACACCCATAACTATACACGCTTCAGTGGGTATGGTCAAGTGGTTTTGGGTTGATTTTTCGGGGTTTTTCTATTCCGGGGTGTGGGGACCCCTCCGCCCATCCCCGTTCTCCGGCTCTTCGTGGTGGTCGTTTCGGGTGGGCACACCGGGATTGACTACATGTAGTCACGCTGGTTGGGTGGTGTTCATGAGTGCTTTGGCATCCGCTCGGCCGACTTCGGTGCGGCTCGACGTTGAGACTTCGCAGCGGTTGGATCGGCTGGCCCGTCGTACGGGCAGGTCGAGGGCGTTCTATCTGCGTCGGGCCATTGAGGAGCACATTGATGACCTGGAGCGCGAGTACGACCTGTTGGCCGAGGTTGAGCAGGTGCGTGCGGGACGTGCCGTGACGTGGACGCTGGACGAGGTGGAGCGTTCCCTTGGCCTGGAGGGTTGAGGTCACCGACCGCGTTCGTAGGCGGCTGGGCAAGGTCGATCCGCCTGTGGCCAGGGGGATCGTGGAGTATCTGCGCCAGGTCGAGGGGCTCGATGATCCCCGGTCGAAGGGGAAGGCGCTGAGCGGCCCCCTTGCGGGGCTGTGGCGCTATCGCGTGGGGGACTGGCGCATCGTGGTCGATATCGATGACGGGCGCTTGGTGGTGGTCGCCCTTGACGTCGACCATCGCTCACGGATCTACCGCTGATGCCTCTCGAACCCCGGGGACGTCCGGGGTTCATTTCTGTGCGTCTGCCTTGGTGTGTGCCCTTTCGGGCCGGGGGGCCGCTCGGGGGTGCTCACAGCGCCCCTGAGCGGCTTTCTCCGTTGTTGCGCGTGCTCATGCTTGAGTGCGTCGACGTCGTAGCCTTCCTCGGCTTCACGGATCCAGGCCCGCAGCTGTTCGTCAGTCATGCGTACCGGCATGCCGGATACCGTAAACGGCTTTGCTAAGTGTTTTTGGGGCGTCTGAGGTCGCTGCGGTAGCCACGTCCGACGCGGTGGGTGGTCCAGTAGTCGATGGTGGCGGGTGTCCATCCGCGGATCTGTCGGCCGCCCTGCCCGTCGGTGATGATGACGTCGGGGTCAGGGAGGAGGTTCTTGCGGGTGTAGGAGGCGAGAGTGCCCGGGCTCAGGCCGACGCGCTGGGCGAAGCCGGCCAGGCTTAGGTACTCCTGGGGCTTCCTGTTGGGGGCGGTCATCGTGGTTCCCTTCCTGGTGCTCTCTCCCGGGGTGTGGGCGCGGGCCCTCCCGCCCGCGCCCACACCCCGGGCTCTCGTTGGTGGTCGAGGGAGGTGGGGGGGTGGCCCCACGGTTTCCCGTGGGGCCACGCCGTTGGCCTCACTTGCGGTGTCGGCCGTGCCCGGGCTTGAACATCTGCCACAGCTCGATGACTGCTACGATGGATCCCGGGAGAGCGAGAACCGTGCTTGCTAGGCCGATTAGTTCTCCGATCGTCATCACGATCACCTCCTCCCTGTTTAGTTGTTGAACCCCCTGGTTGCACCCCAGGGGGTTCTTCATTTGTTGGGAGGGGTTCCTCCCAACCACCTATAACGTTACCGGTTTGAATGGTGATTGTCAAGTGGTTTTGGGTTGATTTTCTAGGGTTTCTGTCATCCCCATTTTTTTGGGGCCCCTCCCCTCCTACCCTCTCCTCTGCCCCTGTTTGTGTCTCTGGTTGCTGATATTGGGGGTGTCGGGGCGTTGCTGGCGTCTTCGGCGTGTCCGGTTCCGGTTCTGACCTGCGGTTATTGCATAAAAGGCTTGCAAGATGTGAGCAATTTTGTTATAATTAAGGTGTGAACAGGAATAATTGTTCAATAATTTAATGGAGGCAACCAAGATGTCCAATAGGAATGGGGTAGGAAAAGGGGTTGTAGAGGTTTCCCGCACGGAGAGTACGGAGCGTTCGTATAACCGCCGTGGGCGGCTCGTGGGGCGGGTCAAGACGGTGACGGTAACGACGGTCGAGAGAGCGCCCAAAAAGCGCCGTTGGGGGGCACTGGCGCTCAAAGGATTTGGGTTGGTGGTTTTTTGGGCGGTGACCAATCCCGATAAGGTCTTGGACTTGTTGGCCGCCTTGGTTCGTTTTCTGGGGCTGTAGAGGAAGTAGGGGGCGACGGGAGTATCCTCGTCGCCCCCTACCCCGTCCCCCTCGGGGACGCGCCCCTCCCGCCCATTCCCGGGCGCCTTCCCCGCGCGTTTTTCGGGGTGTGCTGTGGTGGGGGTGTTGGTGCTGGTAGGGGTGGGTTCTGGGTGGTGCCGGGTGGTGTGCCCGGTGTCACGCCCTGGGGCACGCATAGCTCTACGCCAGCCTCTACGCGGAGGTTTACGCACAGCCTTACGCGGGGGGTTATGCCGGGTCCTATGCTCAGGGGTACGCCCAGCGTTACGCCGGAGGATTATGGGCGGGTTAGGTTTACCTAAGTTATTGGGTATGCTGTTGGTGTTGCTGGGAAAAGTGGGCATAAAAGTGCCTCCCCGTCGCGGACAGCAATCGTGAGGGGAGGCGTGGTGACATCCTGTGGGTGTCAGGTCGAGGACTGCGGGTCCTCGTGGGTGTCGGCTGCTGTGGCGGCCTGTGCTGCTGCG
>NZ_JH470369.1:0-2173 GCF_000239715.1 Actinomyces sp. oral taxon 849 str. F0330 | reverse complement strand
AAGGATTTGGGTTGGTGGTTTTTTGGGCGGTGACCAATCCCGATAAGGTCTTGGACTTGTTGGCCGCCTTGGTTCGTTTTCTGGGGCTGTAGAGGAAGTAGGGGGCGACGGGAGTATCCTCGTCGCCCCCTACCCCGTCCCCCTCGGGGACGCGCCCCTCCCGCCCATTCCCGGGCGCCTTCCCCGCGCGTTTTTCGGGGTGTGCTGTGGTGGGGGTGTTGGTGCTGGTAGGGGTGGGTTCTGGGTGGTGCCGGGTGGTGTGCCCGGTGTCACGCCCTGGGGCACGCATAGCTCTACGCCAGCCTCTACGCGGAGGTTTACGCACAGCCTTACGCGGGGGGTTATGCCGGGTCCTATGCTCAGGGGTACGCCCAGCGTTACGCCGGAGGATTATGGGCGGGTTAGGTTTACCTAAGTTATTGGGTATGCTGTTGGTGTTGCTGGGAAAAGTGGGCATAAAAGTGCCTCCCCGTCGCGGACAGCAATCGTGAGGGGAGGCGTGGTGACATCCTGTGGGTGTCAGGTCGAGGACTGCGGGTCCTCGTGGGTGTCGGCTGCTGTGGCGGCCTGTGCTGCTGCGCGGTCTCTGCGGGCGCGGCGGGCGCGTCGTCGGACGGTGTCGACGTGGAGGCCGAAGTGCGCGGCGGTCTGGGTCCAGGAATGTCCCTCATCGTCGTGGTAGATGAGGATCGCCTCCCGCTCGGCTGCTTTCTTGGTGAGCCACTCATCACGAGGCAGTGACGTGTGACGACGAACGTGGCGATACTCAGACCGGTTTTCTCAGAGAGTCCTCTAATGCTTTCCTTCCCACGATCGATACGCTTATACGTTGCCATTGAGAGCCTCCTGGATAATATTGGCACTTTTCTTTTGACGTGTTGGTCCGCTTATTTTTGCTCGTGTGGATTGGATTTTTGAGAATTCTGTCGGGGTGAATCTTTTCCAGATCCATTTGGCGATGGATCTGGATAGGTGGTGTATCTCCATGGTCGGCAAGGGCTGGCGGTTCTCGTTTTCGAGGGCGTGGTTGAGCATGGTGGCTCTGGCTTCGACGATCTGGGCCCAAGTCTCGGGGTCGTCGGTCCAGTAGCGGCGGATGGCGCGGTATCCCCAGGATCGGGTGCGGTCGAAGATGTCGACGTTGCGGCCGATACCGGAGGATTTGCGTGGTCTGGGGTCGTCCCAGGCGGGCAGTGCGCCGAGTGCTTCCAGGGGGGTGGCGAGGTCGCGCAGACTGTAGGTGGGGATGGTCTCGTGGTCCTGGTCCCACAGGGTGTGCCGGTGTGGGCCGGGGTGGATGGGGTTTCGGGTGATGCGGCCGGTGTAGGCGGTGTCGGCCCCCAGGACGTCGGTCAGGCCGGTCTCGATGCGGGCCAGGAGGCGGACGGGGCGGCGTCGGGCGGCGTCGGTCAGGCAGACGGGGGCGGTGAGTGCCCAGCCGAGATGTCCGGTCCCGACGGGGCCGCGTCGTCGGACGGCCCAGGACTCGTGGGGCAGGCCGAGCAGGGTGGTCAGGCCCTCGATCTCCGTGGTGTCGACGTCCACGATCACCAAGCTCTTCTTGACGAGGGGGTTGGCCTCGATGAGGGGGTCAGTGAGGGCCTCGTCTCGCGGCCGCCGACGGTAGGGGCCCGATTTTTCACGGCCGCTGAGGGGGCGTCTCGGCAGCCATGCGGCCTCCCATGAGGCGGCACGGGGGTTTTTCGGCGTCATACGGCCACTCTAACATGTTGCCCTGGGATATGTAGGTCTTAACCCATATCCGATACTTCAGATTTTTGGTGACCTGGTTCACAGGGGGTTGCAGGGGGGCTTGGGCCGCCCCCTGCACGCCGGCCCGGGTATTTGAACTGCCCCCGCTTTCGCTCCCCCTCCGGGGCCCGGCCCCTCCGCTCACGCTCAGCCGCTCACGCTCAGCCGCTCACGCTCAGCCGCTCACGCTCAGCCGCTCACGCTCAGCCGCTCACGCTCAGCCGCTCACGCTCAGCCGCTCACGCTCAGCCGCTCACGCTCAGCCGCTCACGCTCAGCCGCTCACGCTCAGCCGCTCACGCTCAGCCGCTCACGCTCAGCCGCTCACGCTCAGCCGCTCACGCTCAGCCGCTCACGCTCACGCCGCTCACGCTCAGCCGCTCACGCTCAGCCGCTCACGCTCAGCCGCTCACGCTCAGCCG
>NZ_JH470368.1:2020-6744 GCF_000239715.1 Actinomyces sp. oral taxon 849 str. F0330 | reverse complement strand
ACCGACTTCTCCGAGTCCGACATGGGGGTCAAGCACCCTTCAGACGGTGACGACCTGGGAGCGGGCCTGGGAGCGATTCACCCCTCTTCCTGGACTCACCGGCCGATGCTCAGGCGTGTCATCTCTCCCCCACTTCGCGGGAGGTACCCCCTCCACCAACAGCATCGAGACTGCGAGCTACCAGCTGCGCAAAGATCACCAATGAACCGCGGCCACTTCCCCTCCGATGAGGCGGTGATCAAGCTGCTGTGGCTGGCGATCTGCGACACCTGTGGACAAGCGAGCCCGAGAACGCGACAAGGAGAAAGGACTGCCAGCATCCAAGCGCAGGGCCAAGGGCAAGCTCGTCGAAGGACAGATCACCACCGACTGGAACAAGGCCCTGGCCCAGCTCACCACCGCCTACCCCGACCGAATCAACCCCTACCTGTAAAACGCTTACACAGAAAACTGGACAGGTCCGGCCCCCGGGTGACCTGGAGGCGCACTTCCACTGGGCCGGGGACGCCTTTACGACGGCCAGGTCATCGACACCATCACCCCCAAGCGGGGCTCCAGGAGCCAGCGCGACGTCAGCAGGCGTCATGAGCCGGTGTGGGACCCGGACACCCATCCAGGCTCGTGGAGAGCGGTATGGGTCTACTCCAAGCGCCGTGCGGCCCGCGACAACCAGCCCCTCACAGCCCAGGCCAACCGCGCCCGGGCCGTCATCGCCGGTGAGAAGCGTCCCAAAGGCACGCGGTTCGTCACCGCCCACGCCGGTGACGCCACCTTGGATGAGGCCTCCATCGCCAGGGCCAGGTCCCTGGTAGGTCTCAAGGGCTACGTCACCTTTCGTCCCCGCGCATCTGATGGACGCTGGTGAGGTCGTCGCCTCGTATCACGAGCTGTGGCACGCCCAGGCAGTCCTTTTCGGATGAGCAAGCACGACCTGAGGGCCCGCCCCGTCTTCCACCACACCCGTGACGCCATCGAGGCTCATCTGACCGTGGTGATGGCATCCCTGGCCCTAGCCCGCTACCTCCAGGAGGCCACCGGGATCAGCATCAAACGCGTCATCCGCACCCTCAAACCCCTCCAGGACGTCACCATCAACCTCAACGACCATGAGATAACTTCCCACCCCCAAATCACCCCAAACGCAGCCAGCATCCTCAAATCCCTACAGACCCCAGGGCACTAAGGCGTCATGAGTCAGGCCAAACCACCATCGACCTGGGCCTTCTTGACCCAGATACGTAGAGCCTTGGGGTGAACACCCAGCTCCTCGCCGAATCCTACGGATCGCGCCCTTGGCCCACGCAGGGTCAGCCAACGCCTCCAACGCCCGTCCTCGTGGCTCGCTCGCGCAGCTCATCGGGGTACTTCCTTAAAGTCCCATGACAGCGATCCTTCCGTGTCGTCACTGCCTCCATCAAACCCAGGGCGATTCACTTCTTCGAGGGAGACAAGAACACCTCGGCCCGGCGCCCAGCGCCCTTCATCGTGCCAGCACCACTATCACTCATCGCACCCCCTCCCCAGGTGCCACGAAGGCCCTACCGATACGGTCTGATCATCACCCCAAAACCAGACACAAACGCTGCATCAAGCCATCACCGGGGTGCACGTAGGCGTAGCCCATCACCGGTCTGCGGCTGGCCAGGCTACGGGCCTTGTCTGGGGTGGGCGCGCTTGCGCGCGCCCTGGCGCGCACCGACGTAGCGCCATCCACCACCATCAGGGATGTTGCCGATCTTCTTGACATCGACATGGATGAGACAACCGGGGTAGGGGTGCTCGTAGCGGCGTACGACCCTCAGACGAGCACGCGGGGTCAAGGCTGCGTTAGCGTGGGACATGAGGAGAGCACCTTTCGTGTCCGGCTGATGGGAACTGCAACCCCTCCACTCAACCAACCCAAGACGCTCTCCTCACCTCAAAGACTCAAATCACACCCCCTCAACCAACCCTCCCGACCAGTACAGCTAGAGGCAGGTAGGTGATGTCGCCGATGTACCTACGATTGGGGGTCGGATCCGTGAAGTCACGTTTGAGCAGGTCGAGGCGCCTGGCACTGGCCCGATTCGGCACGGTGGTACGCACCTGGCGCCGTCAACGGTAGCCGGCGATACCCGCGGTGCGCATCAGTCGGACGACCCGTTTACGATTTACCTGTACGCAGTCCTCCGGGGCGGCCTCATTGAGGGCGGCGCTGATCCTGGACGAGTCCCTCCTGTGAGTTTCATTGTGCTCTTGGATCTCAGGTACTTTCATGTGTATGATGCTATCATGACTATGCGTGTATCTGTTCTTCGCGGACAGAACTTTCTTCGGCATTCGGCGATAGCGGAGCGTATCGTTCAAGTGGCCAATCCAATTTCGTCTCATATCTGCGTTGATATTGGTGCAGGCACGGGAATCATCACAAGAGCATGCCTTGCGGCAAACTATCAGGTTATGGTCATTGAGATTGATGATCGTTTGTTCGCTAGGTTGCAAAAAAAATTTAGTGACAATCCGCGGGTGAAGCTGTTTCATGAAAGTCTTACTACGGTGTCGCTACCACAGCAGCCTTTCTCTATAACGTCAAATCCTCCCTTCAATCAGTCTACAGAAATATTCCGTCGCTGGGTATTGAATAAATATTTCCAGTCTGCCGCAATCGTCACACAACATCAGTTTGCCAGGAAGATGGCTGGCGACTTCGGTGCAACTAAAATTTCTACTGCACTATCTCCATTTCGTAAAATAACTGTTTCTGAAGTACTCCCTAAAAGCATATTCCACCCCCGACCCAATGTCCCAGTAAGCATGACTCATGTTGAATGCATTGAAAATCCCATAATACCCTGGTCGGAGCGAAAAAAGTATTGGTTGCTAGTCAATTACTTGTTTGAATGCGGCCCCACGACAGTAAGAAAAATATTAACTCTTTTAAATATTTCAAATATACCAAAACATATTGGTGAATACCGTCTACGAGACCTGCACCCTCAGCAGGTTGTGGATTTATACAGGATTGTCGACACTCCTGCCGCATGGAAAAGAATACGGTCATTTGATCGCCAACTACCCGAAAATCGACGTTTACGATTTGGTGTTGATTGAGGCTTATTTATGGGGTGTATGTGAATATGAGTCAGAGGACTGCTGCGATGGCTACCGGGAAGGTTTCTAGCGGTCTTCTGTAGCCGGTGTGTAGGATTCTTCTGTGATGTCTCGGGATTTGGGCGACGGTTGGGTCTTCTTGAGTCCGCGTCCGCCTCGGGAGTTGGTGGGGTCGGGGCCGTGGGTGGAGACGTAGGTTACGCCGGGCGCGGGTCAGCTGTGTTGGACCAGGCCCCGGGGCGCAGGGGGGTCGGCGAACTTGGTTTAGGGGGTTGGTTGGGTCAGTAGTCTGATGGCTCGTGTGGGTCGTCTTGATAGGGATCTGGTGGTGGTTGCGATAGAGGCTCTGGTGCCGTGGAAGAGGCGGATGAGGCTGATGGCCAGATTTCTAAGGTGGTCATGATTTCGGAGCCGTTGCGGGTGCGCAGCTGGTGGCGGTCCTCGCCCGGGACCATGTCTCTGACCGACGTGGAGACGGTTCTCTATCCCCCAAGTGCCCGCGGATCCAGGCCGCGACGACTTCGGGCTGGGCGTCGGTCATGGGCAGGGAGCAGATCAGGTAGACCAACTCCACCGACTTGCTCCTGGCCTTGCGGTTCTTGGTGGTGCGGGTGCGTCGGACCTGGACCACCTGGGCAGCTGCAGGAAAGTCCACCCACCTGGGGGCCTCAATCGCCTTGACGGTGCGCCGCACCCGCCTCCCGTGAGAGGTGTCGACGCTCGAGACGGATGGGACATCCTTCCAGGGCAGGGCCTTGAGCGTCTTGCGCAAGGTCTTCTGGTTGCCCTTGACCGTCAACACGTAGTGACCACCGCGACCGCGGATCCACTCAGCGATGCCTGCCTGGGTGTGCATGGCGTCAGTGGTTACCACGGCCCCGTCCAGGTCGAGGGGCTCAAGCAAGTCCCTCAGAGCCGGGACCTCTGGTTGGACTTGTCCGCCACCCGCTGCTGGGTCAGTACAGCGCTCGTGGCGTGGTCCAAAGCACCCCGGTGATGGCTTGATGCAGCGTTTGTGTCTGGTTTTGGGGTGATGATCAGACCGTATCGGTAGGGCCTTCGTGGCACCTGGGGAGGGGGTGCGATGAGTGATAGTGGTGCTGGCACGATGAAGGGCGCTGGGCGCCGGGCCGAGGTGTTCTTGTCTCCCTCGAAGAAGTGAATCGCCCTGGGTTTGATGGAGGGGTAGTGCCCCGTAGTGTGGTGTAGCGCGGTGGTTGGGCTGCTGTTGGTGGCAGCGCGGTCACCGTGTGATCCTTCGAGGAATCTCCTACAACCCACTCGAACGGAGTCATCACGATGACCGCTCCTCATATTGTCGACCCTGAGCGTCTTCTTGGCGAGGCTCTTTCTCAGGCCTCGCCAGACCTGATGCGTAGCCTGCTGCAGACGGTGATCAACTCCCTGCTGAGCGCCGAGGCTGATGCGGTGTGCGGTGCCGAGTACGGTCAGGCCAGCCCTGAGCGCCGGGTTCAGCGCAATGGCTATCGGCACCGGGACCTGGACACCCGGGTCGGCACGATTGACGTGGCCGTCCCCAAGCTGCGCACTGGCTCGTACTTCCCCGACTGGCTGCTTGAACGCCGTAAACGGGCCGAGTCCGCACTGATCACAGTGGTTGCCGACGCCTACCT
>NZ_JH470368.1:0-853 GCF_000239715.1 Actinomyces sp. oral taxon 849 str. F0330 | reverse complement strand
ACCGCCTTCGCCACCAGCACGAGGGTGGGTCAGCTCGCCGATCTCGAGGTGCGCCACCGGCTGCGGGCCCGCTGCCAGGGGACCGTATCCGCTGTGCCAAGGACACCGGGCTTGACCGCTTTCCCTTGCAGGGGTTTGCGGCCAACCGGGTCTGGTGCCTGAGATCGTGGACCTGTCCAGTTTTCTGTGTAAGCGTTTTACAGGTAGGGGTTGATTCGGTCGGGGTAGGCGGTGGTGAGCTGGGCCAGGGCCTTGTTCCAGTCGGTGGTGATCTGTCCTTCGACGAGCTTGCCCTTGGCCCTGCGCTTGGATGCTGGCAGTCCTTTCTCCTTGTCGCGTTCTCGGGCTCGCTTGTCCACAGGTGTCGCAGATCGCCAGCCACAGCAGCTTGATCACCGCCTCATCGGAGGGGAAGTGGCCGCGGTTCTTGGAAACCTTGCGCAGCTGGTAGCTCGCAGTCTCGATACTGTTGGTGGAGGGGGTACCTCCCACGAAGTGGGGGAGAGATGACACGCCTGAGCATCGGAGGGAAGTCCAGGAAGGGAGTGAATCGCTCCCAGGCCCGCTCCCAGGTCGTCACCGTCTGGGGGTACTTGACCCCCATGTCGGACTCGGAGAAGTCGGTCAGAGCCTGCCAGGCGGCCTCCTGGTTCGGAGCGGTGCAGATCGGCCTTGAGAGCGGCCGCGACCTTCCGGCTCTCCCCCGTAGGAGACGAACCGCATCCAGGGGCACGGAACCGGGTGGTACCTGCGCAGGTGGGGACCGTGGCCTGGGGCCAGGACTGCCTGCGATCGCTTCGGGAAGGCCGGTGAGCCCGTCACATTCCCCCGCGCGCTTCGCTCCCGTGCGGGA
>NZ_JH470367.1:0-12488 GCF_000239715.1 Actinomyces sp. oral taxon 849 str. F0330 | reverse complement strand
CCGTTCCGAAGCAGTTACCACTGAGTACCCTGAAGCAGCGGGCGTCGCAGGCGCCCCTCCCGGGCGTCGTCGTAGGTCGGTGGTGTGTCGGGTGTTGGCGGTGCCTTTGGTGGCGGCGATTGCGTTGGGGGCTGCTGGTGGGGCGGCGTCGGCGGCGCCGTCGAAGGGGGAGGCTGAGAGTCTGAAGTCCCGGGCCCAGGGGCTGGTGGATGCCGGTTACCCGGCGGCGCTGGCGGCGGTGACGGATAGCAAGGGTGAGTCGGCGGGGGTGGCTGTGGGCAAGGGCAGCCTGGAGACGGGTCAGGCCCCGCCGCTGGACGGTGAGGTCCGGATCGGGTCGAATACGAAGACCTTTGTGGCCGTGGTGGTCATGCAGATGGTTCAGGAGGGCAAGGTGGGGCTCGATGAGCCGATCGAGACCTATCTGCCGGGCCTGATCAAGGGCGAGGGCATCGACGCCTCGAAGATCACTGTGCGCCAGCTCCTGCAGCACACCAGCGGACTGCCTGAATACACCGACACCGTTCCCGGAAGGAGCGATATCTTCCAAATCAAGGATCACTACGCGCAGCCGCGGGATCTACTGGACACGGCTCTGAGTAAGCCGGCGGCCTTTGAGCCGGGGACGCAGTGGGCCTACACCAATACGAACTATGTAGTGTTGGGGATGCTCATTGAACGGGTGTCTCAGCGGCCGGTGGGCGAGCAGATCGACCAGCGCATCATCAAGAAACTGGGACTGTCCCACACCTATTTCCCGGCCCCGGGGGATAGGAGCATCAAAGGGACTCACCCTCAGGGCTACCATCTCAGTGCTGAGGGCAAGCTGGAGGACATTACCGAGATGGATCCGGCTTGGGGGTGGGCGGCTGGGGCGATGGTGTCGACCCCCAGTGAGCTCAACACCTTTTTCCAGGCTGTCTTCGACGGCAGGCTGCTGACCCAGACCAGCATCGATGAGATGAAGAAAAGCGTCGACGCCAGTTCACGTTTCGGGCCAGGTGTGGTTTACGGGCTGGGCCTCATCGGTACTCCGCTCAGCTGCGGAGGCACCTCCTGGGGCCACGGTGGGACGATCCACGGGTACCAGACCAACGACGCCGTCGGACCCGACGGCACCGCCGTCACCATCGCCGTGACCGCCATGCCCTCGGCCATCGCGGACCAGAGCAACCTGGAGAGCTCCGCCAAGGAGAAGTACCAGCAGATCGAGGACGCTGTCGACGCCACCCTGTGCCACAAGTAGCGGTGCAGCCCGAGTGATCCGGACCTGTTGCCTCTCAGCGGCCCAGGCCGGCCCTCAACACCGACGTCTTCTTCGTGGGCAACGCGGTACGTGCTGTCCGTGAAGAAAACGTCGGTGAGTAGGGAGACTGCCATAAGGCGCTGGAACGGAGTCGATGAAGGCCTGAGCTGCCGGACTGGGGGCAGAACGACGCCGTCGTGGTCGCCCTCCGTCCCTCCTCTGACCGAGAGGATGAGCTGTCAGGGCTGACAACGGGGGGCCTGGACGCCGCCTTCAGAAGTCGGCGGAAGCGGACTGAGTCCGCCCCTTCCCTCACGCTGCGGTTAGGGCCGCGAAGAGCGGCTGCTCCCAGCAGCGGAGTCGTCTCCAGTGGGCGCCTTGCCCGTGAAGAGATACTCGATGAGTGGATCCGCCGGGCGATCGTAGTCGAGCGCTGACAAGGTCGTTGCCAGCATGCCAACGGCGAGAAGACTTCTGGTTTCATCTCGCGGAATACCCAGGTCGTCGTGCAGCAGGTGGCTGACTCGAGTGAATCCTTCACGCGCCAGCGGGCCGAGTTTCTCATCGGTGCCGCAGACGAACAGCTGGGCCAGGAGCCTGAGCTCGTCAGATGAGAAGGCCAGCTCCTGGAAACGCTTGCCGAACTCGCGGCGCTGGCCGGGGTCGCTCAAGGGAGCGGTGTCGCGGAACAGCTCCTCGATGTGGGTGGAGGCTTGCTCGCACAGAGTCCGGATCAGCTTGGTCTTGGAACCGAAGGCGCGCACCACGTATGCCTGGCTGACGCCGGCTTCGCGGGCGATGCGGTCGGTGGTGATGCGAGCGAACCCGTATCTGCTGAACAGGTGCAGTGCCGCATCCAGGATGCGTTCGCGTCCCGATGTCCTTGGCTCAGTATCGCTGGATGCCGGCGGCTCCTTCATGGGGCCAGTCTAGACGCCGTGGCGCATGTGGTAATTGACTGATAATCTCGTCTGGTTATCAGTCAATGACTACAGGAGGTTGCATGTCATGTCGTCTGACGAGATTGCCTCGGAGGCCCGCATCATTCCACGCGCGACTGTCATTCGTGCGGTACTTACCGTGGCCATCTCCGCGTTGCTGACCGGGGTGCTCTTCAGCTATTTCTACATCGAGGTGTTCAACGCGCCGGAGCCGCACCGTCTGCCTGTGGCTGTCGCAGGTGCTGACACGGCACATCTGCAGGATGCTGTGGGTGACGGGTACCGGTTGGTTCCTGTGACTGATCGTCAGGAGGGGCTCGATCGACTCTCCCGTCACGAGGTCTACGGCGTCATTGCGCTGGATGGGAAGGGCAGGAGTGTCGAGCTGTCCTACACCAGTGTCGATGGGACTTCCGTGCTGTCCTATATGCGGCCGCTCGCCGAGCGGATCTCGGAGCGATCGGGGATGCCGTTTCGGATCTCCAACACGACCCCGGGTGTGGCTGCGAACGCGTCTCCGGGCCGCAGCGTGTTCTTCGCGGTGTTCGGCACCGCTCTTACCGGCTTTGTTCTCTCCCAGGCCCTGTCCTCTGTCGCTTCCCAGGTTGGGCTATCGCTGCGGGCTCGGCTGATGGTTATGGTGGGGGTGTCCGCAGTCGCGGGACTGCTGGTGTCTCTCATGCTCGATCCCTGGTTCGCTATCGCTCCCGGCGCCTTCTGGAGTAGCTGGCCAATGGTCTCGCTCCTGTGTTTATCAGCGGTGACGACAGGGTCGGCCATGCTCGACGTCGTCGGGCCGTTGGGACAGGTGGTCACGGCGGTCCTGTTCGTGACCCTGGGTAACGCGACAGCCACCGGAATCCTGCCGATGCCGTTTCTGACACCGCCCTATCAGGTCATCAGCAGACTGCTTCCCACCGGTAATGTGGTGCGCGCGGTGCTCAATGAGGCCTACTTCGAGGGCGCAGGATGGCAGTGGGGTTACCTCGTCCCACTTGTGTGGATTCTCACCGGCATCGGCTTGCTGGTTGTCTTTGATCATCGGTCGCGGAGAGACCGTTGATCCCAGTTGGCGCCTCGATCTGCCTCGCTGCACCTCGGTTGCCCCGGTCCTGCGACGGTGCTGCCGGGCCGTATGCGCTTCAGATCCAGGACTGCAGGAACATGTGCGTCAGCCAGAAGGCGCGCGAGACGGTCCGCCCGGTCCAGATCGGCCACCAGAAGGCCGCAGCGGTGCAGGCGAGGGCGGTGACCGCGATGATGAGGGAGACACCCTCGCTGCGGATCTGCCATGTGGGTACCGACGTCCAGTTGGCCAACCACGCCCACCGGTTGCGCTGGCCGGTGTCGTCCAGGTCGTCGTTTCCGCCGTCGGAGGAGGGCACTACCGCAGTCGTCGTGGCCGGGTACCCGGTCAGTTCGGCCATGGCCCGCGCCCCCGCCGTGTCGGCCTGGCGGGCGGCGTTGGCGACGGGGGCCTCGGGATCGCCATCATCCGCTTTGGTGTGGATGCGGTACATACCAGGATCGGTCTCCACTACCGGCGGTGTCCACACTGGTGTGCGTCCGAACTGCGGGCCGAAGCCCAGGAACCGGGCACCCACCCCGCGCCAAGGACGGATGCCGGCGCCGATCTGCCCGTTCCTGAGGGCGGACACCTGCGCCTCCGCTCCCGCAGAGCCCGGCAACGGGGGCAGCAGACCGGCTCCCATACCCAATGCCAGCACGAGGACGAGCACGACGCAGGGGACGAAGGCGACCGTGTAGAAGGTGAAGATCGTGCGGTCCCGGTACTGGAACCACGGCACGTACATGCCCAGGTAACCGATGAGGGGCACCCACGCCCGCCAGTCGCGGTTCTTCACCCCAATGATGACGATGACCGCCAACGCCACCACGGCGGACCACCAGATGGCGATGTTTCCGATTGAGGTGATGGCCTGGACGCAGTCCCCACCCGAACAGGTTTGCGGGACCTGGGCCTTGTCCTCCCAGAAGAAGGAGGTCGGCCGTGTCTGCAGCAGCCAGCCATAGGGCTTCGACTGGTAGGTGTGCGGTGAGGCCAGGCCGACGTGGAACTCGTACATCTGCTGGTGGTAGGCGATGAAATCGTTGATGCTGTTGGGCAATGAGGGGAAGGGTACCGGCTGGTGATCCCTGATCTGCTCCAGCGTCCATCCGTGCTTGTAGGCGCTGGGATGGGTGAACCAGGACCACCAGCACCCGACGTAGACGACCACGGCCACCGGAACCGTTTGCAGGAAGTCGCTCACGCCCTGGGCGACCGTCCCCTCCAGGAACCAGGCCCGGGCCCCTACCCGTCGCAGCGCGAGCGTGTCCCATATGACGACGGCGAGACCCACGACTGCCAGCAGGTAGATCCCCGACCACTTGATGGAGCAGGTCAGACCCAGAACGATACCGGTGGCCAACAGCCAGGGGCGGAGTGTGGCGCGCGGCGCCCTCGCCCCGGGCCTGGTCCCCGCCAGCAGGCGAGCCAGTCTGGCGCGCGACCACTCGCGGTCTCGCACCAGGCAGTACAGGGATAGGGTGGCGAAGAAGCCGATGAATACGTCCAGCAGCCCGATGCGTGACTCGGTCAGGGCCACGCCGTCGACCGCCAGAAGCAGGCCGGCCAGGCCGGCCAGCAGTGGCGAACGAGTCAGGCGCATCGTCAGGCGCGTCAGCAGCAGAACCGTCGCGATCCCGGCAATGGCCGGCATGACGCGCCAGCTGAAGGACGACTGCGGCCCGAAGACCTCCATGCCGGCGCCGATGAGCCACTTGCCCAGCTGCGGGTGGACGACGTAGGCGGCCTGGGTGGACATCCCGGAGAAGTCTCCGGAGGCGAAGGCCGCGTCGGAGTCCTTCGCCCAGTTCGCCTCGTAGCCCAGGTGCCACAAGGCGTAGGCGTCCTTGACGTAGTAGATCTCGTCGAACATGAGCGTCTTGGGGTGGCTCAGCCCGATGAGGCGCAACAGTGCGGCGATGACACCGACGATGCTGGTGACGATCCAACCATGGATCCTCATGGCGCGAGGCATGCCCCAGTCCAGCGGGCCAAGCCCGAGTGCGGTGCGCAGCTCGTTCTCAGTGCGTTCCCCGTCGTCGGTCTGCCCGGTGGCGGATTCGGCGGCGCTGTCGGCACCGGCGGAGGCCTCGGCCGGTGCGGTATCCGGTGTCTCAGCCCGCGTCGGGGCCGGTTCCTGTGCTGGTTCCTGTTCCGCGTACGGGCCGGGGGAACCGTCGCGGGACTGCTCGTGGGATTGTTCAGGAGACAGCGCGCTCGGAGTTGTCACCCTCCGAGTGTATGCGGCCGCGTGATCGAGACGGCGGAGACATACTGTGTCCTATGACTGAGAGCATCCCGCCCGCAGAGGACCTTGCCGTCGGGGACCGCCACGATGACAGGATCGACGAGGGTGGCCAGGCCAGTGCCGCCGATGCCGCTGGCAGTGCCGATGCCGTGCCCACCGCCCACAGCCCTGACCTGCGTGGCGGAACCATCACTCTGGCTGCCACCCCAATCGGCAATGCGTCCGACGCCTCCCGGCGACTGCAGCGGGGCCTGGAGCAGGCCGATCTCATCGCCGCCGAGGACACGCGCCGGCTGCGCGCCCTGGCGCGACGCCTCGACGTCGAGCCCCGCGGACGCATCATCGCCTTCCACGAGCACAACGAGCGCGAGCGCGCTCCCGAGCTGCTCGAGGCCGCTCGCGGCGGTCGGCGCGTCCTAGTCGTCTCAGACGCCGGTATGCCGTCGGTCTCCGATCCCGGCTACCGACTCGTCCGGGCCGCCGTACAGGCCCAGGTGCCCGTCACCGTCGCCCCGGGCCCCTCTGCGGTCCTGGCGGCCCTGGCCCTGTCCGGGCTGGCCTCGGACCGGTTCTGCTTCGAGGGCTTCCTACCCCGCAGGTCGGGGGAACGGCACCGCGCCCTGGAAGCCCTGGCCACCCAGGAGCGCACCATGATCTTCCTGGAATCGCCCCGGCGCGTCCACGACGCCCTGGTCGCCATGGCCGAGACCCTCGGCGGCGAGCGTCCGGCGGCGCTGTGCCGGGAGCTGACCAAAACCCACGAGCAGGTGCTGCGGGCACCGCTGTCCGAGCTCGTCCGGGCTACGGCCGACGGCGTCCTGGGAGAGGTGGTCCTCGTCGTCGCCGGTGCCGAGCCCGCCCCCGCCGGTCTGCAGGAGGCCGCGCGCCGGGCGATGGAGCTGGCAGAGACCGGCATGCGTCTCAAAGCCGCGGCGGCCCGGGTGGCCGGCGAGGTCGGCCTTCGCCCCAACGAGGTCTACCGCGCCGCCCTCGAGCTGCGTGAGACCAACGCCTGAGCAGGGACGGCTCCGCCCCGCACTGATTCGCACCGATTCGCCTCGACACGCCTCGGTACACCTCGCCCGGCGCGGACATCCTCGCTCCCGGAGAACCGATTGGCCCGCCATCGCGCTATGGTCGAGCTATGAGCGAGCAGCACACCAGCCCGGCTACCGGCACCCGCCGGGCCCTCATCGTCGTCGACGTCCAACCCACCTTCTGCGAGGGCGGCGCCCTGCCGGTCGCCGGCGGCAATGCCGTCGCCGAACGGATCGCCGCCTACGTGTCCTCCAGCCGGGAGGACTACGACCTGGTGATCACCACCCAGGACTGGCACATCGACCCCGGTGCGCACTTCTCATCCGAGCCCGACTTCATCGACACCTGGCCCGTCCACGGGGTGGCCGACACCGCTGAGGCCCGGCTGCACCCCGCCCTGGACGGTCTGGTCGCGGACGTCGCCGTCAAGAAGGGGCAGTACGCCGCCGCCTATTCCGGGTTCGAGGGGATCGACGACGAGGGGCGCGCTCTGGCAGACGCCCTGAGTGCCGCTGGCATCGAGACCGTCGACATCGTCGGCCTGGCCGAGTCCCACTGCGTCAAGGAGACCGCTCTGGACGCGGCCCGGCAGGGCTACCGGGTCCGGGTCCTGACAGACTTGACCGAGCCGGTCAGCCCCGAGCTGGGGCGCGCCGCCCGAGTCCAGATGCGTGCTGCCGGCATCGAGCTGACGCCCTCGCGCTGAGGTCGTCAAGACCGCGCCGCTTGAGCGACGGGCGCCCTTGCCGAGCAGGAGTCGGCAAGGGCGCCCGAGCGACGTCAAGCTGCGCTACTGCGCCGGCCAGCCACCGGGCTGGTTGTACTGGCCCGGTTGACCGGGTTGGCCCGGCTGGTACTGGTTCGGCTGGCCCGGCTGGTACTGGCCTGGCTGACCGGGTTGGCCCGGCTGCACAGGCTGGGTGAATACCGACGGTTGTTCCGGCTGGGCCTGCTGCTGAGCCGGTTGCTGGCCCGCCCAACCGAGCTGAGTGGTAGGAGCCATCGGCGAGTACTGGGGCGCTTCCGCCCCGGCGGCCGAGGGCGCGTAGGGGGCCTGCTGCGCTGCGGGGTCGGGCTGCTGGAATTGAGACTGCTGGGCGTATTGCTCGTAGGGGGCTTGCTGGCCGGACTGCCATGCGCCCTGCGTATAGACGGCAGGGGAACCGGCCGCCGTCCCGGTCGCCGCGTCGAAGGATCCGCCTGCCGCGGCCGGAGCGGGTGTTGCTCCAGCCGCAGCCAGCTTGGAGCGCCAGGCCATGCCGCCGGCGCCCATCCCGAGTCCCAGAACGGCGAAGATGATCGAGCCGACGACTCCGAACAGCGACAGCAAGGTCGCCTTCGCCGACGAGGGGGCGACGATCTCGCCCACGGAGACTCCCGAGGCGTTGTTGCAGTCAACGGTGTAAGAGCCCGACTCGCTGGAGGAGAAGGTCGTGAAGAGCGTGCCGCCCTTGACCTTCGTGGACGACGAGCTGGACTTGGTGGCGACGTCGTCGCCGCCGGGTGAGGTGACCGAGCAGTCCGGTGCATCGTCGCCATCGCTGTAGAAGAGCCCGTAGGTGCTGCCCTTGTCCAGCCCCACCGTGGCGGCCTGCTCGTCCGGCAGATCGGCGATAGTGGCATCGAACTGGCCACGAGTCACCGCCGAGCCGATCCCGCCGATGATGGCGATGAGAAGGACGACGAGCCCGGCCACGGCCAAAATCGTCGGAGCCGTCAGGTTCTTCGATGCCGCCGGCTGACCCGCCGCCCCCGAGTAGCTGGTCTGAGGGGCCTGGAACGGCGCGGCCGACGGGTACTGCGAGGGCTGACCGCCGGGCGGGGCCGGGTCGTAGCCGTTCGCCGACCATCCTGCTGAGCTCGCGGAGTACGCGGAGCCGGGGTACTGGGACATAACTGGCCTTCCTGGTCCATACGTGTCCATGTGGAGGCGTGTGGGAACACGTCATGAGGGCGTACGCGGCTCGAACGCGATGCGAGGACATGCCGATGCTAACCAGGACGATCCAAGACGAGCGCTGAGCGGGCGCCGCATGACTCGGGACAGACTACCGGGTACCGGTCCGCCCGCGCAGGTCGTATCCGATGCCGCACGGGCGGACCGGTCTCGGGCCGAGGAGAGGGGCTCGGGCAAGAAGGACGCGGCTGCCGTGTTGCGCGCGGCCTTGCCCGGCCGGGCCCTCTGAATGCTGGCGGCAGTGTGGGAACGGTACGGACCGGGGCGCACTGGCGCGTACCGGCTCGTGCGCCGAGCGGCGAGCCACGGCCGGTGGGGACTGAAGCGGCCGGGAACCGGATAGGCTGACCCCCATGACCCACATCCTGTCCGCAGTCGCCTGGCCGTACGCCAACGGCCCGCGTCACATCGGCCACGTCGCCGGCTTCGGTGTTCCCTCAGACGTCTTCTCGCGCTACATGCGCATGGCCGGTCACGACGTCCTCATGGTCTCGGGCACCGATGAGCACGGCACCCCGATCCTCGTCGCCGCCGACGAGGAGGGCGTCAGCGCCCGCGAGCTCGCCGACCGCAACAACCGTCTCATCGTCGAGGACCTCGTGGCCCTGGGCCTGTCCTACGACCTGTTCACCCGCACCACCGCCGGCAACCACTACCGCGTGGTCCAGGACATGTTCACCACCGTGCGGGACAACGGCTACATGGTCCAGCAGATGACCCGCTCGGCGATCTCCCCCTCCACCGGGCGCACTCTGCCGGATCGCTACATCGAGGGCACCTGCCCGATCTGCGGCGCCGAGGGCGCCCGCGGGGACCAGTGCGACACCTGCGGCAACCAGCTCGACCCCACCGACCTCATCGGCCCGCGCTCGCGGATCAACGGGGAGACCCCCGAGTTCGTGCAGACCACCCACTGGTTCTTGGATCTGCCCGCGCTGGCCGAGGCCCTGGGCGCCTGGCTGGACGAGCGCGAGGCCTCCGGGACCTGGCGGCCCAACGTCATCAAGTTCTCCCAGAACTTGCTGGGCGACATCCGCCCGCGCGCCATGACCCGCGACATCGACTGGGGCATCCCGGTGCCCGGCTGGGAGGACCAGCCCACCAAGCGCCTCTACGTCTGGTTCGACGCCGTCATCGGCTACCTGTCGGCCTCCGTGGAATGGGCGCGCCGCAGCGGCGACCCCGAGGCCTGGCGCGCCTGGTGGAACGACCCACAGGCCCTGTCCTACTACTTCATGGGCAAGGACAACATCGTCTTCCACTCCCAGATCTGGCCCGCCGAGCTCCTGGGCTACAACGGTCAGGGCGACAGCGGCGGCGAGCCCGGCCGCCTGGGCGTGCTCAACCTGCCCACCGAGGTCGTCTCCAGCGAGTTCCTCACCATGGAGGGCAAGAAGTTCTCCTCCTCCCACGGCATCGTCATCTACGTGCGTGACTTCCTCGCGCGCTACCAGGCCGACGCCCTGCGCTACTTCATCTGCGCGGCCGGCCCCGAGACCGCGGACGCGGACTTCACCTGGGCGGAGTTCGTGCGGCGCACCAACGGCGAGCTCGTGGCCGGCTGGGGCAACCTCGTCAACCGCACCGCCTCCATGATCCACAAGCGCTTCGGGCGGATCCCCGAGCCCGTTGAGCTCCAGGACATCGACCGGGCACTGCTCGACGCCGTCGAGGCCGGCTTCTCCTCCGTGGGCGGCCTCATCGCCCAGCACCGGCAGAAGGCGGCCCTGGGCGAGGCCATGCGACTGGTCGGCGAGGCCAACAAGTACGTGGCCGACACCCAGCCCTTCAAGCTCAAGGGCGAGGACCCCGCCACCCAGGCCCGCCTGGCCACGGTCCTGCACACGCTGGCCCAGGTAGTCACCGACCTCAACCTCATGCTCTCGCCCTTCCTGCCGCACGCCGCCAACGACGTCGACCGGGTCCTGGGTGGACGCGGCCGGATCGCCCCGATGCCCCACATTGAGGAAGTCGACGAGCTCGACCCCGAGCGCCTGCCCGAGGCCTTCGACGGCCGCACCGGCTACCCGATCATCACCGGCAACTACGAGGACGCCCCCACCTGGGAGCGCCACCCGATCGAGGTCGGCACGCCCGTGGCCAAGCCGGCCCCGGTGTTCACCAAGCTGGACGAGTCGATCGTCGAGGCCGAGTTGGCCCGTTACACCGGTTCCGCGCCCGACGACGTTACCGGCGCCTGAGCGCGGTGCCCACTGCGCTGTCCCGTGCGGACCGGCTGGCGCGCCAGAGGCCCAGCACACTCATCCTCTGAGGAGCACGCATGACTCCCAAGAAGCGCGACCGCTCCTGGCCGCCGGCCGACGCCGTCGAGCCGTTGGCGGCCCCGGTAACCGACAATCACACGCATCTGCCAGTTCCCGCGGACACCGGCGGGCCCGGTTCCGAGGCGCCGCTGACCGCGGCGGAGCTGGTGGGCCGCGCCGCCGCCGCCGGCGTCACCCGCGTGGTGACCTCCGCCTGCGAGGTCACCACCTGGGCGGACAGCCTGGCCCTGGCCCGAGAACTGCCCGGTGTGCGCGTGGCTCTGGCGGTGCACCCCAACGAGGCCGTCCTTCACACCGGGGTGAGGGAGACCGGACCCGACGGGCTCGAGCCCCGTGCGCAGGCGCATCACACCGAACCCCTGGACTCGGTCATGGCCCGCCTGGAGGGGACGCTCAAGGCGAACGCCGACGTCGTCGTCGCCGTTGGGGAAAGCGGGCTCGATTTCTTCCGCACCGGTGAAAAGGGAGCGGCCACCCAGCGCGAGGCCTTCCGGGCCCACATCGCCCTGGCCAAGGATCTCGACCTGCCCCTGCAGATCCACGACCGCGACGCGCACGCCGCCTGCGTGGAGGTACTGCAGGCCGACGGCGCCCCCGAGCGCACCGTCTTCCACTGCTTCTCGGGCGGGGCGGAGCTGGCCGCCGTCTGCGTCGAGCACGGTTGGTACGCCTCGATCGCCGGTCCGCTCACCTATCCGGCCAATGGGCCCCTGCGCGAGGCGGTCGCCGTCCTGCCCGACGAGCTCCTTCTGGTGGAGACCGACGCGCCCTACCTCCCTCCCAAACGCTGGCGCGGGCGGCCCAACGCCTCCTACCTCATGGGGGATACGGTCCGTTTCCTGGCCGAGCAGCGGGGACTGGGCGAGGAGCGGCTCTGCCTCCGCCTGCAGGCCACCACCGACGCAGTCTACGGGACCTGGTAGGCCGCGCACGGACCCGGCCCAGTGATCGCCTTCGGCTGTTCCGAGGCGAGGGCTGGGGCGGGGCCGACCGTCGGCCCCTGACGTCTTGCAGGGTGCGAGCCGTGAGCGCGAGAGCCTGACAAAGAGACGGGCGGAGGCGTCATGAGACCGAATTTGTCCGGACGAACGACATCCGGACTGTCATTATTCTTTCAGGGGTGTGTCAGGTGGGGGACAGTGGGGAATCAGGGCTTCTCCGCACGGTTCGGTCACAAGCCGCCGGGGTGTGAGCAGGTGCATTGGCACGCCCCCGAGTCATCGGCTACGGTGACACACAGTCGTCAAACGAAGGAAGTTCTATCGTGGGTCGTCACTCCCAGACCAGCTCCCTGAGTACTACACTCGCCGGCCTCGGCTCCATGGCTGCCAAGAAGCGGACCGCCTCCGGTGTTCGCGGCCGTCGGCGCGCTGAAGGGCCCGCCAAGACCGCTCTGACCCCCATGCTCTTCAAGGCGGGAGGCGCAGCAGCCGCCTTCTCCCTTGCCGTCTCCGGTGCCGCCTATGCGGCCATCTCCGTGGGGGATGACGAGGGGCACTCCTCTTCAGGAGGCTCCTTCGGACTGCTCGGCGCCGAGTCCGACGGGCAGGCCAAGGCCACCGAGGATGCGGGTGCCGGCAAGATCGCCAGTGCGGAGATCTCCACCACGACCGTCGACGAGCCCCAGCTCCACGGCACGGTTCAGAAGGAGAGCGATGCTCTGCCTGCGGGCCAGACCCAGGTGGAGACCCCCGGCGTCGACGG
>NZ_JH470366.1:2472-14511 GCF_000239715.1 Actinomyces sp. oral taxon 849 str. F0330 | reverse complement strand
CGAGGCCGTCCAGACGGCGCTGGCCCTTGGCGCTACCCGGGCGCGGGGTGAAGGTCCCGGCCCGGTCCCGGGGCACCCCGATCTCGAAGGGCCCCATCCTGACGAGTCCACCGTCTTGGACGTGGTTCCGTTTCTGGCGTTACCACGAGCCTGGGAGGTTGGCTCGCCCCTGTCGTAACCCAGGTGCTCGCTCAAGCCAAGCGGCCAGGCCCCTCTCCAAGGCCTCCCTTGGTGCAGTGCCGGCAGCAGACCATCAGTCCCGGTCATGCTCACCTGCCCGGCACCAGCTCTGCTCAAACAAGCCATCCAGAGCCCCAGCCGAGCGCAGCTGGCCGACCACATCCCGACCACCAGCAGAAGCCCTGTTGTCATCATCAGTAGCAGTCATCAGTGTCAGTCCTTCCACAAGGGCTTACACAAACCATTGAACAGGCTCCTTCCTTGACCGCGATCTGCACCGCCGTCGCCCCAGAGGCTGTCTTGACCTTACGCAGAAACGGGCTCACCACCCCCACCCTACCGGCCCCTTAGTGTGCCAGCACACCCCCAACACCACGGAATACCAACGAAAAACCCACCTCAAAACCCAGACCCCACCAAAGTGTCACGAGTCAGGCCTGATGCAACAGCTCATCGACTCCCTGAAACAGACCATCCCAGACGGGCTCGAGGAGATCCAGACACTGGCCAGGACCCTGATCAGCCGCAGCCAGGACGTCCTGGCCTACTTCGACCACCCCCGCACCTCCAACGCCCCCACGCCAGGCCATCAACGGACGCCTGGAGCACCTACGCGGCATCGCCCTGGGACTTGCGCAACCTCACCCACTACACCATCCGCAGCCTCATCCACACCGGACGCCTCAAAGACCACCTGACAACAACCACCTAAACCAGCCGATAAGCCCCACCTACCACACCCTCAAACACGAAGAGCCCTCAATCCCGTCACCAGCGAGGCCACGCCGCCGATGTCATCTTCCACCACGACCGCCCTGTCGCGCCAGCCCCTGGTCCAGATTCTTAAGGAACGTGGCCGATCCCAGGGACCGGCGGGGTGTGCGCTACGACTTGCCCACGGTCCTGTCCCTGGCCGTGACAGAGGTGCTGGCCGGCTGCCGCAGCCTGACCCTGCACGCCATGATCCGAAACGGCACCTTCTACAAGCCACGAAACTACCCACCGCCGCTTGACACACCACATAGGGGCACCCCCTGTCAACGCTCAACCGCCCTTACCCACCAACTTCGCCGCCTCCCCTGTGCCAGCTCCACTCAACTCCCCGGTTCAAGAAACACCACGCGCTCCAGATCAAGGACAACCAAATGATTCGACCTCTAAGGTGGTCAATTTCCATTCAGCGCGCCGTGCCAATAACCATTCCGCTACCCGTTGAGCGCCCACGAGGGAATGGCAATCCGCTTGACCACAAGCAGTCGGATCTGCAAGCGGAACCGCGGAAGCTTTAATAACATCGACTAACACGCCCGCAACCAGTTCCGCCATCTCATCGAAACAACCAATGTCAATAGCAGTGATATAAAAACCTGTCTGACAACCCATAGGCGCTACCGTGACCACAAATTCATTGCGTAGCCGCAACCATGATCCAAGAAAATGTTCGAGAGAATGAATGACAGGTAACGACAAAACCGACACATTAGGCTGAGCGATACGAAAATCCCACTGATAAACAACAGCCCCCGAAACCGCAGTACGCTGCTCCGCTACCCTCAGAAATGGTGGCACCATAACACGATGATCAATGTCAGGCATAGAAATAACTCCTTTCTTAAAATGCAATTAACATTCAGATTCAGATTCTACATGCATAGAATAAGTTCAAGCTACAGGATGGCGTCGAGCTTTTCATCAAAAAATGATCGATCCAACTAGCGCCCTCCTCAAACCGCTTACTACGCAGTGTCGTACTTTCGCGACACCAACGACGAAACGCATGAACACCATAGCATACCACTTCAACCCAATTTACAACATCACCAGACGCATTACCCTTAGCTTTAATCTTAAATCCAGATTCTCCAATATCGCACCAGTAAATATTAGAAACAGCTTCGACGTACATCTTTTCTCCGACGGGAAAAATCTCCTCCAACCAAACTATCGCATTCACCGACGCTCCTATAATCAACCCCCGTAATCTCGATCCATCTTACGAGCGCACCCCCAATCTTCGTCACGTTTAACCCTCCTTGTAACGAAAAGCCGCCGACCTACACGTCCGCAATCGCATTCTACCGTATCCAATCGCCCAAAATCCTCTCCAATAAAAAAGCATGGATAACTGTACGCAGTAGGATCGAGATACGACAGCAAACCTTCCTTATCTCCAGTGACAGGATCGAGCGTATAAGGGTCACGAACAATCACCTCCAACCACGGTGGGACATGTTTATAATGGTGCGCGCATTCGACCAACACCGTGTTAAGTTCGACCTGGTTAAATACATCACGAACCTGACGATTGTGTGCAAGATTCAAAGCACTACACGCTAAACTGTCGAAATCAGAACGATCCACCATCTCACCAGTACTACGTTTCCATCCACCAGCAGTAATGACAAACGTAGAATCCCTGGGCTCTGACCGCTCTCCGTCAAGTGAACGTAACACCGAAAGTACCAGTGGAGGTGGCCCAAGTAAAAGAACTACCGGGTAACGTTCCTCCAAATCATTCAAAACATCCCCCACCTGATGGACATTAAATCGCCCATTCCTTACCATATGGGATGTTGAATAAAACGTCTCCAACAGAGTTGAGACGTATGCAAACCACAAATCACCAGCCTCCTCTTGGTTAGGCCCCAAGTTTAGAACAGCCACATCATCGTCATTCCAATGTCCAAGCAGTTCGGTTCCCCAACGTATCGAACTCAGCATTCGATCGATCGTAAGCTGATCACGCATAACCTCACTAATACGGCCCATAGTACCGCTACTCGTACACCTTTTAGCAACTGCTTCTGGACTACAACTCATGAGCGTGCGGACAGTCTTAAACGCCATTGCGGGAAACTGCGGTACATTAATCATATCCTCAGGCGCCCTTAAATCGCGAGGCCTAAAACCACAACGTTCAGCGAACTCACGATATGGCAAGCACTTCTCAATGTGGTGTACCAACGATCGTCGTATAAACTCCATACGCAGGCTGGCATCGTCATCTAACGACCAAGCATCCGCAGACAGAACTTGATCTAACTGCATATCTCCTGAACTACCAACAGGGTTCATTTGAATTTTCATAAAACAAACTCCTTCAAAGTGCCCGCCTCTAGCATTTTAGATTCATCTAATCGAAGCACCATACCCTTGCCAAAAACATCTGCAGATGCTTCGGCACTAATCATGCGCACCATGCCTTGCAGGGGGTTAACGCCATCGTGAGTGCCTCCAATCCGGAATAGATGTGCCAATCCTAGTTCAACCAATCGTGACACGCCCCGTCTTGCCAACTCGTCGCGTTGCTCTTCGACCACAGACCATGGCGAGCAAGCAATGGTCTGTACTGACGAGTCGATAAATGAGTACATCTCCGAAAATGACTCCACCTGATGAACATATAGAACTCGCCCAAGCGGATGTTCCACCGGCATCGCTGACGGTGGCCCAACTGCTAAAGCCCACTCTCGATTAGCGCCAATCTCAACCTCAGAACCAAGGAACTCGTCCAGCCGAAGGCCCAATTGGATCTGCGCAGCCCGATCAGCAGTTAATTGTCCAGAAGGAAAAAGCCGGGAATGTCTGTCCAATTCAAAACGAAGCTGCTCAAGAAACGGATCTAGTGGTCCACGAACAAACACTCTTCGCATAGAAAAACAAGCCTGTTGGTCGTAGATAGTGACATCGTGCGCAAGGCCTCGAGCTGCGTCACCGACTCCAGCACTAGTATCAACTAATGCCAGGCTATGTTTAGGACCAAAACAAGTCACCGAAGCTTCCTCATGTGCATTAGCACGAGCAAAGCGAAGAGCCTCCCCACCACCCCAAACTACAACTGCATCGGCAGCGTGCACAACATCCCGTCCTACCTGTTGGTCATGATTCCAGTAAGTAACATTCATCGCACGTGTTACTGGATGCTCCTGATCCACGTCAGCAAAACTAAGCGCCATCGCAACCGCCGTGAATGGATCGCTGGATGAAACCTTAAGAACAGACAAATTTTTAGTGATTATGCTACGCACCATCGAAATGGCGCCCGATAACGGAACGTTACCAGGCAAAATATGAACAATCAATCCTCTCGGCAATGCCCGAACCATGCAATCTTCCCGCACAACCCAGTCATCCATTATAAAGCGGCTACCCAGCTCAGCCTCGATCATATCGTGCATACGCACGTGCGAATTCAAAAGAATAGCAATTCTATCAGCCTCAGCTTCGGCAGCTTCTTTTGAATAACCTAGAACCGTACACATCTGCCGTACATAAAGGCGACGTCGCGGATATTCTGTGCTACGCCACTGCTTACCCACGCGGTTTAAAAACGCCAGAATCTCCTGCAGAGGTAAATTGGCAATAGCCGCCCTATCCTGCTCTAAAATACTATGTAGGTCCTTCGCTCGCAGACAAGGAATTGAAAACCGAGCGCCTGTCCGACTAACGAACTCAGCAACGTCCTCCTGTTGACCGCAGACACGAGCTCCAGCCAACACGGCAGGTACCCGGTGGATATTTCCAGAAACATTCTCCATGAGAGCCCTAACTAAATCAATTGTACCGTCATAGGCGATAAAAACAACGGCCTATATCGTCATCGACAATCACTATTTTTTGCCTGGTGAGCATTCTTCACGCGTGATCACACAGAAGTCCAAGTTACCGCAGAAAACCACGGTACTCACCCCAGCCATCAGCTAAGTCATCAGACAATTGGTTGAGTCTTGCAGTTACGACTTGATCGAATCCGTCAAGAAAGTACTGATCACCGTCCCTGGGCTGAATTTCATGACGCTCTCGAACGAAAGTTTCTACCACCTTCCCCAATCCGGTATCCTTCCCAACTCGGCCACATACGTATCGTTTTGCCCCTTCCAATCCAGGAAACCCCGCCTCCCTATACAGATACACATCACCTAACAAATCAACCTGCACCGAAACCTGAGGATGCGCCGTTGGTCGCATTTCACTAACTGCGATATGAGGCAATTGCGCATCTTGTCCGAGTAGCATACTGCTAAGCGCGTAGCCATAATCTACATATAACGAAGGAAACTCAGCGGAAACCACTTCATCAAAAGCACCCAGCCTCTCAATCAACTCGTGCCGCTCCGAATGCCTAAGTTTGCCGTCAGGACGGTTGCTATAATCTTGGCGTAAACTAACAAAATCTATTCCAGTTCCACCCGAGGCATCACGGATATCACGCAAGAAAGATAATAACGAATCGAGTCGACGAACCCTACCCGGTAGGATCAGATAACTAATCCCCAATCGTAGATTACTTTCCTCCTTGTCACGCATACGCAGAATCTGGACAAGATTATTCTGCACTCTGCTAAACGCGCGAGATTTCCCCACAGTCTGTTGATATTCTTCATCGCTAAGGCCGTACAACGAAGTTCGTATCGCACCAAGATTCCAGATCCCAGGCTGGCGCTTTAACGTTTGCTCAGTCAAAGCAAATAAATTAGTATAAAGCATGATATTGAATCCCTTTAATGAAGCATGCGTAGCAAGTTTTCCAATATTGGGATTCGTTAAGGGTTCCAATCCTCCGGAAATATAGAAACGATTAGGGTCGTCTACCGGAGCTTCGTCAATAATGTCTATCAAACTACCAGTTCCCGGCATTAAATTATCCGAGCCGTATTTTGCGCCAGTGACTCTTATACAAAAATGACACCTAAACATACATGTCGGACCAGGATAAAGTCCTACTACTGAAGGATATGTTGGCTTATTCTCCAAAACAGCATCAAACACTCCCTTTGCCTCTAGCGGAAGAATAGTGTCGGTCCAATAGCGTCCCGCAACATCATCGGTTACCGCCAGCCGAAGAACTGGTGTCGACGCAGCCATCTCAAGCACTGATGTAAATTCGCCACGTTCTAAACCCAACTGCGAACGTGCATCGCTCAATCGAGTGAACGGCTTCTTGCCATAGATATTCAACAACTTAACTAAGTGCTCACTATGACTTTCTAGTTTTCCGGCATCTTCCTTCCTGCCGGTCTCCAATAGAGTTCGATATACATCCGATGCCGTTATAGGATCACTGCGCCGCACCGTCAAATAAGAGTTTGATTCTCCTGTTCTCACAATGAATTCACACTCGCTTTCTGCTTTGCGCCGGAACTGCGTTCATGACTACACATGAGTAAGTTTGTGGCCGTTTAACACGGCAAGACGAATGATACTGCAAACCCTCCGAATATCTTCCGAGTTAACTTTTCCTCCTGTCGGCAAAGCAACCACCTGGGAACCTAACCTTTCAGTGACTGGAAGATTCCAAGGTCGTCGTGAATATGGCTCCATTTGATGGCATGCCGGATCAAAATAAGTCTTAGTAAATACTCCTTCTGCTAGCAGAACTTTTACCAGAAGGTCACGACTTATACCTGCGGTTGCCTCATCGACGAACATAATCACATAGTTGTAATTGTTATTTGTATCTGCGGCGTAGTCAAGAATTCTGACTCCCGGAAGATCACGTAGCTCATTCAAATACTGCTGATGATTATGCTGATTCTTAATCACAGTTTCTTCGAACGACTCCAAGGAAGTAAGGCAAGCTGCCGCAGACGCTTCACTCATTTTTGCGTTGGTACCACCGTACATATGCCCGCCAATGATACCATTTCCAAAATTACGTAAACCGCGCAGCCTCGTAGCCAACTCCGAATCGTTTGTAACTACGGCCCCCCCTTCAAATCCGTGAACGACCTTCGTAGCGTGGAATGAAAGAATCGTTGCTTTTCCCCAGGGCGTTCCCACAGGCAAACCATCAGCCGTCGTGCAGCCCAGTGCGTGTGCACCATCAAATAGTAGGTGTAGACCATGCTCGTAAGCCAAAGAGGCCAGTTCATCAACATTACATAACTGTCCCCATAAATGAACACCGATGATTGCAGATGTCTGATCAGTTATCGCAGCGGCGGCGGCAGCAACGTCGATGCATCCGGTACCAGGACACACATCGCAAAAAACGGGATTCACCCCTAACCATTGAAAAGCATGGGCACTAGCAACAAACGTGAACGAAGGAACGATCACTTCTCCCGTTATCCCAACAGCACGAGAGAGAACTTGTAGCGCAAGAGTTCCGTTAGCTGTTGCTATGCAGTAACGAGCGCCTACTAAGTCTGCAATCCGAGTTTCTAATTCAGTACTCAGAGGTCCTCCGTTAGTCAGCCATTCGTTATCCATCGCCCAATTAAGCCGTTCAAAGAACCTGCTTCGGTCGAAAGGCGCAGGCCTGCCTACCAACAATGGAGTCAAAAAAGAAGCATCACCGCCAAGTATCGCCAACTCGTCAGGACGTCTTTTCACTTCCGTCACGCTCCTCCGTCAACTGCCGGACGTTCGGAAACACCTCCTGAGCAAATCTACGAATGTTACGCTCAGTGACGTTAGGATTACCTGCCGCTTCCAGACCTAAAGCGACATGACGAACTCCTGTAACTGTAACTATTTTGTTCAACTGGCGAATACAGTCTTCAGGTGAACCGACAGGATTTAAGTCAAGCCACTCGTCAATAAAGCTGGCTGTATCTTTTCCTTCTAGAACCCATTGCTCAATTCTATTCAGATGATATCTATAGCCGGGCAGTCTTTTAAGATCGTTATCATCAAAACCAATACGAGAGGACTCATCGTTCCACCATTCCAGAAAACCAAATATTTCAGCCTTCGCCCGCTCTCTGCTTTCGGAAATATGTCCGAGGCAGACGATGGTATGATCTATAGAATTCGGATCGTATCCAGCTGCTTCGGCGCAGCTATTGTAGAGCTCCAGTCTTGCAGCCAGCTCTTGATAATCGGTTATCAATTGCATCAGTAACGGGAACCCGTTGTTGGCCGCCCATTCTACAGAACTTGCTGACTCAGCCGCAGCATAGACGGTCAGTTCTGACGATCGAGGCTTTGGTAACACCCGTGTTTCAGGGAAAGAGAACAGCCCCTCGTTCTTTATTGAATCTTCCTTCCATGCCCGAAGCATGATGTCTGCTGCCTCGTACATCAAATTATGACTATCGTTAGGATCGACACCGAAAACCGAGAAGTCCTCCTTGCAAATCCCGCGCCCGAGACCAAGATTGAAACGTCCCTTTCCTAAATGGTCCAACAATGCAACACTCTCCGCCAGCCGAACAGGATGAATGAAAGGCGCAACTGTTACGGCCGTCCCGATCCGGAGACGCGAAGTTGCTCCCAACAGAAAACCTGCCATGGTGAGCGTGTCGGGCGCAATGGCGTAATCCGTAAAATGATGCTCCATTAACCAGGCAGTATCATACTCATACCTCTCGGCCGCCAACGCATAACTCAAAACGTGGTCAAACACCTCAGCTTCAGTCAAGTTAGCTGGCCGTGCCGTAGCTAATAGAATTCCCCAAGTCATGCCGTTGTTGGTCATAATTTTGCTGTCACCCATCCTTCTACATATGGAGTATTAGTCGACGTGAATGAAGTAGTAAATCCTATGTCGTGCAAGCGCCCAATGAGTTCCTGTGCTTTCCCCTCACCCTCGGGATGTAGTTCGACGGTCATGCACTTGATAGCCCGCAGTGTATCTTCTGATGATTCTAACAGTACAGCATACTCAGCTCCTTCGATGTTCATCTTCATGAAGTCTATTTCCGTTTCGCCGATATAAGATAAGAAACTTTTCAGCGTACGCACTTCCACTTCTTCATAAGGTATCGCATCGCCGAATTCCATGGGCCGAGGCTCGAATGGCTCGTTAACCCAGTCCTTAAGCGCATAAAAACTGTGCCCAACGCTTCCTGGCGCATGGTATAACCTAGCTCGACCGTTCATGGCGCCCAACGCCAGTTTGTGAGACACAAAATGTGTACCACCTCCTTGGGCATTGGCGATGTTTCGTTTCAAAAGGATATAATTTTCCAGACTGGGCTCAACTAGGTGTACTGTCCCACTAGGGACATATCGTGCAGCCAACAAGGAAATGGCTCCGATGTGGGCTCCGATATCAAGCACTACCCCATCTTTTGGGAGGATTGCGTCTTCCATTGGAGCAAATCTAGTGCGTATGTATTTAGGATCAAGCACTACCTCGTCAGTAGTTCCGCTACGGTATTGAAATGACGAACCGTAGAGCGTTTCAGTTACTATATCGCCTGGTATGCTCATTGCTTTTCCGGCCTCTCGTCTATGTTTCGAACGTACGATATTACCTCTTTACGCTGGTCAACACCAGTCTTCTGACCTTGCGCTGCTGCTGCCGCTCTAATTACGGACCATGCGGATGATTTTCCTCCCCAAGCCCGAGCGACAGAGCTCAGATTGGGAGTAAGTTCCGGCACTAACAATGCCATTCCTGATGTTGTAGAAGGTAGAATCTTGCCCTGCCAACCAGATTCACCAACTATCTGTTGGAAACTTTGAGACAAGTTGAGGGAGAGAATGTCATGAAATAAGAAGAGGCCGTTGCGTCTGTCGACAAATGGAGCTAATGCTCGATAGTCTTTAAGAATTTGTTTCTGGCCATGGAATCCGTCGATAAACGCAAGATCCACGCTTCCCAAAGTTTCACCGATCACATTTGCGACATCATTTGGTGAAGTTGCTTTTAAAGCAGTGACGTTGATCCCAGCTTTTCTAGCGATCCTATTAGTAACGTCGATTCCCTCAAGAGTATTCTCATCATAGCAAGAGTCTATTGCAACAACGCGCGAATCAGGGTTGGCCAGTGCCATAGCAATCGAACTCCAGCCGAAGCCATTACCGACAATAAATACTTTTTGTGCAACTTTTACTCTTGCTAGGCTTTCCAGCAGATAAATTTCGGTTGGTGAAATCCCAAGAGCGTCAGTTACACTTACCCCGTCCCGTATTAACCAAGTATAGGGTGCTGCGAAAAAGTCATTGGCCAGTGTTGGATTGAGACCTGCAGCGACATCCAAGCCCTCTTGCTCATACAATTCGACGAGCTTTTCAAATATCATCATACTCATTTGATGTGTACACCTCCTAACTATTAGGTCAATTTTGTCTCAGATAATTAATTGCATCATACAACTCTTCTTGACATAAATCATCAACGAAAGTACACCGACCGATTCCTGTTGGCAGGGGAGTATGTTGCGCACCTCCGCGGTGTTCAACTCGCTCGAGCTGCGAGCGCCACAGCAGTTCGGGTTCTATTTCGGGAAGTCGTGTTGGAAGGCCCAACCCAGCCGCTGTAGTGATGATTTGATTAAGATCTCTGTGTTTTAACAGCCCCCTTTCGGCAGAGATAACAGCTGAAAGTTGAACGTCCATACTGACCGCTTCACCATGACGTAACCCCGCAGTCATTTCCAGTGGCTGGGAAAAAGTGTGCCCCATATCCACAGAACGATACAAGTTCTGCTCAAATAAATTCGGTTGCAGCTCTTCTACCATCGTGGTCACTGCACGGTTAAGAATACGCCCACCAAGTTTGTCCTCTAGAGCGAAGTTTTGAAATGTACGAGCACTGTAATCAATGAGCATGTCGAATAGTTCGCCATCACAACCGACGGCAAGTTTCAGTATTTCTCCTTGACCACTACTAAATTCGCGCGTTGGAAGAGTATCGAAAAATGCTCGACTTAGCACCACCGACGTTGGTGGGTAAAAGGAACCAAGAAGATTCTTTTCTATCCCATAATTTACGCCTGTTTTAATTCCTACCGACGCATCGACGTAAGCTAAAAGTGTCGTAGGCACTCGGATATACGGAACACCGCGTCTATACATGCTTGCAGAGAAACCACTCACATCAAGCACGGCACCACCGCCTACCACAATTAGTGGATCATGGCGACGATCAAGACCAAATACTCGCATTTCTCGCACCAACTTCAGCGCGACATCCATTGACTTGGCTGCTTCACCTCCTGGTACCTTTACAATAGTCGCATCCACTTGATGATCAGCCAAATTTTTTTTGAAGACTTCTGCCCAAACATTATACACAGCCTCATCCATAAAGACCAAGCGTCGGCCAGGGACTCGTCCATATCTAACTAGTTTCGATGCACCGTCAGAAAACAGTGGATCCGATTCGACTATGTCAAACGACCCTACTTGGTCAACCTTCACATGCCAACTGTAAGTCATTTTTCCTCGACGCTTCACTTGAACAGAATTGGATGTAATCCAGAAGGTGCGAACTTTTGAAACATATTTCATGCGAATCTTGCCACGCACCTACGGTATTCGAAGAACATCGAAATTTTAAAATACCACAGACATCTCCTACGTAAATGTTGCTGCTTCAAATAGAGCTCAAAGCAATCTCTCTAGATGCCAATTAGAAATTATTAGAACTCCTCACCTGCACTAGAATGATATCTAACTTTGCGTTTGATTGTATTATAGTATTACTTCCATGTCAACCTTGCGACGAAGCTCATGAAGGGTGCCCGAGAAGGAGGCTCGGTGCCTCGCTGAGAACTGTCCGCGAAGTCCGTGAACCGTGGTGGGCATGGGAGGTGCCTGGTGCAGGCCAGGACCGAGATCACAGGCAGGTACGCCAGGGCTTACGCGAAGGCCTCGAAGCTCGAAGAAGGGGAGTTCCTCGATGAGATCGCACAGTCACCGGCTGGAGCCAGGAGGGCGCGCGCCGACGCCTGGTGGCCGCAGCCAAGCGCTCACTTAGTCACAGGAAACCGGGGCCCAGGACCAGAGCCCGCAGGTACTCATACGACACCTTGAGGATCCTCCAGCGGTGTGGGCCGCCAGCGGCGGGCAGAACTCCAAGTACTTCAAAGAGTCCATGCCGCTGCCGCCAAACCTGCTGGAGACGAGCGATGAGCTCGAGACAGAGCCCGGGTTCTTCGAGGCCTATCACCACCGCCCACCGCG
>NZ_JH470366.1:0-1895 GCF_000239715.1 Actinomyces sp. oral taxon 849 str. F0330 | reverse complement strand
GGTGCCTGGTGCAGGCCAGGACCGAGATCACAGGCAGGTACGCCAGGGCTTACGCGAAGGCCTCGAAGCTCGAAGAAGGGGAGTTCCTCGATGAGATCGCACAGTCACCGGCTGGAGCCAGGAGGGCGCGCGCCGACGCCTGGTGGCCGCAGCCAAGCGCTCACTTAGTCACAGGAAACCGGGGCCCAGGACCAGAGCCCGCAGGTACTCATACGACACCTTGAGGATCCTCCAGCGGTGTGGGCCGCCAGCGGCGGGCAGAACTCCAAGTACTTCAAAGAGTCCATGCCGCTGCCGCCAAACCTGCTGGAGACGAGCGATGAGCTCGAGACAGAGCCCGGGTTCTTCGAGGCCTATCACCACCGCCCACCGCGGGTCGCCCCTCAAAGGAGAGGAAATCCCGGACCGTGGACATGACCGACGTGCTCACAGGATAGACCTTCACCCGCTCGATCCGCAGGCTTCGCCCACAAAACTCATATCTCGGCCCCAGGCACCGCCGTGGGATGCGTCCCATTCCCCGTTACCTTGTTGGTGGTCCCTGGTGGTAGGTGCCGGGTTCGGCCAGCAAGGACGGCTGCGGCCGGGACCCCTGATCCCGGGCACGCGTGGTCAGGACCTGGCACATGAGGGTGGGCCACCCGCCAGGGTCACCGGCCTGGGTGGCGACATCGGTCCGCTGGGCGCGTGGGGCGATGAGCTGCCTGGCCAGGTGGGGCAGCACCGTTGCGGCTGCGTCGGTGCCGGCGACAGTGACACTCTGAAGTTCCAGGGCCGAGACGATCTGGCCGGCCCAGGTTGTGTGGCGTCTGCACCCGTGCTTCTTGAGCCTGGCGTCAATCCTTGCCTTGCCCGCGCGCTTCAGGTCGGCTGGGGTGGGCCAGGCGGCGACGGGCCTCCAGAGGCGGCGTCGTGCGCCCGGCCAGGGCCCCAGCACCCGCTCGAGGGTTGGGCGGGGTCTGGGTGAACGACTGGCCCCGGATCCGGCCCTTGGTCTGGTTGACGGCTCGGGTCAGGTCCAGGTCGAAGCCAGTCAGCATGCTCAGCGCCGCGGCGTCCTCGTCCGAGGTGCTAATGGCACGCAGAGTGTGGGGCATCGTTCTGGCCGCGCCGGCGATGACGGCAGCGTCCTTGGCGTCGGTCTTGGCGCTGCCCGGTGTCAGGTCGGCGATGCGGCGCATCGACAGTCCGGGCAGGTAGCCCACGGTGATGCCCATGTCCTGAGCCACCGCCACCGCCAGAGCCCCGATGGTGGCAGGCTGATCGACCACCACCAGTACCTGCCCCTTTGCCTGCAGGCGCTGGTAGACCTCACGCAGCCGGTCCTCGTCGTTGAGCAGGGACCTGAGGCGGTGTGGGACGAGGTGTCAGTGGACTCGACCCAGGCCTGATGCTTCTATTGTGTGTCAAGGGTGGTGAGGTATTGGTGGTAGCGGTGCGTGAGTTGGGGTAGTGGGCGTCGGTGGTTTTCGATGTCGGAGATTCTGGCGGGGTAGGTGTTCAGTGCGTGGGCTACGTCGGTTTGGGTCAGGTGGTGCCGTTTGCGGTGTGCTGCCAGGGTGCTGGTGGTGTCGGTTGGTGGGGGTTGGGTCAGGGCGCGGTAGACCTCGCGGGCGATGGCTCGTTTGAGGCAGCGGATGATTTCTTTGGTGGTTTTGCCTTCTTGGGTGCGTCGGTTGGCGTAGTTCTTGGTGGTGGGGTCGTGGCGTAGGCGTACCAGGGCGATGCGGTGCAGGGCGGCGTTGGCTCGTCTGTCGCCGCCTGGGTTGAGGCGATGACGGGTGGTTTTACCGCTGGATGCGGGAATGGGGGCGAAGGCGGCTTCGTTGTGGATGCGTCCGGGGTTGCCTCCGGCGGTGACGGCGAGCTGTGCGGCGACGGTGGTGCCGGCGCCG
>NZ_JH470365.1:23738-27673 GCF_000239715.1 Actinomyces sp. oral taxon 849 str. F0330 | reverse complement strand
GTCGGCGGCGGGGACCGGGGCAGGCCGGGCGGCCGGTTCACCCTTACCGCCTCTGTTGCTCCTGTCCGGCGTCGGTGCCGTCTCAGTGCCGATCTCGATGGAGGCGAGCAGGTCGAGGGTCTGGCGGCGCAGGGCCGGGTCCAGCCCGGAGACCGGCTCATCGAGCAGCAGGTAGCGCGGCGACAGGGCCAGAGCCCGGGCGATGGAGACTCGCTGAGCCTGGCCCCCGGAGATCTCGTGGGGCCGCGAGTCCCAGGTATCGCGCGGGACGTCCAGGCTTCCCAGCATCTTGCGGGCCCGATGGGAGGCCTCATCACGGTCGCCCACCACACCCAGGGTGCGCAGCGGGGTGGTCACCTGCGCCAGCACCGAACGGCGGGGATCGAGCGTGGCTGCGGCCTCCTGGGGCACGTACTGCACCGCCCGACGGAAGGCCCGCAGACGCCTGGCACCGCCCCGGCGCACGACCTCACCGTCCAGCAGCACCTCGCCCCGGTCCTGCAGACCCGGGGAGTCGAGCAGCAGCAGGGCCCGCAGCAGGGTCGTCTTCCCGCACCCCGAGCGCCCGATCAGCGCCACGTTCTCCCCCGGCGCCAGGCTCAGGTCCACGCCACGCACCGCCACATGATGCTCACCGTCGAGCCCCAGGTGGGAGCGCATCAGACCACGTGCCTCAAGCCCGCTCATGCAGCCGCTCCGACAGCGGCCAGGGCCCCCTCAATGGTCTCCTCGGCGGCGGCCTCGCACATGGCAACCGTCACCGGATGTTCAGGGTGGGCCAGGACCTGGGCTGTGGGGCCGTGCTCTATGACAGCGCCGCCGTGGAGGACCACGACGTTCTCGCAGATCGCGGCGGCGGGCAGGTCATGAGTGATGAGAAGCAGGGCCGGAGCCTCGGGCAAGCTGGTGAGGGAGGTCAGGAGCCTGAGGATCTCGGCTCGGGCGACGACGTCGAGGGCGGTAGTGGGCTCGTCGGCGATCATGAGGGCGGGCTCGGCGGCCAGGGCGAGGGCGAGGCTGATGCGTTGGCGCTGGCCTCCGGAGAGGCGACCGGGCACGCGGTCGGCGAAGGACTCGTCGAGTCCGACGGCGTAGAGATAGTCGGTGGCGCGCACGTCGGCCTCTCCCTGGGTGTATCCGGCGGCCTGGGAGGCCCGGGAGATCTGGCGACCGACCGGGATGAGCGGGTGCAGGGCGGTCGAGTGGTCCTGGGCCACCAACGCGATGCGACAGCTGCGGTGACGCCGCGCGGCGGGAAGCCTCAGAAGGTCGGTGACCTCTGTCCCACCTCCTTGATCGGAGTCCGCGCGCGAGCCGTTATCAGAACCAACGCCGTCGGGTTCAACGGTCAGGGAGCCGGAGACCTCCAGCCCGGCCGGGAGGGTGCCCGCGAGCGCGGCGCAGGTCAGGGACTTGCCGGCCCCTGAGGCACCGACCAGGGCGGTCCGGCTTCCGAGGGCGAGGCGCAGGTCGACGCCATCGACCAGCGTCGTGTCGCCGGAGCGCACCACCAACGATCTGAGAACGATTGTCACAAGCAAACTTTAGATACAAGTGACAACGATTTTCAAATATGCAATTGGTCAGCCCGAGTCGTCGTCCCCGGCCCGCCCGGGCTACTTCACTCCGAGGCGCTTGAGGTCGCGCACGGCGCCCAGGTCGGCGCTGGTGGCGAGCATCGCGTAGGCGCGCAGTGCCGCGGAGACCTTGCGGGGGCGGTCCACGTGCGGGGTCCAGGCGTCCTCGCCGCGGGCCTCCTCCTCGGCGCGGCGACGCTCGATCTCCTCATCGCTCAGGCGCACCGAGATGGAGCGGCCCGGGATGTCGATGTCGATGACGTCGCCGCTGCGCACCAGGCCGATGAGTCCGCCGGCCGCCGCCTCCGGGGAGACGTGGCCGATGCTCAGGCCGGAGGTACCCCCGGAGAAGCGCCCGTCGGTGAGCAGGGCGCACTCCTTGCCCAGGTGCATGGACTTGATGTAGGTGGTCGGATAGAGCATCTCCTGCATGCCGGGCCCGCCGCGCGGCCCCTCATGGCTGATGATGACGACGTCGCCGGATTTCACCCGCTTGCCCAGGATCCCGGCGACAGCGTCCTCCTGGGACTCGAAGACGACGGCGGGCCCGGAGAAGGTCAGGATCGACTCGTCCACGCCGGCGGTCTTGACGATGCAGCCCTTCTCGGCAATGTTGCCGAAGAGGACGGCCAGGCCGCCGTCGGCGGAGTAGGCGTGCTCGATGTCGCGGATGCAGCCGCCTGCGCGGTCGGTGTCCAGGGAAGCCCAGCGGGAGGCCTGAGAGAACATCTCGGTGGTGCGCACGCCGGCGGGTGCGGCGAGGTAGCCGGTGCGGATCTCCTCGCTCACCTGGGAGCCGGGGACGCCGTCGGTGCCGGGGCGGGCGATGTCGTAGGCGGCGAGCTCGTCGCCCAGGGTGGAGCGCAGGACGTTGGAGGTGGTGGTGTCCAGCAGGCCGCCGCGGTCGAGCTCACCGAGGATGCCAAGGATTCCGCCGGCGCGGTGGACGTCCTCGATGTGGTAGAGGTTCGTCGACGGCGCAACCTTGGCCAGGTGGGGGACCTTGCGCGAGAGGCGGTCGATGTCGGCCATGGTGAAGTCGACCTCGGCCTCCTGAGCGGCGGCCAGCAGGTGCAGGACGGTGTTGGTGGACCCGCCCATGGCGATGTCCAGGCTCATGGCGTTCTCGAAGGCGGCCTTGGTGGCGATGGAGCGCGGCAGGACGGAGACGTCGTCGTGCTCGTAGTAGGCCCGGGTGATCTCGACGATCTGGTGGCCCACCCGTTTGAAGAGCTCGCCGCGGTCGGCGTGGGTGGCCAGCAGGGTGCCGTTCATGGGCATGGCCAGCCCGAGGGCCTCGGTGAGGCAGTTCATGGAGTTGGCGGTGAACATGCCCGAGCAGGAGCCGCAGGTGGGACAGGCCAGGCGCTCGATGGCGCTGATGGTCTCATCGGCGACCGTGGGGTCGGCGGCATCCATCATGGCGTCGATGAGGTCGAGCTTGCGGGTGGTGCCGTCAGCGGCGGTCATCTTGCCCGACTCCATGGGGCCGCCGGAGATGAAGATGGCCGGGATGTTGAGGCGCATGGCGGCCATGAGCATGCCCGGGGTGATTTTGTCGCAGTTGGAGATGCAAACGAGGGCGTCGGCGCAGTGGGCGCCGACCATGTACTCCACGGAGTCGGCGATGAGGTCACGACTGGGCAGGGAGTAGAGCATGCCGTCGTGGCCCATGGCGATGCCGTCGTCGACGGCGATCGTGTTGAACTCCTTGGCCAGGCCACCGGCGGCCTCGATCTCGGTGGCCACGAGGCGTCCGACGTCGCGCAGGCCCACATGCCCGGGGACGAACTGGGTGAAGGAGTTCGCGATGGCGATAATAGGCTTACCGAAATCCGAGTCCTTGACGCCCGTGGCCCGCCACAGCGCGCGGGCACCGGCCATGTTGCGACCATGGGTGGAGGTAGCGCTGCGGTACTGCGGCATGAGCGGTTCCTTTTCAGGCAGTCGGACTGGAACGGCGTCGCAAGGAACCGGCCGCAGGGGATATGGCCAGCGCTTCACGACGCCGTGTTGCCATAGCGTAGCCCCAGCCGGCCCCCGGCGCCGCACCGCATTCTCTCCCTGAGACGTGATACGGCCGACCCGGCGCGGTTCCGGGGGCTCTCCCGCCTCGACGTCAACGCCGATCTCGAGGCAATTGCGGCCAGTATTTCCGGAACACTCGACTTGCGTGACTGCGCGTGCCGGGGCAGGCGCTCCTGGCACAGGTCATCGGCCGCGGTGGCGGCGCTTGGCCCTCTGCCGATGGCGGGCCCAGGCCTCGTCCGCCTCCTGGCGTCGGCGCCGGCTCCGGTCGTGGGCTGCACGGGCGGAGGTCTCCTCGCGGGCAGCGGACAGGGCGGCCTGCGCCGCGGT
>NZ_JH470365.1:14730-23699 GCF_000239715.1 Actinomyces sp. oral taxon 849 str. F0330 | reverse complement strand
CTCTGGCGGCCTCCTTGGCGGCCCGTCGGGCGGCGCGCTTGGGGTTGGGGCGAGGAGCCGCCGACGATCCCGCCGATCCGGACGTCGGTATCGGAGGAGAGGCGGCGGCCCGGTCGATGAGGGCCCCGCCGTGAGCCAGAAGGAAATCGTAGAGCTCGACGTCGCTGGGCTCGGCGCCGAAGACGTGTCGCGCCGCCCGCACCGTGATGGCACGACCGATCGTGTCGCCACCACGGCGGAGTTCATGGTGCTCGAGGACGCCGATCCAGAAGCGGCCGTCGAAGAAGACGGTGAGCTGGGCTGAGATGCTGGCGGGGATGTCGGGCCGACTGTCAGGCATGTGGACTCCTTCGGGTGCGAGTGATCGCACCCGGTGCAGCAGGAGTCCCCGCGGCGGCCGATGAACGGCGGCCCCGAGGTGACGAACGCCTGGTTATCGCTCGCCCACGACGAGGTTGGGGCGGGTCCGGGGCTTGCAGCCCCGACGGCGTCATCCGGACTTCCTCCGGACCGTGCAGTTCGCGCTACCGGGTGTGGCGCAAGTGCGCCGCCCCCAGACTATCGCAGCCATCGCCGGGCCGAGCCGCCGAAGGGCACGTAACGACGCCCTCGTGCCTGCATCTGAGGCACGGACGTCTCCTTGGGGCGAGCGTTTCGACTACCCCAGGGTAGCGGCCGGAGCCCCGTGGCAGCGGTCGCGGCCGACGGCTGGACCTGAGAAGCGCTCACCCCGGGCCGTTCAGGCGTAGCTGGCAGTGATCCGGCGCGAGGCGCCGTCAAGAGTCATGGTTCCGCCGTGCGGCACGATCCACTGGGGGCGGGTGTGTCCGAAGGGGACCCCTACACAGATGACCGCCTCAGGGTTGTAGCGCCCGACGGTCTCGACGACGGCATCGCGCTGCTCTGCTCGGAAGCGGGCCCTGGCCGGGGCGTCCCGGCGGTCCTCCAGCGAGGAGGCGGGTGGGCGAGCCACGAGGACCGCGTCGACGGCGGCCAATAGTCCACGCTCTCCCATGGCGCGCAGGACCCACCCCACCTCAGAAGCTGACGGGAGTGTCTCGGAGGTCTCGATGAGCATGATGGCGCCGTCCAGAACGTGGGGGTCGGCCGGGAACCGGCCTGCGGTCAGTACCCACTGGAGCACCTCGAGGCAGCCACCCCAGGTGGGGCCGGTCACCGAGAGGGGCGGCCCCGCCCAGGTCCAGGGCTCGGTGGCCTCGCGCTCGCCGAACTCGGTGAGGGCGCGGGGGTCGAGCCAGTCATGACCCAGGTCCTCGGACTCCCCCGGCTCGGTGATCTCCAGCTCGGCCCCGGTCAGCAGCGCCGCCCGCAGCGAGTCGAGGTGGATCGGGTCGACGTGTGGCCCCGGGCCGACGTGGATCTGGGTGGAGCCGCCGTAGAAGCTGGCGATGCCCAGCGACCACAGCCACTGGTGGAGGTTCGTGTTGTCGCTGTACCCGAGGAAGGGCTTGGGGTCGGACAGCGCCGCGGCGCCGTCGAGGTGCGGTATGACCGCGATCTGGTCATCGCCGCCCACGGTCGCCAAGACCGCGCGGATGCTTGGGTCGGCGAAGGCGGCATTGAGGTCGCGGGCGCGTTCCTCGGGCGAGGCGCCGAGCTGCCTCGTGGTCGGGTACTCCACGGGGACCAGGCCGGTGAGAGCGGCAAGCCTAGCCATGGCCTGCTCGTGAACCGCCGGGGCGAAGCCGGGAGCCGCCAGGGAGGGAGACAGGATCGCGACGCGATCACCGGGACGAGCCTTGGGCGGAAGCAGCTTCATCGCGCCATTACAGCAGCCGTGCGGGAGAGCCGGCAAGCATCCGGCGGGCGAGTGCGCCGCCCTCAGACTATCGCAGCTATCGCAGACCTGGCCTCCACGGCAAGCGCGCGTCCGTACCGTAGGCCTCCAGGGCGCACCTTGTTGGTGCGTCTGCGGCGCCTGCGGTACGGACGCGCGAAGAGCGGACGGGGGACGTCGGTTCAGACGACGCCGAGGATCTCCGTGACGAAGACGAGGGTGTCGCCGCCCCGGATACCGGCCTGCGGGACGCCGCGGTCGCCGTAGCCGAGCTCGGAGGGGATGGACAGCAGGAGGCGTGAGCCGACGCGCTGCCCCACGAGGGCGTCGTCCCAGCCGCGGATGACCATGCCGACGCCGACCTGGAAGTTCAGCGGCTGGCCGCGATCATAGGAGTTGTCGAAGACCTCACCGCCCCAGATCTGCCCCAGGTAGTTGGCCACGATCGTGTCACCGGCCTCGACCACCTGGCCGTCTCCGGCGTCGAGCACCTGGACCTGCAGCCCCTCGGGGGCGTCGGGACCGGGGAAGGCGAGCACGGGCTTGGTGCCCTTGGCACCTTCTACGGAGGGCATGTTGATGTTGATCATGCGGCGAGCCTACGTGAACGCGTCCGTCCGGCACCGCAGCGGGCCTCGGCCCAGCGCGAACCGGGCGCACACATCCATGCAGCCCCGTGGCGGGCCAGGACGTTTCGGGACGGGCACCGCTACGGGCGTCGGGGCGGCAGGGCGGGCACGCGCCGGGGCCGGGACGCGTGTGACGCGTCCCGGCCCCGGCGAGATGACAGTGCGAACCCGGATCGGTCTGAACCGGCCCGACCTCGCGGCTCGAGTCAGTCGCGCATGTATTTCAGCAGGCGGAGGAACTCCACGTAGAGCCACACGATGGTGAGGACCAGACCGAAGGCTCCGGCCCAGGCGTAGCGCTGGGGCAGCCCGTTGCGAACCCCGTTCTCGATGGATTCGAAGTCCACGGCCAGGAAAAAGGACGCCATGATGACGGCGAGGATGCCCAGAATGACTCCCAGCGGGATCCCCATGATGGTCAAGGATCGCAGCCCCCACGCCCCGGTGGTCGCGCCGGTCATCATCAGGCCGAGGTTGATCAGGCAGAAGAGCCCGTAGCCCAGGGCGGCCACGCCCAGGACCCGGCGGAACCGGCCCTGAACCCGGAAGCCGCCGTAGGAGTAGGCGGCGAGCATGACGGCGAAGGTCACCACCGTCGCCAACACGGCCTGGACCACGATGCCCTCGTAGCGGGCCTCCATGAATCCGGAAAAGCCGCCGAGCAGGAGGCCCTCGAAGACCGCGTAGGCGATGATGAGGGCCGGGGAGGGCACCCGCTTGATGGCGTTGACCACCCCCAGGACCAGGCTTCCGACCACACCCGCGACCATCGCCATGCCGCCCAGTGCGGCTGTCGCCTGATCGGCGCTGGTCATCAGGGTCCAGGAGATGGCGCCCACGGCCAGAATGACAGCGAAGATGCCGGCGGTGCGGATGATGACGTCGTCGTAGGTCATGCGGCGCATGTCCACGTTGGTGGCCGACGGCGCCTGGTACTGGGCCTCCAGGCCGGCCATCTGCTCGGGGCTCACCTGGCCGTAGCCGACGCTCTGGCCGTACTGGTTGGGCTGTTGGCCGTAACCAGTGGCCTGCTGCCCGTACTGACCGGCCTGATAACCGGGCATCGTGGGGTAGCCGTTGGGCGTCTGGGCCGGAGCCGCCCCCGCCACCCGGCCGCCCTCCTGGAATGCGGCGCTACGGCTGAAGAAGGGGTTGGACATGATCCTCTCATCCTCTCTGAGGGGTCTGGGGCGGCCGGTCCGGAGAGGCCGGTCGCGCGCAGCCCGGCCGGCCGAAGAGGGCCGCTGCCGGGGACTGCCCTCATTATGCGCATCACCACTGCGGTGAGGGAAACCCTTTTCCCTGACGACGTAGCGCCCTGGGGAGAGATACCCATGCGCATCAGGGGCGACGGCCGGTCCTTCCAGCGTCCCCGGTCCGGCTTCGACCGACCGGTTCTCATCCTCCAGGATGACCCTCCTCCCTCTGACGGCCTGGCCCGGCCCGGCTCCGGGTTCGTCACCCCGGCCGATTCACCGACGACGGCGCCTTCCTAGGCTGGAGCTATCAGGTTGGAACCGGGAGAAACCCCGGGGGCAACCAGCTCCAATCCCACAGCGGACGAGCCGTAGGCCGCCCGGGTCGCAGGACCCGGTGCCCACGTCGTCCCGCACGCGCACCACCAGCCTCCCCGGAGGCCCGTTTCCGAGAGGGAAGATCATGATCGAGGCAGTCAATCTCACCAAGCGCTACGGTCACAAGACCGCGGTGGACAACATCTCCTTCACCGTGGAGCCCGGCACGGTGACCGGTTTCCTGGGCCCCAACGGGGCGGGCAAGTCCACCACGATGCGCATGATCATGGGCCTGGACAAGCCCACCGGTGGCCAGGTCACCGTCAACGGGCGCCCCTACCGGGAGCTGTCAGCCCCCCTGTGCGAGGTTGGCGCCCTACTGGACGCCAAGGGCCTGCACGGCTCGCGCAGCGCCCGCAACCACCTGCGCCAGCTGGCCGCCTCCAATGGCATCCCCGCCAAGAGGGTCGACGAGGTCCTGGAGATCACCGGCCTGACCTCAGTGGCCAAGAAGCGCGTCAAGGGCTTCTCCCTGGGCATGGGCCAGCGTCTGGGCATCGCCGCCGCACTGCTGGGAGACCCTGGTGTGCTCCTGTTCGACGAGCCCGTCAACGGTCTGGACCCCGAGGGCGTCAAGTGGGTGCGCGAGACTTGCCGCCGCCTGGCCGGCGAGGGCCGCACCGTCTTCATCTCCTCTCACCTCATGAGTGAGATGGCCCAGACCGCCGACCAGCTCCTGGTCATCGGCCGCGGCCGCATCCTGTCATCCGGCCCCGTCGACGACGTCATCGCCTCGGCCACCACCGACCGCGTGCGCGTGGCCTCCCCCCAGGCCACCCAGCTCGCCGAGCTCATGGCCTCCCGCAAGCTGGCCGCCCGTCCCGTGGGCCCCAGCGTCCTGGAGACCACGGACACCACCGCCGCCACCATCGGCGAGCTCGCCGCGCAGGCCGGCATCGTCCTGCACGAGCTCACCACCATCCGCGCCAGCCTTGAAGAGGCCTACCTGACTCTGACCAGCGACTCCGTGGAGTACCGCACCGACCCCGCCCACCAGGACGCATTGCAGCACCACGGCCAGGCGGCGTAACAGGGGGCCTACCCCGGCACCCAGGTTCACGCTCCCGCCGACACGCCCCCAATCACCATTCGTCTCGCACAGAAAGTCCTGTCATGACTGCCAACGCTCCCGCCAGCCCCACCTTCCAGACACCGGCGAGCACCTCCGCCAACGCCGTCAACGCCGCCAGCAGCGTCATCCCCCGCCCCACCGGCCTGCGCATCCAGGGCCGTCAGACCATCCTGCGCTCCGCGCGCTCGGAGTGGATCAAGTTCTGGACCCTGCGCTCGACCTGGATCACCTCCTTCATCGCCATCGCCCTGACCGTCCTGTTCGGCGCCGGCTTGGCCGCCTCTCTCGGACAGTCCGAGGAGTACCAGGACAAGGCCATGAACCTGATCACCTCCGGTTTGACATTCGGGCAGATCGTGGTGGCGGTCCTGGGAGCCCTCATCATCACCGGCGAGTACTCTTCCGGACAGATCCGTTCCTCCCTGGCCGCCGTCCCCCGCCGCGGACGACTCCTGCTGTCCAAGGCCGTGGTCCTGAGCGTCTCCTCCTTCCTCCTGGGCTCGGTATCCATCTTCCTGTCCTGGGCGATCTCCAAGCCCTTCCTCGGCGAGCACGCCGGTTCGCTCACCGACTCGCACTATTTCGGCCACATCTGGGGCTCGGGTCTGGTCTTCGTCGGTATCGCCCTGATGACCCTGGGCCTCGGCTTCCTGCTGCGCTCCACCGCCGGCGCCATCACCGTGGTCGTCTCCCTCCTGTTCGTCATCACCATCCCCCTCCAGCTCGCAGCCAGCAAGTGGGAGTGGATCAACAAGGTCATCGGCTGCCTGCCCAGCACCGTCTCCGAGTCCGTCTCCGACCCGTTCCAGCGCACCACCGAATGGGGCGCGCAGGGCGTCCAGTTCCTCAGCCACGGCCAGGCCGTAGCGGTCTTCGCCGCCTGGGCGCTCGTCCCGCTCATCATCGCCTGGTTCGTCTTCTCACGGCGCGACGCCTGAGCCGGCGAATCAGCCTGCTATCGGAGGTCTTGACCCATGTCAGTCCCCACGCCTCCTCCCTCAGCCCCTTCACCCATCTCGCCTCGGGAGAATTGCGGTTCTCCCGAGGCGAGGGGGTCGCTCCGCTCGGCCCTGAGCAACCCGGCCCTCCTGCGGGCCATGGTCCGTTCCCTGCCGACGGCGACCCCCTCACCAGACCGCTCAACCCCCGCCCCAAACGACGGTCAGACGCCCATCCACCGGGCTCGGCTGCCTCAGCCGCTCAAATCGCCGTCGATCACGACCCCTTGGAATGACACACTGAGACCTATGTCCAGCCAGCTGCCCAGCCCCACCACCGGCCGTCCAGCCGCTGATGCACCCGCAGACGACGACCCGGATCTCCAGCTGGAGCCCGTCCCCAGAGGCCTACTGCGCACGATCAGGCAGTGGTACCACCGTCACCCGATCATTGCGGACACACTCATCGCGGGCGGGATCGTTCTGTTGAACCTGCTCATGATGGTCCTGTCCATCAAAGGGCCGGATGCCGATGCCAACATCACCCTGCACCTGCCGATAACGCTCTCCACACTGGGGGTTTGCGGAGTTCTACTCGCACTGCGACGACGCTATCCCATATGGGTATGGGCGGCCTTGCTAGTGGTCCTCGAGCTCTACGCCTTCATACAGGTTCACGTCTATCACCTCGACGCGCAGCAGAGCTCGGCCATGACATTCGGCCTCATATTCGTTCCCACACTGGCCATTCCGATCTGCCTGGGCACTATCGCCTCGCACCGCAGAGCGGCCATCGCCTGGACGGTGTGGGCCATCAACCTCATCGTCACCACCTGCGACGGCTTCCTCTTGGGCTCGCCCTACTCCTTGCTGCAGTTCGGGCGCGCCCTATTCATAGTGAGCCTCATCACGGCCATTGGTGTTCTCGTGGGCCTCAACACTCGCTCCGCTCGCCTTCGCCTCAAAGCCCTGGAGGCCCGCTCGGCCAGGATGGCCCTGGCCGGCGAGCAGGCCGCGCTGCTGGCGGCCGCCGAGGAGCGCAGTCGCATCGCCCGGGAGATGCACGACGTCGTCGCCCACTCCCTGGCCGTTATGATCACTATGGCCGACGGCGCCGCCGCCACCGTCGAGCGCAACCCGGCCACGGCCAAGCAGGCCATGGAGACCCTGGCCGAGGCCGGACGCAGTGCCCTGGCCGATACCCGCCGCCTGGTAGGAGTCCTACGAGAGGACCCGTCGGTCGCCGGCGCCCCCGCCACCAGCCCGACCGGCTCGTCGGGCCCCGCGGCGTCGGCGGGTTCGGGGCAGACCGCGCCATCTCCCGACTGCGTCCCGCAGACGCCGTCAGCACCTCCAGCTGCGGGTATCTCCCCGGAGGCATCCGCAGTCCCCGGGCGTCCTGCCCCCGCACGTCGCTCCCGCTGGAGCTTCGGGAGAAAGACAGCGGCTTCAAAGCTGTCGGCACCCTCGGCGGCCTCTGCGCCGTCGGCCCACAGCCACGAGGTCCGCGACGTGCCGGTACCCGAGTTCGCGCCACTGGGCACGGTGGCGCCGGTCGAGCCCAGCGCCCCCATCGCCAGCCTGCGCCGGCAGGCCACCGACAGCGGGACCGATCGGTCCCGGGGCGACCTGCCCCTGGCACCGGCCCCCGAGCAGGCCGACATCACCGAGCTGGTCAAGCGCTTCAAGGCGGCGGGCGTGCCCGTCAGCTACCGGTGGGTCGGCGCCGCCCTCCCGACGGACAAGGCTCTCCAGCTCACGGTGTTCCGCATCGCCCAGGAGGCACTGACCAACGTACTGCGCTACGCCCCGACGACACCGGCCGTCAGCGTCGACGTCGAGAGGCACATCGGCACCGTGGTCCTCACCGTGGACAACGACGCCGCACCCGGCACACGGCCGATGCACGGATCCGGCAAGGGCCTCATCGGCATGCGGGAGCGCGCATCGGTCTATGGTGGGACCGTACAGGCCGGCCCAACCACTACGGGCTGGCGAGTCCGCGCAGTCCTGCGCTGGGACGAGCATGACGAAGGGACTTCCTCATGGCAGATGCCCCTGTGAGTAACGGCGAGCCCGTCCAGCCCGGTGGGGCAGAGCGGCCCGGAGAGGTCAGCGGACCGATCAGCGTCGTGCTCGCCGACGACCAGGCCCTCATGCGGATGGGCTTCCGCATGGTGCTGGAGGCCGAGGACGACATCAACGTCGTCGGCGAGGCCTCCGACGGAACGGCCGCCCTGGCCCAGGCCAAGGCCCTGCACCCCGACGTCATCCTCATGGACGTGCGCATGCCGGGCATGAACGGCATCGAGGCCACCGAGCTCATCGCCCGGGAGTGCCCGGGAACGCGCGTGCTCATCCTGACCACCTTCGACCTGGACGAGTACGCCTTCGCCGGGCTGCGCGCCGGGGCCTCCGGGTTCCTACTCAAGGACACCCGCCCCACCGAGCTCGCCGAGGCGATCCGCACGGTGGCCTCCGGGGAGGCAGTCGTCTCGCCGCGCATCACCCAGCGGATGCTGGAGATGTTCGCCTCCTCGCTGCCGAACTCGGGCAAACCGGCCCAGCCCTCGGACCCGCGCATCGACTCGCTAACCCCACGCGAGAAGGAGATCCTGGTGCTCATGAGCCAGGGCATGTCGAATGCGGAGATCGCGGACCGCCTCGTCGTGTCGGCCACCACCGTCAAGACCCATGTGGGCAACGTGCTCGCCAAGCTCGACGTGCGCGACCGGGTCCAGGCCGTCGTCGTCGCCTACGAGACCGGCCTCATGGCCTGAGCCCGAGCACCATCGTTAGGGCAGCCGGCAACGGCGGGCGGCGCACGTACTCCCTCCAGACCCGTCCACGCCTTCGAGCACCAGTCCCGCCCGGCCCCGGATTGAGCGGCCCCGCATCAGCGGGGGGCGTGGAGGCGCTGCTGGGCGGCGTCGAAGCCGAGCGCGACGACCTGCTCGA
>NZ_JH470365.1:8147-14481 GCF_000239715.1 Actinomyces sp. oral taxon 849 str. F0330 | reverse complement strand
AAGCCGAGCGCGACGACCTGCTCGACGGCGTCGGCGGCCCGCTCCAGGGTGACGCCGAGGTCGGCGCGCTCGCGGCCGGGGAAGTCGGACAGGACGAAGTCGGAGGGGTCCTGGCGGCCCGGTGGGCGGCCGATGCCCACGCGCAGGCGCGCGTAGTCCTTGGTGGAGACGGACTTGCTGATAGAGCGCAGGCCGTTGTGGCCGCCCTCGCCGCCGCCGCGCTTGAGTCGCAGCTCGTGGGCGGGCAGGTCGAGCTCGTCGTGGATGACGAGCAGTCGAGCGGAGGGGTCGATGCCGTAGTAGGAGACGAGCCCGGCCACGGGGCCGCCGGAGAGGTTCATGAGCACCGAGGGCTCGGCCAGGATGACGCGGGGGCCGGGGGCGCCGCCGGGCAGGAGCCCCAGGCGTCCCTCGGCCACGCGGGCGCGGGCCTTCTTGTGGCTGGAGAAGCGGGACCCGGTGCGCTCGGCCAAAACGTCGAGCACCATGTAGCCGACGTTGTGGCGATTGCGGGCGTACCGGGTCCCGGGATTCCCCAGCCCGACGACGAGCCAGGGCTCACTCATGCGGCCCGCCACTGGGCGGGGCGGACGCGGCAGGAGCGGACCGCGGCGTCGTCATGGCTGTTCATACGAATCACGCGCGGTTCACTCGGCCGCGGCCTCGGCGTCGCCCTCGGCGGGGACGGCCTCGGGGACCTCGGAGGCGACGACGTGCTCGTTGGCCACGTTGACCACGGCGGTCTCGGCGTCGGAGACGGCCTCCAGACCCTTGGGCAGGGTGATGTCCGCGATGGTGAGGACGGTGCCGGCCGCGACGCCGGTGATGTCGACCTCGATGGCCTCGGGGACGGAGACGGCCGGGGCGGAGACCATGATGGTGGCGGCCTCGATCATGTGCATGGTGCCGGGCTCGGCGGTGCCGATGACGGTGACCGGGACCTCGACGTCGACGCGCTCGTTACGGTTCACCAGGAGGAAGTCGACGTGCTGCACGCCGGGGCGGATGGGGTGGCGCTGCACGTCCTTGGCCAGGGCCAGGAGGGTCTCGCCGCCGTCGATGTCCAGCTCGACCAGGGCGTTGTCGTTATTGCGCAGGGCCAGGCGGGTGGCGTGCTCCTCGAGCAGGAGGTGGCGGGGCTCGGTGCCGTGACCGTAGACGACGACGGGGACCCGGCCGGCGCGGCGGGCCTGGCGGGCGGAGCCCTTGCCGAACTCGGTGCGGTCCTGGGCCTTGAGGGTGATGGCGTTGTTGGCCATGAGGCGCTCCTTGCGGATGAGGCGGGGCCCGGTGCCCCGCGGCTGATGGTGGTCCGGCTGGGCGCGACGACGCGCAGTACCGCCCGGTACCACCACGTCGATCACGGATGCGCACCTTACTCAAGGCACGTCCCTCGCCGGGGCAACGTGGGCAAGACTACGGCATGGGCGCGCCCCGCGAACAGCCAGGCGCCGGTGGGGCGCCTCACCTGCCGCTACGAGTCGCGGTGGCCTCGATGACGTTGACACGACCTCTTGCGATCACGGCCGCACGGACGGCGGCTGCTACCCAGGACTACCCAGGACGGAGGGCGGTGATGAGCTTGCGCATCGCGGAGGCCGCGGACTCGCTGGTGCTCGGTCCGAGGGCGACGAGGCTCGCTATGAGGGCAGTGATCTCTGGAAGGTCCAGCTCGACGTGCCCTGGCGGGGTGGCGCACTCGATGCTGACGCCACCGCCTCGGCCGGGGACGACCGTGATCGGCACACCGGAGTGGCGCAGTCGTTCAACGTCGCGGGCAACGGTCCGTTCCGTCACACCCAGCTCATTGGCGAGACGACCGAGGGTGAGCCGGTTCGAGCTGGTATGCAGTCGCTCGATGAGGTGCTGTTGGCGCTCCACCCGCCGCAGGGTCAGGTATGGGTCACGTGAGGCGGCGGACGCCTGTCCTGCAGGCGAATTCATGGACTCATCGTAACCATGACACTGGCGTGTCCGGGTTTGTGCGTAGCGTGGACACCATGACCAACAGCACTATCACGCAGCAGTTCTTCGACTCCTACACCCGCGCCCTGCTCGACCGAGACGCCAAGGCCATCGCCGAGCACTACGCCGCGCCCGCGCTGATCGAGTTCCCCGATCACCCCATCGCTGTCTCCGACGTCTCACAGACCGAGCAGTTCTTCTCCGGGGCGTTCGGCCAGTACGAGGCCGTCTCCACCACTCACGCAACCATCAAAATCGTTGTCGAGACCGGGCACAGCATCTGGGTCGACGTCACCTGGACCCACGACGCCGGCGCGCCGAGTGAGCGCTTCTCTACCAGCTCGTCCGCAGCGGTAGCGACTGGAGGATCGCCGTCCTGACCCCGTTGGACATCTGACGCCCCTACTGCGACACACCAGCCGGGTCTGGCATCGCCCGACTGCGCCCGCGCCGTCGACCGTCTCTCGCGGTCGTACCCCAGGTAGCTAGGTCATACCCTTTACCCCTCGAACCCAAGACCCACCCTACGAACGCGTGAAGCCGCCAATCCACACCTTGCCGCCGAATCACATGTGGTACTCCGTCGCGATGAGGATCATGAGGCGGGAGCTGGGGCAGATGACGGCCTGATCGATCCCGAAGTGGTCGGATTCTGAGGCGGTCGGGTCTCTTGAATCTTGTGCTCGACGTCGAGGATCTCGTCGGCCTTCTCCTTCGGGACGGTGGTGAAGACATCGCCCTTAGGGACGTACTGGTGACCGGCCTCCTGTCCCGAACACGTGAATTGTCCCCGGCCGAGCCCGACGGCGCGAGATCGCGCCCCTCCCCACGAGCAGGAGGCCTACCGCGAACGCCGGACCTACAGCCCAGCGGCCGCGAGCGCGCGGCGGACGATGAGTCGGGCGGCGGGATCGTCGGCCTCCTCGCGCTGGAAGAGGGTGAGAAAGTAGGTCTGCGCGGCGATCATCTCGCCGATGGAGGCGATGACGGACTGGTTGACGTCGGCAGCCACTTCCCCACGCGCAGCGGCGCGGGTGAAGACCGGCTCGAAGCGTCGAAGGCGGGTGGCCCAGAACTGCGGCCAGTCGCCGATGCGTTCCAGGACCTCCACGGGCGCGTCGATGAGAGCGCGGGCCATGGCGATCCCGAGGTCCGTGCGCAGGAAGGCAGCCACCGACACCGCCGTGGCGCACAGGTCGTCCTCGAGGGAGCCGGTGTCGGCCACTTCGATGGCGTCCAGGCTCAGGTCCTGGGCGGCGTCGAGGATGAGGGCGTCGACGCCGTGCCAGCGGCGGTAGATCGAGGAGGCGTTGACCCCGGAGCGTTTGGCGACCTCGGCGATGGTGACCGCCCGGGCACCGCCCTCCTCCAGCAGCTCAACAACGGCGTCCAGCACCGCTCGGCGCACGCGCATGGAACGGCCGCCGGGGCGCGAGCGCACGGTGCCCACGGAGCTCACGGCACCCTCCGGGCCACCCTTCCCCTGCTCTTCACTGCTGCTCGGCTCCATGACATCAGCCTAGGACAGCGGCTTGCGTCGACGACGGATCGCACACTACAGTCCTAAACGCAACTTTCTTGCTTTTATAGATCAAGGGGCCCTCATGGACGTCACGTACGCACTCGACCTGGATGCACCCGCTATCGGCTTCCGCTGCCTGAGCAGCAACCGCTTCCTCAACCTGCAGGCCAACCGGTGGCTCGTCACTGAGCGGGCGGTCGCCGACTTCCTGCCGGTGGTGCCGCACACCACCCGGATCGCCGACTGGGTACGGACCTACCTGGACCTCGCCGATCGGGTCCGGGATCAGGAGCACGACCTGGAGGCGGCCTTCTTCGCCCGCGGGGCGGAGTTCTTCATGCAACCCGGCAACCCGCTCAAGGCACCGACTCGTCGGAGGTTCGTCTCCTCTCTGCGACGCTGCTTCGCGCTGGAGCCCGAGCTCGTCCCCTTCGAGGGCAGGTTCCTGCCCGCCTATGAGCTGACGGCCCCCGACGCCGTACAGCCTCCACGGAGTACGTGGGTCGTCCTCGGCGGCTTCGACTCCTATATCGAGGAGACCTTCCCTGTCCTGGCCGCTGTGGCGAAGCGCGGACGGAGGGTCATCGCCTTCGAGGGCCCTGGGCAGGGCGGCGCTCTGGAGGCCGACCTGGAGGCAGGTACATTGCCCGGACTCAGGACGGGCAAGAGGCTCACCATGCGCACCAACTGGGCGGCGCCGGTCTCGGCGGTCCTGGACCACTTCGACATCGAGGAGACCACACTCGTCGGCATGTCCCTGGGAGGCGGGCTCGTCATGCACGCCGCCGCCGGTGAGCCGCGAGTCAGGCGCGTCGTCGCCTTCGACGTGCTCGACGACTTCCTGGAGGTCCTCGTCTCCCAGTCGCTTCCGCCGACTCCAGCGCGTATTGCCGGCCGCACCCTCGCACGCATCGAACCACTTATCGCCCACGTTCCCGGAGGGATGCTCAATCGGGTGCTGGCCGCACGATCCCGTCGCAGCCTGATGGCCTGGTGGGGTATGTGGCAGGGCATGCACGTGACGGGGACGCATTCGCCTGCCGCGTTCCTGCGCGCCGCGGCCGCCTTCTCCACGGCCGACGTCTCCCCTAGGGTCACCGGGGACGTTCTGCTCATGCAGGGCGCCGAGGACGAGTTCGTGCCGCTCCACCAGATGGTTCGTCAGGCCGAGCGTCTCACTGCCGCCCGCTCGGTCACCACCCGCACCTTCACCAGGGCCGAGAGCGCGGCGAGCCACTGCCAGACCGGCAACCCTGGTCTCGTGGCCCGCACGATCCTGGCCTGGGAGGAGGGCCTGTGAAACGCCAAGCTCCACACGTTCGTACCGTAGGTGCCGCGGTCGTACCCTCTACCCCTCGAACGCGCGACCTACCCTACGACCGCACGCGGCCGACCGACCGGCCCCGGCATGAGCTCACCAGGAGGACGAGTTAGACCCGCAGCAGCTCCAGGCAGCGGCGCACGTCCTGCATCGGCAGCTGACCGGGGGCGGAGGCCAGAACCTCCCCATGCTCGTCGGGAACGACGGCGAAGGTGAGTGCCGATCCGAAGGCCGGGCAGACGCGGCTGACCGCGCCGAGCGCCCCCATGGACATGGCGGCCACGGGCACACCCGGGCCCGTCCCCTCCCCCGGGGCCGCCGTGGCCCGCGCGCACACGCCCAGGAGCCGGGCGACGTCGTCGGCGCTGGTGGGCCACACGGCGATCTTGGCCAGGTCCGCGCCCTCGGAGGCCATACGGGTCAGGACCTCCTCCAAGACGGCGTCGGCGGGGGTGGCCTCGAAGTCGTGGAAGGAGGCGATGACGCCGATGCCCAGACCGTGGGCCTGAGCGGCGACCTGCGACAGACAGCCGCGCTGGACCTCGACGTCGACGGCACTCGGGCGGCGCGAGGGCGCCCAGTCGGCCAGCTCGTCAAGCACGGCGCCGAGGAGGGCGCCGTAGCCCGCGTCGTCCAGGTGGGCCCGACCGCCCTCAGCGGCGGTGCGACAGGTGAGCAGGAGGGGGGCGCCGTCGACGACGTCGCTCATGCGTCGCAGGCACTCCAGGACCTGGGCGGCGGCCGTGGCAACGACCATCGGGTCCGGGGCGGGCGCCTCCTCACCGGCGACCTCGCCGAAGGCGACCAGGGCATCGGCCTCCTCGAGCAGGTCGATGCGCAACTCGAGGACATCGGCGCCGGCGTCGATGGCGCGGCGGGCCTGGACCCGAGCGCGGGCGGCGGTCGGTCCGGTCAGGGAGACGGCGACCGCGGGCGGCTCCCCGGGACAACTGGTGACGGCGCGCCCGCCCCAGGTCAGTAACGGCGCCCGGCTCATGCTCCGGCCCCTTCCGCGGGCCTCTGCGTGAGCACGAGTGACAGGGCGATGCCGTCGAGGATGTCGTAGAGGCTGGTGATGACCCGTTCCAGCGGGCGCCCGGCGGCGGTGGTCCGCTCCACCACGCGGGAGACGACCTCGCTCCACACGAGAGCCCCGGCGGCGATGACGTCGCGGCGCCCGGGAGCGAGGTAGCCCCAGGAGGCGCGCTGCTCGGCAGTGGAGTGGACGATCGCCTCGCAGGAGGCCAGAACGGCCTGCGGGCTCAGCTCGGCGCCGCCCAGCGTCTGCGGGTCGAAGGCCTGAAGACCCAGGGCGTGGGCGGTGACGGTCGTGATGGTGCCGGCCAGGCCCACCAGTTGCCCGGGGGCGGACAGGTCGACGACCCGTTCGGCGCCGTCCAGGAGGCCCCGCACCTCGGCGCGGGGCGGCGGCCTCGGCCTCGGTGGTGACGCCGCCGGTCAGGAACCGCTCGGTGATGCGCACGCTGCCGGTATCCAGGCTGATGGCGGCGCTGGGGGCGTCCACG
>NZ_JH470365.1:0-7919 GCF_000239715.1 Actinomyces sp. oral taxon 849 str. F0330 | reverse complement strand
CGGACGGTGGCCGACGAAGCCGCCGGCGCCTCCCGGCCGGGCGACGCCCAGCTCGGCGCAGTCGGCGGCGTAGGCGGCCACGACCGTCAGCGTGCGCTCGAGGGCCTCGGGGTCGAGCACGCCGGTGCGGTCCACCCCCTGCCCCAGGCGCACGATCTCGTTGCGGCGGCGCAGCACCTCCAGCCGGGGACGGCCCATCTGGTCGCGGTCGGCCTCGGCGATGAGGAGGCGGATGGTGTTGGTGCCGCAGTCGATTGCGGCGACGCGGGTCATGGCGGCGGCCTCCTGGGCAGGGACGGGATGGCAGAGAACGGGGCGGACAGGAGCGCGGGATCGTAGTTTTCGGCGCGGGGACGCCCCCTTGAGGTACGTCTTGGAATCGTAAGGTACGAACGCGAGGACGCGCAGGCGCCCCGGCGCACAATCGCACACCTCTGGTCCAGAACGGCCCGGGCAGTCAGCAGAAGCAGCGCTGAGGATCCCACAGTCCGCGCTCGCGCAGAGCCTCCAGCGTGCGGTCGCCGATGGGGTTGACGCCGGGACCGGCGGCCAGAGCATGCCCGAGCAGGGCGTGGAGGCACTTGACGCGGGTGGGCATGCCGCCGGCGGAGACGCCCCCGATCTCAGGGACCTGCCCGAGCTCGGCGCGCCGGGCCAGGTAGTCCGCGTGGGCGGCGGCGTAGGCGGCGGCGAGTTCCTCGTCGGCGGCCAAGTCGGCGTTGAAGGTCTCCATGAGGTGCTCGGCCTCGAGAGTGGAGCAACCCTTCACGGCGGCCGGGTGGGTGAGGTAGTAGCTGGTCGGGAAGGGGGTGCCGTCGTCGAGGCGCGGGGCGGTACGCACCACGGTGGGGCGCCCGCACACGCAGCGGGCCGCGATGGCCACGACGCCGCGCGGCATCCGGCCCAGCTGGGCGGCCAGGGTCTCGAGGTCGGCCGGCGTGACCGTCTCAGTCGCCCGCTCAGGTGCCGGTTCAGTCGCCGGGGTCTCGGGGGCGGGGCTCACGGGGTCTCCTTCGTCTGCGGGGTGGGGGCCGGGCTTGGCGAGGTCCTGGGCGGATCCGATGGCGCCCGGCTGGGCGCGACGGTCGGCAGGCCCTTCTGGGTGGGGTTGAGGATCTTGCCGCCCGTGTCGCCTTTCGAACCGTTCTGAGAGGCGCCGTCGGTCTTGTCCTCGGACTGGCCGGCAGCCTGTGAGGACTCCTTGAGCGTCTGGTACCAGGGGACGTCCTGGGAGCCCTGGGCGGCCCCCTCGCCGGTATCCGACTGCTCGACGGAGTCGGCGCCGACGACGACGTAGCTGGTGTCACCGGGCATAACGTAGCCGAGGCGCTCACGCACCTGGGCGCGCACGTAGGTGTCGTCCTTCCACTGGGCCAACTCATTCTCCAGGGCGGTGGAGGTGTCAGAAGCCTCCTTGATCTTGGCGACGACGGCGTCGTACTGGGCCTGCTGGGAAAGGTAGGCACGCAGCGAGGTGAAGACGACGACGAAGGCCAACAGGCAGACGACCGCCAGGGTGACGATCCTCGGAGGCAGGATCCGCTCAGGCGCCGTCGTCGGGATCCCCTCGGGCTCGGAGCCACCCGAGCCCGATCCGGATGGGGAGGCGGCCCGCTCGGCCGGGACCTGGCGGGAGCGGGCGCCGCGGGAGACGCGGCGCGTCCCGGACTGACTGGAGGTGGGGCGGCGCGGAGTCATATGGGCATCCTGCCTCACCGCGGGACGGGCGGGAACGCACCTGACCGGGCGCGTTGCTCACGCCCCGGAAACGCTCCGGGGCAGACGGGATGACCCGTCTGCCCCGGAGCGAGAGCGTGCGCCGTCGTCGAGTCGCCGTCAATCGGCTATTCGAAGCGGCGGTCCGCCGTCAGGCTCAGGCCTGGAAGCGGGGGAAGGCGCCAGCGCCGGCGTAGACCGCGGCGTCGCCGAGGGCCTCCTCGATGCGCAGGAGCTGGTTGTACTTGTTGACGCGCTCGCCGCGAGCGGGGGCGCCGGTCTTGATCTGGCCGGAGTTAGTGGCCACGGCCAGGTCGGCGATGGTGACGTCCTCGGTCTCACCGGAGCGGTGGGAGGTCATGGACTTGTAGCCAGCGCGGTGGGCCATCTCGACGGCCTCGAGGGTCTCGGTCAGGGAGCCGATCTGGTTGACCTTGACCAGCAGGGCGTTAGCGGCGCCAAGCTTGATGCCCTTGGCGAGGCGCTCGGGGTTGGTGACGAAGAAGTCGTCGCCGACGATCTGAACCTTGTCGCCGATCTGCTCGGTAAGGTGCTTCCAGTCGTCCCACTCGTCCTCGGAGAGCGGGTCCTCGATGGACACGATCGGGAAGTCCTTCACGAGCTGCTTGTAGTACTCAACCATGAAGGCGTTGTCGCGGGCCTCGCCCTCGAACTGGTAGGTCTTGGTCTTCTCGTCGAAGAACTCCGAGGAGGCGACGTCCATGGCCAGGGCAACGTCCTTGCCGGGCTTGTAGCCGGCCTTCTCGATGGCCTCGACGATGAGCTCGAGGGCCTCGCGGTTGGAGTCGAGGTTGGGGGCGAAGCCACCCTCGTCGCCCAGACCGGTGGACAGGCCGCGCTCCTTCACGACCGCCTTGAGGGCGTGGTAGACCTCGGCGCCCATGCGCAGGGCCTCACGGAAGGTGGGGGCGCCAATGGGGGCGATCATGAACTCCTGGATGTCCACGTTGGAGTCCGCGTGGGAACCGCCGTTGAGAATGTTCATCATGGGCACGGGCAGGACGTGGGCGTTGGGGCCACCAACGTACTGGAACAGGTCCAGGCCGGCGGACTCGGCGGAGGCCTGGGCAGCGGCCAGGGAGACGCCGAGGATGGCGTTGGCGCCAAGCTTGCCCTTGTTGGGGGTGCCATCGAGCTCGATCATGAGCTGGTCGAGGCCGCGCTGGTCGGCGGCGTCGAAACCGATGACCTCGGGGGCGATGACGTCATTGACATTGGCGACGGCCTTCTCGACGCCCTTGGCGCCATAGCGGTCCTTGTCGCCGTCGCGCAGTTCAACGGCCTCGAAGGCACCGGTGGAGGCGCCGGAGGGGACGGCGGCGCGAGCGGAGGCACCGTCCTCCAGGAGGATCTCGACCTCGAGGGTCGGGTTGCCACGGGAATCGAGGATCTCGCGGGCGTGAACGTTCTCGATGAGGGCCACTTGGTGCTCCTTGCTGAGGGGATCGTGATGCGGTCGTCGGAGTCGGGCACGCACATCGCGCACGACTGCCGAATGCAGGGCCAGCCTAGCGGGCCCGCCATCGCACCACGAGGGCAATGGTCCTGGGGAATACACAGTGTTCACGCCCGGCGAGAAACACTGGACGCCATTGCGGCCCCGGTTCCGCCGGTCTCTTACCGGGCGCCGCCGGCCTGACCGGTGTCCTGACCGCCATCACCGGCGCCGCCGTCGGCCTGGCCGGGCTGAGCGGCACCATCGGCAGAGCCCTGCTCGCCCTCGGTCCGCCCCTCCGCCTGCCCGGAATCGGCGGGCTGCTCGGCCCCGTCCTGCTGGGGGGCCTGCTGCTGACCACCACCCTGCTGGGGAGCCTGCTGCTGGCCACCGTCCTGCTGGGGGGCCTGCTGCTGACCACCACCCTGCTGGGGAGCCTGCTGCTGACCACCGCCGGTGGGGTTGTTACCGGCGCTCAGCCGGGGATCCGTCTGAGTCCACCAGGCCGGGGCGTTGTCTGGGTAGCGAGGGGAACGATCACCGGTGAGCGTGGCACGGAGCGTGCGCAGGTCGGTGGAGACGGCTTGGGCCAGCTCCGGCTGCTGGCGGAGCTGGTTGAACTGGTTGAACAGGATGTTCGCCCGCAGGTAGGTCAGTGTGTTCGCCTTGCGGGGCTCGAAGCCCAGCTGGTCCTTGGCCAGCTGCACGATTTCCTCGTCGGTGACGGTGATGCCGTGGGCCTGGCCAACCTCTGCGATGATGGGCGCCTCGATGAGGGCACCGGCGATGTCCAGGCGTGTCGGGGTCTTGCGCTCCTGGTCCGTCTGCTGGCCGGGTCTGGGCTCCAAATCCTTGGCCACCACGTCGATGTCCTTCTCGGTCACGACGATAGAGTGGCTCGTCCCGTCCAGGCCGGTGTAGGTCAGGTCGGCCGCCTGGCCCGGACGGCCGGCGCAGCCGGTGAGCGCCCCGACGGTGAGAAGAAGTGCAACGCCGGCAGCGAGGACGCGCGTACGTGCGGGGAGGCTTCGAGTCACGGTCTGCTCCTGGAGGGGACGACATCGGAGGGCGACATGGTGTCACAACGTTTCTGGCCCCTGACCTTACCGTTCCGCTCCCGACGACGCACGCAGCCCGTACAGCCGCCACTCGTACCCATGCCCATAACGCCATCTCTTGATAGGAGTGAGACGCCGAACCCCGGATATCTTGTGCCGGTTGCATGGCGCCTGCTCGCATCCGGCCACTTGGGTCGATACGTGTTGAACTCTCCTCAACACACCCCTCACGGATTCCAGCGCAGGTGAGAACGTCCACCCCAGATGAATCCGCGCCACCTGACCTTGAACAGTTCCAGCAACCGTCACACAGCCACAGCACCTACATCAAGGCATGCCCAGAGAGTGAAGCGGACACAGGGCCCCGTCCGGCGCTCAGCCCTTCTTGTAACTCTCCTTGAGGGAGTCGAGCATGATGATGGCGGAGTAGTAGTCGAGGCGGAAGGTGGAGGCCGGGGTGTAGGCCACCCGCCCGTGGGTCACCTGGGTCGCGGTGGAGAAAGTCGGGTCGTCGACGACCTTCTGGCGGCTGGCACTGTCTGCGGCGATGACCACCCAGTTATCACCAGGCAGCCCCGTCTGGACATTCTCGTTGGACAACTTGACGATGTCCTGCCGCTGTCCCTTGGAGGTATCGCCCTTCACCTCCTCGGGGATGTCGGCCATGGTGAACCCGAGAGAGGTCAGGATCTGAACCTGGGGAGACTCCGCGGTCAGGGCCGCGGCGCCGCCGCCACCACCGCCGTAGACGATGAAGGCCGATGTCGTCCCCTCGGGAACAGTGATGGCCTCCTTGGTCGCAGAGACGTGCGCGTCGTAGTCGGCGATCACCGTGTCCGCCTGCTGCTCGTTCCCTGTGGCCTGACCGATGGTGCGGGTGACGTCCTGCCAGGAGCGCCCAGTGTAGTCGACGACCAGGACCGGCGCGATGTCACGCAGCTGCTCGACCTGATCGGCCGCCGAGTCGCCACCGCTCTTGGCCACGACGATGAGGTCCGGCTCGTAGCCGGCCACCTTGGTGACGTCGACCGACTTGATCTCGTAGAGCTTCTCCACCTTCTGCTTCTTAGCCGCATCAGACCACTGGACGAAGAAGCCGGAATCATCACTCAGGCCGTCGGTATTAGGAGCCGTCACGGCCGAGGCCACCACTGGAGCTCCCACCGCCAGCAGCGAGCCGGTCAGGGCTATGGAGGTGGACACGATGCGCTGGGGCTTCGAGGAAAGGGCGAGGTCGCCATCGTCGGTCTTGACGGTGCGGGGCCATCCCTGGGATCCCGACGACGCCGAGCCGCTGGAGCCGGCCGAGCCTCTGCCGCCGGAGCGTCCGCACGCGGCCAGGCCCAGAGACACGACCCCGGTCAGGGTCGCAGCCAGGAGCCGCCGCCGTCCGATGACGAGACGTGGGAACGTATTCATCGCGGTCCTTCCCGTGGATGGCTTCACGACCAGAGGAGATCTGCGACCTCCTTCACAATCGCACTTTAAGTATGCCTAACCTAAATCCGACCTCATGGTGGGTCAACGCCCTGTCCAGTAGATGGGAACCGAATAGGACCCGGCCGTCAGCGGCGTTTGCGGTAGGTGGTGGCCTCGGTCTCGTAGGCGGCATCGCCCTCGACGACGGCGTGCAGAAGCACCTCGGCCCACCGCACGACCTCCTCGCCGGACAGTGCCGCCCCGCCCATGCGGTTGGTGCCCGGCGCGGGCACCACGATGGTGCGCGTGGCCGGCTTGAGGACCGTGCCCGGGTAGAGACGGGTGACCTTCATGCGCGCCGACTCGGGCAGGTCCACCGGGGCGAAACGCACCGACTTGCCCTGGGCGACGATCTCGCGCACCCCCAGCTGGGCGGCCAGGGCCCGCAGCCGCGCCAGCGCCGCCAGGCGGGCGGTAGCCTCGGGCACCGGCCCGTAGCGGTCGGCCAGCTCCTCCAGGACGTCATCGACCTGCTCGCCCGAGCGCGCCGCCGCGAACTTCGTGTACGCCTCCAGTCGCAGTCGCTCGTGGGGGATGTAGTCCTCGGGGACGGTGGCGTCCACGGGCAGCTCGATGCGCAGCTCGACGTCCTCGTCGTCGCCCTCCTCGAAGCCGACGGCGTCGGCCCCGGCCTTCCCGGAGCGGGCCAGGGCCTTCTTGTAGGCGGAGACGGCCTCGGAGACCATGCGCACGTACAGATCGAAGCCGACCCCGGCGATGTGCCCGGACTGCTCGCCGCCGAGCAGGTTGCCCGAGCCGCGGATCTCCAGGTCCTTCATGGCCACCTGCATCCCGGCCCCCAGATCGGTGTTGGTGGCGATGGTGCGCAGGCGCTCCAGGGCCGTCTCGGTCAGCGGCTTGTCCGAGGGGTAGAGGAAGTAGGCGTAGGCCCTCTCCCGGCCGCGCCCCACGCGCCCGCGCAGCTGGTGGAGCTGGGACAGGCCCATGCGGTCGGCGCGGTCGACGATGAGGGTGTTGGCGTTGGACACGTCCAGCCCGGTCTCCACGATCGTGGTGCACACGAGGACGTCGGTCTCCTTGCGCCAGAAGGAGTCGATGACCGCCTCCAGCTGATGCTCGTTCATCTGGCCGTGGGCGGTGGCCACGCGCGCCTCGGGGACCAGCTCGGCCAGGCGCGCGGCGGTGGCGTCGATGTCCTCGACCCGGTTGTGGACGAAGAACACCTGTCCCTCGCGCAGCAGCTCACGGCGGATCGCGGCGGAAACCTGCTTGGTCTCGTAGGCGCCCACGTAGGTCAGGATCGGATGGCGGTCCTCGGGAGGGGTCGCCAGAGTGGACATCTCGCGCAGGCCAGTGACCGCCATCTCCAGGGTCCGTGGGATCGGGGTGGCGGACATCGATAGAACGTCTACGTTAGTGCGCAACGCCTTGAGGGTCTCCTTGTGCTCCACCCCGAAACGCTGCTCCTCGTCGATGATGACCAGGCCCAGGTCCTTGAACCTCACCTGGCCGGTGATGAGGCGGTGGGTTCCCACGACGACGTCCACCGTCCCCTTCTCCAGGCCCTGGAGCACCTCGGCGGACTCGGCGGCGTCCTGGAAGCGGGACAGGGCCCTCACGGTCACCGGGAAGCCGGCGTAGCGCTCGGTGAAGGTCTCGGCGTGCTGGCTCACCAGCAGGGTCGTGGGCACCAGGACCGCCACCTGCTTGCCGTCCTGAACGGCCTTGAAGGCAGCGCGTACAGCGATCTCGGTCTTGCCGTAGCCGACGTCGCCGCATACCAGGCGGTCCATCGGCTGGGCCTTCTCCATGTCGGCCTTGACCTCGTCGATGGTGGAGAGCTGGTCGGGGGTCTCGGTGTAGGGGAAGGCCTCCTCCAGCTCGGCCTGCCAGGGGGTGTCGGCGCTGAAGGCATGGCCGGTGGTGGCGGCGCGCGCCGCGTAGAGGCGCACGAGTTCACCGGCGATCTCGCGCACGGCCTTGCGGGCCCTGGACTTGGTCCTGGCCCAGTCGGCGCCGCCCATCTTGCTCAAGGCGGGGCTGTCGCCTCCGACGTACTTGGTGACCTGGTCCAGGGCGTCGGTGGGCACCAGGAGGCGGTCGCCGGGCTGGCCGCGCTTGGAGGGCGCGTACTCGATGACGAGGTACTCGCGGGTGGCTGACGAGCGGGCCCCGCCCACGGTGCGCCGGCTCAGCTCGATGAAGCGCCCCACCCGTGCTGGGCATGGACCACCAGGTCACCGGCGTGC
>NZ_JH470364.1:0-28264 GCF_000239715.1 Actinomyces sp. oral taxon 849 str. F0330 | reverse complement strand
TAAGCGTTTTACAGGTAGGGGTTGATTCGGTCGGGGTAGGCGGTGGTGAGCTGGGCCAGGGCCTTGTTCCAGTCGGTGGTGATCTGTCCTTCGACGAGCTTGCCCTTGGCCCTGCGCTTGGATGCTGGCAGTCCTTTCTCCTTGTCGCGTTCTCGGGCTCGCTTGTCCACAGGTGTCGCAGATCGCCAGCCACAGCAGCTTGATCACCGCCTCATCGGAGGGGAAGTGGCCGCGGTTCTTGGAAACCTTGCGCAGCTGGTAGCTCGCAGTCTCGATACTGTTGGTGGAGGGGGTACCTCCCACGAAGTGGGGGAGAGATGACACGCCTGAGCATCGGAGGGAAGTCCAGGAAGGGAGTGAATCGCTCCCAGGCCCGCTCCCAGGTCGTCACCGTCTGGGGGTACTTGACCCCCATGTCGGACTCGGAGAAGTCGGTCAGAGCCTGCCAGGCGGCCTCCTGGTTCGGAGCGGTGCAGATCGGCCTTGAGAGCGGCCGCGACCTTCCGGCGGTCCCCGTAGGAGACGAACCGCATCCAGGGGCACGGATCAGGTGGACCACACAGGTCTGGACCGTGGCCTGGGGCCAGGACCGCCTGCGATCGCTTCGGGAAGGCCGGTGAGCCCGTCACATTCCCCCGCGCGCTTCGCTCCCGTGCGGGAGGTGCCCCCTCTACGATCAGGACGTCCTTGACGCCCCTGTTGGCCAGCTCAGCGCACACGAGCCGCCCTTGAGGGAGGCTCCCTCCCCGGGCCCGGGGCCCAGATACTTAAGCCACGTGCTTGACAGCCGTCCATCCCTCGCCCCGACCGCGATGTGAGCCGAGCGGGAGGCGACCCGGTGAACAGGCGCGGACCATCGGCCCGAATCGCGCCCGTGGTAGACCACCGGGAAGAGGACTCCTCCAGCGGGCGGCGCTGCCACTCCAGGACAGCATCGGCTACCGCGTCGGTGATCCTCGAAATGGTCCCCACGCTGAGCGCCCACGCTGAGCGTGGAGGCCAGGTGGTGCTGGATATCCCGCACCGTCATTCCACCGGCGCATCAGGCCTGGTGATTCACACGCATCGAGGCCGCCCCGGTCGGCGCTGGCCCATGGCGCTACCCGGGCGCGGGGTGAAGGTCCCGACCCGGTCCCGGGGCACCACAGGTCTCAAAAGGGCCCCATCCTGACGAGTCCACCGTCTTGGACGTGGTTCCGTTTCTGGCGTTACCACGAGCCTGGGAGGTCGGCTCGCCCCTGTCGTAACCCAGGTGCTCGCTCAAGCCAAGCGGCCAGGCCCCTCTCCAAGGCCTCCCTTGGTGCAGTGCCGGCAGCAGACCATCAGTCCCGGTCATGCTCACCTGCCCGGCACCAGCTCTGCTCAAACAAGCCATCCACAGCCCCAGCCGAGCGCAGCTGGCCGACCACATCCCGACCACCAGCAGAAGCCCTGTTGTCATCATCAGTAGCAGTCATCAGTGTCAGTCCTTCCACAAGGGCTTACACAAACCATTGAACAGGCTCCCCCATCGCGGAGGCCTTCCAGGCCGCCCACGGCATCGAGGACCTCATCATCGTCGCTGACGCCGGCATGCTCTCGGCCGCCAACCTGACGGCCCTGGACGACGCGAGGCTGCGGTTCATCGTCGGCGCCCGCACCACCCGGGCCCCAGGCGACCTGGAGGCCCACTTCCACTGGCACGGGGACGCCTTCACCGACAGCCAGGTCATTGACACCATCACCCCCAGGAGGGGCTCCAGGAGCCAGCGCGACATCAGCAGTCGTCGTGAGCCGGTGTGGGACCCGCACACCCATCCAGGCTCATGGAGAGCGGTGTGGGCCTACTCCAAGAAGCGAGCGGCCCGGGACAACCAGACCCTCACAGCTCAGGCCAACCGCGCCCGGGCCGTCATCGCCGGCGAGAAGCGCCCTAAGGGCACGCGTTTTGTCACCGTCCATCAAGGCGATCAGGTCCTCGATGAGGCCTCCATCGCCAGAGCCCGGTCCCTGGTGGGCCTCAAGGGCTACGTCACCAACATCCCGTCCCGCCTGATGGGCGCCGGTGAGGTCGTCTCTTCGTATCACGAGCTGTGGCACGCCCGGGCAGTCCTTCCGGATGAGCAAGCACGACCTGAGAGCCCGCCCGGTCTTCCACCACACCCGAGACGCCATCGAGGCCCACCTGACCGTGGTCATGGCCGCCCTGGCCGTCGCCCGCTACCTCCAGGAGGCCACCGGTATCAGCATCGCCAGGATCGTGCGCGAGCTACGCAGCCTGCAGGAGGTCACCATCAACCTCAACGGCCACCACCTCGCAGCCGCACCACGTCTGACCGACACCGCCAACGACATCCTCACCGCCCTGAGCACCCCACCCCCGGCACACTAAGCGTCATGAGTCAGGAGGGGCACCCATGCCGACACCTCACCGGACAAGACCAATCTCAACACCCAGCTACCACAGTCCGTGACCGACGAGCTCGCCGAGCGCACCCGTCGGGCCGACGACGCCCTGCCGGAGGGGTCGTCGGCCCGGGATCGGGTGCGGACCTCGGTGCTGACCTATTTGAACTTCATCGCTGAGCGCTCCCCTGGCTGGGTGACCTACCAGGTACCGGCCGAGCACGACCCGGGCGATGAGGCGGCCCGGGTGAGGCGGGAGGCGCGAGAGGCGGCAGTGGCGGGGGTGATCGGCGGCAGCCGGGGCCACCGCGACGACTTCGCCTTCTGGGGCTACCTGGGCTTCCTCGACGACGCTTGCCTACGCTGGGTGCACGCTGGCTGCCCCAACGACCAGCCCCACAGCCTCATCGACGCTGCCCTGGGCCGCCTGGAAGGAGCCCTGAGCGACTGGAAGTAGAGGGGGCGGGCAGCCCACGATCGGACTGTCCGACCCCCTCTACCCTGCGAAGTCCCGGAAGGCGTCCGAATCCCGGAGTACACGACAAACGGCCAGCTTGATAGGCGGTACATGGTCGTCTTGCAAGTGGAGCCTCTGTAAGATGGCCAGGCAAGTCAGAGTTGCGACCGCTCCAGATCGGCATTCGGGCACGACAGCCAGCTAGCACGTCGACCACCGCCAACGACAGGATCGCGGCCAGACTGCGACACATATGCCGCCAATCCCTGAAACCAGCCACATCCTTGACGACTCGAGCCACGGCCTGCCGTGAGAAGGTAGTCGTGGGGTTAATAACATCCGCCTTTTAGACCTCCACAATAACCTTAATTTCACATCTCGAATCTTTATGCTGGTTTACGCATTGTTGCCCTATCTTCTGCGGCTTTTACATTGGTTCCAATAGTATTATCGATGTCCGTGAAAGCTTTTTGCGTCTCCGGCGACCCCTTCTTAACTGCATCATTTTTCCAGTCATGCACAGATTCACTTACCTCACTGGTAATGATCGGTGGAAGATTTACGACATTACGTCCGTCAGCATCCTTTTTTACCCAATAATCCCAAATCACATTTCCTTGCCCATCCTCACTCTTATACTTAAGTTGTTCATCTCCACCTGTTGGCAGTTCAGCTCCAGGGATCACGCCAGCCTGCGCGGCTTCAACATAAGCTTGAGACTGCATTCTATCAACTATTTTTTCTGGAGTAAGGCTCTGGACGTCAACATTTTTTCTTTTGCCTGACTCAGAATCAGGCTCATCCATGTAAGCATTAATTGTCTCGTTTGTCACGACCTGAGCGATACCAGCACCCGCCGTGAATCCTAAAGGAACGTTTCCTCCAGTGGCGACGGTAGCCGCCGCCCCTGCAACTACAAAGAACGCACCGCTTACAAGGTTAGCTGAAGATTTGACAGCAGCCTTGTGCTCAGCCGCTTCTTTCTCATTCTTTGCGTTGATATCATCCACTCTTTGCTGAGCAATTTTACTAAGAAAGGCATGATCAGCACTTAACTCACCATATTTGGCTTGGATACGTTCCAGGCTGACGGATCCGTCAGCTTTTCCAGCCTCCTCCTTGCCGTAAAATGCCACCGCAGCAGATACTGTTCTAGCAGCATCTTCATCATCCATGATATTATATAAAGCAGCCTTCATTGTTTCTTTTTTACCATCTGTTTCATCCATTCCACCTATTGGAGTAAGATTCAGATCTTTCCCACTCCCCCCATTCGCAATTTCATGGATCTCCTTTCTGCAGTTAGCAAGAACCACCGAAAGATTTTTTTTCATCTCGGGATGCTTGTCGAGCAACTGAGCATTTTCAGGGGAAGCTGCATACTCTACCGCACGCGCTGAAGCCCATGTCGACCGGGCTCCCAGTGTAGGGTCGTTTCGCAAGGTCGACGCTGACCGCATAACGTCCGTAAATTCAAAAATACTTCCATCGTCTCTATGGGTTCTGTTCTTAAGTTTATTCCATCGAGATTTACCCGCCTCCTCATTAATATTGCCGCTCTCATCTGTAGGTGCTAAATATTTGGCGGAAGCTTCAGGATTCCGTGCCATCGCACACATAACTCCTGACAAAGGATCGTGCGCTCCGGGAATATCGTTAGGATTATCCATAGTGCGTTCCGTTGGCAGCGGACAGTCTTCAAGTATGCCACCGAGGTCAACCAAGAAGGTGGTACCAAACCTAGGACCATTAGCTGCATCCTCGCTGCGAAGTAGTCGATTAAGAGCTCCGACGCGCGAATCTTGTTCGTGATCTTCTTTCTTGGCTGCTTCACCAAATTGCTGAGCTAATTCGCGTCCTCTCCCCTCATCTTGTGTAGCTGTAGCCAGCATACGCGAGAACCGCGGCGTAGCAGAATCGTTCCCAGTTATCCTAACTACCGAATTTTTCATTAGGTTGTAGTATTTTAAATACCCTTCTGCGCCCCCACAGTAAGAAATATAACTATCGGCGTATATCGGATTGTTTTCGTTTGCTTTCATATCCTCCAATATTTCATCGACAGAACGACCCGTTCGTTGACTCCTGCCGTCTTTAGAAGATGTTGCTTCACCCAGCTCGTCACAATCTTTCTCGGCCTTATCTTTAGCGTCAATGTTATACTTCTTTACATTCTCCGGATTGTCTTCTACATCCTCAGGAAGATAGTAGGTATACTTTCCATCCGAATTTTTTTGGACAGCGAATTCTAGTCTATCTTTGAGTCCTTTTGCTATTTCATTTAAGCTCACTGAAGATAGCTCGATCTGGGATGTCTCGCTTAGATATGTTTCCGTCTCGGGCACGGGAGGAGTTGTCCACCATGTCGTGAGTACGCTATGCACATTTTTGCGTTGGCTACGCACACTTTCAACCCATTCATCTAATCCTTCGGCGAAAGCGCCCACTTTTCCACTATCTATAGTAACTAACACCATTACCGACCCCTTTGTTTAATCAAATCAATTATAACTAGCGTTGACATTCACGCACAGCATTCAGCGTTCATCACAATAGTTCCCGACACTCAAACATCCTTTGACGATTCTCAAGTTAGTCAAAACGGCAGATTATCATTGTCTTGCAGAAATCGACATCACCAATCCCACTTATTCATCGCATCGTCGCTATCCTCTGGCACGTCAGGTTCGTTGTGGCTGGCATACGTGGTATCGATGACCTCTGTAAGTTCACTCATATACTTACGCATGTTGGCTACATAGGATTTAATTTTGTCTTCCTCCTGACTCGCGTATTTCGATGTCCACCCTTCACTCAATCCAGAGGTAAACTCGCTAACCGCTCCAGGATCTCCTGCTGGCGTAGGGAGCGGCGGTGGCGCTCCTGCCGATTTAGGGCTTTGATCTAAAGCGCCTTGAAGTTTGACAGCCTGCTCTTTGACAGCCTCGATTGCTTTCTTTCTTTTATTTTCCGCCATGTCATCAACATCCGTTCTTAGCGCAAGCGCAACCTTCGTGTGCAATCAAAACAAGTAAGTGTGTTAGGCGGCCATTCAATGATTTCTCCTCATGCATTTTCTACCTCATCGTTTTCAGATCAGTGTTCGGCACCTGCACCCACAACCAGCCACCGGCCGTCACCATGACACCCCGGCCCTTGGGAACCGCGCCCCCGGTGGAACGAGGCAACCTCGCCGACAGATACGTCCCATCCTCAGAGGACCTAGGCGCCAGAATCAGACCCGTGCGAGTCTTACGCACCTGCGCCACCACGCCCCGGTACATACCCGCCACCTCATCGATTCCGCAGCCCACCAGAACACCGCCATTTGCATCCCGGCACGTCCTCAAATGCTCCTCAATCACGGACCCGAGCGCATGATCGCCTCCCATAATCTCGAAATCGTCAATAACAATAAGCGTGTTCTCAGGCTCATCCTTCAAAAGAGCCTTGAGCTCATCAGGCTTGGACTCCAGACCCAACCGTCCTAGAACCCCGTCACGTCGCTCCAGGGCGATCAGCGGCGAGCGTCGCGGCAGCACCAGCACCACGCGCGTCCCACCATCCAGCGCCCTCTGCGCACCGAACATGAGCGCCGTCGAGCGCCCGGAGCGCCGCGGCCCGGCCACCAACACCCCGTTGCCGATCTCGTCCATGGACACGGGGATGAGCCCCAGGTCGTCGCCGCCCACGGCCAGGGCGATATTCCCCGGCGCCAGCGGCGGCCCGAGCTCGAGCGCCTTGTCCTCGGAGATCGCCACCGGGAGCTCGTCCACGTGGCCCGCGGACAGCGCGCGGGGGATCTCTCCCCATTTCTCGTGGCTGAGCCGCCCCGCCTCCTGGATCGCCTCCACCTGGGCGGTTCCGTCGACGTCGGCCGTCAGAAGCGCCAGCTGCACCTCGCGGGGCCTGGGCCCGCTGCGGAAGGCCCGGCCCTGCGGCATGGTCAGCGGCACCTCGCGCGCCCTCATGCCCACCAGGTCGAAGTCGTCCGGGGATGGCATCCGCAACAGCAGCCGGTCCTCCAGCAGCATCCCGAACCGGCCCCGGAACACGGTCCTGTCCCCGGCGATCACCACGCGCAATCCCACGGCGGGCCCCTCGCGCATGAGGCTCTCCACGCCCTCGATGACGGCCCCACCATCGACATTGTCGAAGGTGGCCGTGAAGTTGTCCCACCGGTCGATGAGCAGCAGCAGGTAGGGCAGCCGCTCCGCCTCGGCCGCCTTGGCCCGCTGCTCGGACAGCGAGGCGAAGCCCTGGGTGGCCAGCAGCTGCTGGCGGCGCGCCACCTCCCGGCCCAGCAGTCCCAGCAGGCGCCGGACCCGGTCCGGCTGGTCGCGGGTCGTCACCGCCCCCACATGCGGCAGCGCCAGGCACGGCAGCAGCGCCCCGTTGCCGGCGTCAATCCCGTACATGTGGACCTCCGCGGCCGAGGCCGCGCGAGCCACCGCCACCGCGATCCCCCGCAGGACGCTGGAGCGCCCCGAGCGCGGGGCGCCGGCGATCCCCAAGTGACCGGCGCGCGTGTAGTCCCAGGTCATGGGCCGCTGATCCTGCTCTGCGGGCAAGTCCTCCAGCCCCAGGGGCAGGGCCGGTAGGAAGCCCTCTGCGCGCGAGTCCGTTCCGAGCTCCTCCATCCGCTGCTCCACCTCATCCAGGGTGAGCAGCCCGGGCAGCGGCGGCAGCCACGGGCTGTGCGGCTTCTCCTTGCCCATCGCCTGGTAGGCGGCCCCCATGGCGTCCACGAGCGTGGCCAGGTCCGTGGGGATCGCGGCGTCCTCCTCCACCTCCGGGGGCGCCTCCTCCGGCCGGGAGAGCTCGTCCAGGGTCAGGGTCGCCGAGCGCAGCGCGGCCCGGGGCAGGGCGCCCCGCGGCCGTCCCCCCACCCGGGAGGACTGGAACTGGCGCAGGCTCGCGTGCCCAAGCCGGGCGTAGGCGCGTCCCGGGATCGACGGCGGGATGAAGGCCGAAGCGGCCGCCTCGATAACGTCCTGGGAGTCGCTCTCATCCGTGACCCGCAGGGCGATGCGCAGGTTCGTGTTCGACTTGATCTCCGCCGAGACGACGCCGGCGGGCCGCTGCGTGGCCAGCACCAGGTGCACCCCCAGGGATCGCCCGCGCCGGGCGATATCCACCAGGCCCGTCACGAAGTCCGGCAGCTCGGACACCAGTGCGGCGAACTCGTCGATGATGATCATCAGCCGCGGCATCGGCTCGTCACCCGGGGCCATGGCAGCCACGTAGTCCTCGATGTCCTTGGCGTCGGCCCCGGCCAGCTGGTGCTCGCGCCTGCGCAGCTCGGCGCCCAACGATTCCAGGGCCCGGGAGGTCAGGTGCCCGTCGAGGTCGGTGACCATCCCCACCGTGTGCGGCAGGCGCGCGCAGTCCTTGAAGGCCGCCCCGCCCTTGTAGTCCACGAGCACGAAGGTCATGGCCTCGGGCGTGTTGCCCACGCACAGCGAGGCGATGAGCGTCTGCAGCAGCTCGGACTTACCCGAGCCGGTCGTCCCGGCCACCAGGGCGTGGGGGCCGTCGGCGCGCACGTCCAGCCAGAAGTCCCCTTCGGCGTCCTCCCCGATGACCGCCCGCGTCGTGCGGCTGCACCGCTGCCAGGCCGCCAGGACGGCGTCGGAGCCCGGCTCGGGCATGGGCAGGACATCCAGCAGCCGCGAGGCGGTGGGGATCGTGGAGTCCGCCCCGGAGGCGGAGACGTCGTGGACCGGGGCCAGGGCGCGGGCCACCCGCTCGCACCACCCGTCCGGCACCATGTCCAGGGTCACCCGCTCCACCTCCTCCACGTCGGTCTGGGAGACCGACGGCGCGGCGGGCCCTGTGGCCACCACGGCCCGGCACTCCTCGGGCAGGGCCGTGCGCTCCCGGTCGATGCACACCAGGCGCACACCGACTTCGGGGCCGCGGCGCAGCACCGGGATGAGGCCCGGGCGCAGTCGCAGGGCGTGCCCGCCGTCGAGCACCACCAGGACCTGCTCGTTCTCGGAGCGCCCGCTGCCGCGGTTGTCGGAGGCCTCCAGGCGCCGTTGCACCAGGTCAGCGAGCTCGCTGATGCGGCGGCCGACGCTCTCATCATCGACGCCGACCCGGGCCCGGGCGCCCGTCCCCTCCACGGTTGCGCAGGTGCGGCAGCCACCTCGCCCAGGCCCAGCGCCCCGCGGGGTTCTCGCCGCGCACCGGCTCCACCAGGAGCACCATCTGCAGCTCGGCCGGCGAGTGCAGTACCGCGGCCTGGGCCGCCAACCAGGTCGCCACCTCGTGGCACCTGTCCCCGCACACGCCGACGACGCCGAGCTCCCCCAGGTGCACGGTCACGGGAACGTCCGGGGCCGTCCATCGCAGCGGCTCCTCGTGCTTGGCGCGAGCGGGATCGTCCACCTCGACGTCGCTGGGCAGGTCCGCCACCCCCACCCGCAGATCCAGCCAGTCGGGGTCGGCGGGGCGCCTCTCCCACAGCTCCGCCCGCGGCCCGGTGGCGCGCAGCAGGAGCTCGGCCGGGTCCGGGGCGTCCGAGCGCCGCAGCCCCCGCTCCTCGGTGAGCGCCTTGAAGGCCGCGTCCTCGGCCTGATCCCGCTGATCCTCGTACTTGCGCAGGTTGTCCTTGTAAGTCTTCTTGTTGTAGGAGCGCCCCTGGATCTGGTTGGCGATCATCATGACCGGTGAGAGCACCATGAACAAGAGCGAGTAGATGCGCTTGGTGAGCAGGTACATCCCGGCTCCCATGACCAGCGGGGAGAGCATCATGGCGAACGGGAAGGGCGGCTTGCGCGGCTGCTCGGGCTCACGGGGCAGCGTGAACTTGGTGACCCGGATCGGGCGGGCCAGGCGCGGGGGACGGTTGAAGTTGATCGTCGGTGCGCCCGGGGTGGGTGAGGTCACGGCGTCGGCGGCGGGCACCGGGCTCAGGACCAGCAGGCTCTCCCCCACCGTGAGAACCGCCTTCTCCGGCCAGAGGGTCGCGCCCTTAAGCGGGCGCCGGTCCAGTTCCAGGAAATGGCGCTGGCCATCGGGTTCCAGGACCTCGCGTCCGCTGAGAATCGGTTCCGGCGCCTTCCCCTTGCGCTTGCGACGCTTCTGGCGGCGCCTCCGCTTGGAGGGCTTCTCGTCCTCCTTGGCGGCCAGGACAAGCGGTCCGGGCAGGGGACGACGGCGCGGAAGCGGGAGCGGCACCATGCGCTCGGCCACGCCCGGCACCGGGCTCAGGAATACCCGCCCGCCCTGGGAGACCGTCAGGTCGGCGATCTTCTCCCGCCCGGCCTCGCCCTCCAGGGCGATGTCCCCCTCGGGCCCGCCCAGGGTGTAGCCGCCCAGGCTCAGGCGGTGGACCGCGCCGGCCCCGCGTCCTGCGATGACGCGCAGCTCGACGACGCCGACCGGCTCGACGTCGTCGAGCACGGCCGCGCCCAGCCCTAGCAGCATGCCATTGCGGATCGAGCCCGAGCCGATGGGGGCCTGCGGGTCGAGGCGACGGGGACCGTGCCATAGCGACGATGGCGGGGCATCGACCGGTTCGCCGGCGCTGACCACCAGGCGGAGGGACTGCCCCGGTGCGCTGACGGGCAGGGCACGGTCCAGGGCGGCGGCCAGATCGCCGACCACGGCGTCCTCCGGGACCACGATGATGAGGTCGCAGGCGTCTGAAGCCTCCTCGAGGGGGCGCAGGACACTGATGAACAACTGCATGGTCGACTCCTCAGGCGGGGCGACGGCCCACGGAGAGCCCCGGTGAGAGGTCCTCAACGAGCGCCGCCGTGGCGGGGTCGATCTGGTCAAGGTCATCGGCGCCCGCGGCGTCGAGGAGAATGCGGATCTCCTGCTCGAGCTCGCCGCGGCCGCGGCGCGAGGCCAAGCGCAGGCGGTCGCGCCACAGCCCCTGGTCGAGCTCGACCACCTGCAGGCCCGTGGCGATCGCCGTGGCGGCGCCGTCGGGATCGGTGTCCCCGATGAGCTCGACCAGCCGATGGGCGGCATCCACCACGAGCGCATCGAACTGCCGTGCGGCACGGACCCGGGCCAGCCAGGTGTAGTGCCCCTCGGCGGCGTCGGAGACCATCGGGCCTCGCACCAGGCGCAGGGCCTCGGTGAGAAGCTCGACCTCCTGCTGCGGCGCGCACCTGCGGGAGGAGTCCAGCAGAGAGCGCAGCACGTCCCAGTCCAGGACCACCCCGGGCCCCAGCACTAGGCGGCCCTCGGCGTCCTCGCGCAGATGCGGCGCCCCCTGGGAGTCCTGGCCGAGCCAGCTGCGCAACCGCTCCACGGTCGCCCCCACGACGTCCGCGGTGGCCCCCAGAGGCCAGAGCATCGCGCCCAGGATGGAGGGGCGGATGCCCTCGGGGTGGAGGGCCACGCAGACGGCGGCCTCGGTGAGGATGGAGCGGCGCGCCTGGTCCACCGCCCCTGCCGTCTCCACGAGCGTGTTGCCCAGGACCTGGATGCGTACCGAGGCAGCGCGCAGGGCGGCGATGGCCAGGGGCGGCATCGGCGGGTCCGGCACCGGCGGGCGGCCGTCGTCGTGGGTCTCCTCGACCGGGGCGAACAGGCCCTCGAGCGCGGCGATCTCCGCCTCGGTGGCGCGCGAGGCCGTGACCATGATGCCCAGGGGGAAGATCCGGGCGGTGCCGGAGGCATCGATCTCGATCGTCCAGCGCCCCTGCCGGTTGGAGTCCGTGCGCACCAGGGCGTAGCTGCGTCCCGGTGGGAGCGGAGGAGGCGTCGCCCCGTTGCCGATGAGCATGAAGGTCGTCTGCGTCTCCGGGCGGCGCCCGGTCAGGACCCCGCCGACGCCGGGCAGGGCGGCCTGCCCCATGAGGCTCTCGGGGGTCTGCAGGCGCCGGCCGGCTACCCCGTGCAGGGTGGCGGACAGGCCCGTCCCGACGACGTCGGCGTCCCGCGACCAGGGGTTGGTGCACAGCTCCAGGGCGAGGGCGGAGACGACTTCGGCCGCCATGGCGGGGTCCCCGGTGACGATCACGTCTCCATCCGCGAAGGCCAGGTCGATGAGGATGTCCGCACCCTCAGGGGTGCGGCCGACCGTCACCAGCCCGGGCAGGGGGCAGGGCCGGTCCTTCAGCGGCGGTTCCTGGCCCGCGCGCAGCGCCCAGGTCATCCCCTCCTGCTGCGCCCGCCACGGGGCGGGTGCGTCCGGCAGGGGACGCGCCATGCGCAGGTAGCAGGCATCGTCGTCGATGGCGACGGCGTACGGGCGGGGGCTTCCGGGCAGATCGTCCAGGGAGCGCAGGACGGCGTCGAGGCGCCGCGAGCGGCTCTCATCGGCGCCGACACGCAAGAGGCGCTCAAGCTCAGCGGAGTCCTCGTTGAAGGCGCCCGCCAGCCACCGGCGCCTGGCGACGAGCACCGAGACCAGGGAGGCGGCCAGCAGCGAGCCGATCGCCGGCATCTGGACGGGGGCGACGTCCCGCAGGTCCTGCCCGAGTCCGGCGGGAATGTGGTTGCCCTCCTCCTGCTGCTGCTGCGGTGTCGGCGCAGCCGGGGCCGGGGCGGGGGTCGTGGGGATGGCCTCGACCCGGGCCACGGAGGTGGCGGACTCGGGCATCACCAGGAGCCAGCCGGGCTGGATGAGCCGGGCTAGCTCGAGGGAGCCGCCGTCGGGCTGCGCCCTGCCCGCGTTGAGGTCGTAGATCTGGGAGTAGGCGCGGCCCTCACCGAGGTTGCGCTCGGCGATGTCCCAGAGATTGTCGTGGTAGCGGCCTTCCGGGGGCTGGACGATGTACACCCGCTGCCCCACGAGCTGGGCGCCGATCTCCTGGTCGAGCTCGACCCCGTTGACCATGTAGCGCATGTACTGGTGGTCGCTGTCGGCACCCTGCGAGGCGGTGGCGGCTCCGTCGGCCTGGGAGTCGTCGGCGGCGGGCTGCTGGGAGGAGACGTCCTGGCTCACCGCTACGGCCGGCGTCGGCTCCTCCACGACGGGGGCGGCGGCCGCGGCGACCGGTCCGCTGACGGCGCCCAGGAGCAGGACCGAGGCGATGAGTCGGCGCACCAGCGACTGCATACCGCCCGAGAGCGGGACATGTCCGGGAACGCCGTGCCCCTTGATGGCCGAGGCGGCCTCCACCAGGGCGCACACCGTGAACTGCAGCCAGGCCAGGTAGAGCACCCAGATGAGGACACCCACGACGACGTCGAAGGAGACGGCCTGTGTGAACAACACGCTCACGTCCACACCGGTCGGCAGGGGCGGTGGGCCCACTGTGGCCAGCAGGGCGGCGGGCAGGCCGATGATGACGGCCGCGAGGACGAGGCCGGAGAGCAGGGATCGCCATACCGGGGGCCGGGCGCTGTGCACGGGCGCTTGGAACCGCTGGGGGCCGGCGGCCTGGGCGCGGCGTCGTATCGATGCGGTGGTCATGGGTTCTGCCTCCCCTCGAGGCCGATGGCGTTGCCCGTCTTCGGCAATCTGGGCCTCCGTCTCTCCTCTGGGCCGAAGGCGTTGCGGGCCTCTCCGGTCACGGTGACGTGGATGGATGTGACGCCGACCAGTCGCAGCATCGTGGTGGGGACGTCGCGTTCGACGGTGACCGAGACCCGGTCGGAAGAGGCCTTGACCGTCGTGGTCTTGGCGGCGCCGCTGCGGGCCAGGTAGCTCCGAGCCGCAGACGAGGCCGCTGCCGGGTCCGTCGAGGCCTCACCGGAGTCGCGCAGCTTCGCCATGCTCAGCTGCTGGACCCCGGCACGGGCCGCCTGCTCGGCCTGATCCGCCATGGTGGCACGCGCGTTGAGGACGCGTCCCCCCTCGATGCACAGTCCCGCTACGAGCATGAGAACCGCCGCGATGATGACGACGTAGACGGATATCGAGCCCCGCTCCGGGTGCTCTCGGAGCCTCTTGAAGATCGTGGTCCCGCTCATCGCGTCCCCCTCCACTGGTCCACCGGCGCACTCGACTCCGCCTTGACCACGGTGGTGCCGGGCAGGAAGACCAGTCCCAGGTCGGAGAGCTTGACGCGGCAGCTGACCGAGACCGTGACGGCTCCGCCGCGGCGGAAGCCGCCGACGTCGACGCCGGCTGAGCAGCTGGCGTTGGCGGTGTCCGCCTGGGACAGGCTCCGGTTGGCGGCCGTGCTGGCGGCGCCCACGGAGCGCTCCATGGAGGCGGCCCGAGCGGCGTCGCGCGACGCGGCCTCGACCATCCCCTGGGCGGAGACGATGCGCCCCCCGGCGACGGCCACCATGGTGATGAGCAGCAGCACCGGGACGAGGACCACCATCTCAATGGACATGGTCCCCCTCTCCGAGCCGGCCGCCTCGATGGCGCTACGCCGGGCCTGCTTCTTTCTGAGGTGTTTCATCTGTCGCTCCGGAAGGTCTCCCGCTCTGAGGTCACCGAGGCCTTGACGCGCGGCGACAGGCCAGCCACGACGTCTAGGGACTTCCCGGAGACGCGCACCGTGACCTGGTCGCTCGTGGTGGAGACGTCGATCTCGACATCGGTAAGTGCCTTGCCGCCCACCTTGCGGGCGTAGGCCGCGCCGTTGGCCTTGGCGGCGGCGGATAGGTCGCCCCCCTTGGAGTTCGCGCGCGCTTCCCGGGCCACCTCGCGAGCGGTGGCGATGGCGACCTCGTTGCCATACCAGGTCAGGGCCACCTGCACCGTGATCAGTACGACCAGCAGGAGCAGCGGGAAGAAGATGATCAGCTCGACGCTGGAGGCTCCCACCTCCTGGCCCAAGCGGCTCATGACGCGCCTCCTCCACGTTCTCACGAGGGCACCAACCTTGCTCTAGTTGCCGAGGGTGGGCGCTTTGAGGCCGCCAGAGGCATTGGATACCAAGCCGTAAATGGCGCGGCCGACGAGCGCGGCTAAGACGATGAGGAAGCCGGTAATGATGACCCACTCCACGGTGGAGGCGCCCTTCTCCTCGGCAAGGCGGCGCCCCACCTTGTCGCGCACGTCGCCGGCGAGTATCTGAAGGGTGACGAGTAGGGACAGCATGGTGTTTCTTCTTTCTTCTTCGAGGTGTGAGTCGGAACTGGATACGGATGACTTCGGGACCTAAAACGAGCCCATGATTCCGGTCAGGGCCGGGTAGACGAGGAACACGATGAATCCCATGGCGACGACGAGCTGGGCCACGAGCATCGACTCGGAGTTCTCTCCGGCCTTGCCCTCGGCGTCGGCCAAGTCACGGCGGCGCATGCTGGAGGCCCTGGCGCCGAGGGACTCTCGGATCTTGGCGCCGTCCTCGGCCACGAGGGCCAGGGCGGCGGACAGGTCGCGCAGCTCGTCGATGCGCAGCTGGGTGCCCAGCTGCCCCAGGGCGGTCCACGGGGTGTCGCCGCGCAGGCGAGCCACATCGAGGGCGTTGCGGATGCGCACCATGGCGGGGTCGTCGGAGAGGCTGGAGGCGGCGTCGAGCGCCTCGGGGACGCCGCGACCGGCTGACAGGGACATGGCCACCAGGTCCAGGTAGGAGCCGACGACGTGGCGGAAGTCCCGACGGGCGTCGTCGGCCTCCCGGCGCAGGCGGGCCGTCGGCAGGAGCAGGCCCAGCGCCCCCAGGACCATGCTGACCAGGAGCGGCATGGACCAGCCCAGGGGTGCCCCCATGACCTGCATGAGTCCGACAACGGCCATCGGAGCCATGAAGACGCCCATCCCGAGGAACAGGGAGGTGAGAAGATGCCGTTCGAGGGAATGCCCCACCACGGACAGGTCCGCGGTCAGGAAGGTGAGGTCGGCTCCCGTCCGTCGAGCCAGCGCGGCGATCCTGAGGCTGAGGTCATCGGCCCACTGGGGCACCTCCGCCTCTGAGGGGTTGACCCTGCGTGCATCCTGCCGCATGCGTCCCTCGTTGCGGCGAGTATCCAGCTCGGCCAGTGCGGCGGCGGGCTGGGTGACGGGCGGGGCGACGATGAGGATGAGGAAGAGAACGCCTGCGCCGCTGATCGCCCCTCCGAGGAGGATCCAGGTGATCATGCTTCCTCACCTCCGGCCTGCGCGGTGGCGATCAGGAAGCGCCGTGGCAGCCGCACGCCCGCGAGCCGCCGCATCCAGAGCATGCCCATTGCGAAGAGCGCCACGACGACCACCAACACCAGCTGCCCCTGCACACTGGAGTAGGGGGCCACGAAGCTGCGGTTGAAGATCGCCAGACCCAGCATGATGGCGATCGAGAAGATGACGACGATCTGGGCCGAGCGCCGGGTGCCGGCGCGGGAAGCGGAGACGCGCTGGCGCATGTCGAGCTCGGAGCGGGCGGTATCCGCCAGTGCGCCGAGGAGCTGACGCAGGCCGGGGCCGCGCAGGCGCGCGTTCATGATGAGGGCGGAGACGATGAGATCCGCCGTCGGATCGTTGAGGCCGTCGGCGAACTGGCGCAGCGCCAGCGGCAGGGGCACGCGCACGCGCATGCGATCGGACAGGAGGGCCAGGTCCTCGCGGATGACCGGGGCGGCGGCGTAGGCGGTCGCGGGGATCGCCTGCTCCAGGCCCACCGCACCGGCGATCGTGTCCCGCAGGGACTCGGCCCAGGTGGCCAGGGCCTCGATCTTGGCCGCCGCGTGCTTCTCCTCCTTCGCGCCGCCGAACAGCAACGGCCAGACGAGCACCAGGGCGATCCCGGCTCCGGCGAGGACGATCCAGCGCGTGACGATCAGCAGCACCACCCCGGTGCCGAGGCTGATGATGAGCCGCCCCGAGAGCCCCTTGAGGTGCTCGCGCAGCGAGGCCGAGGCCCCCGCAGCCGGGGTGGGGAGCAGGTCGACCCCTATGAAGAAGCCGATCAGGAGGAAGATCCCTCCCCCGATGAGCGCTCCGGATAAGAAGGCCGTCATGGCCGTTGACTCGTTCATGCCGCCCCCCTCTGGTAAGAGGCGGCCGGGTCGTAACCAGCTGCCATGAGGTCCCTGACGCAGGCGATCGGTGCGGCGGGCTGGGCGATGCCGGAACCGTCGTCGGCGAAGACCTCGCTGGACAGGACCCTCCCGTCGACGCCGTTGACCTCGCGCACGGAGGCGACGAAGCGGCGCAGTCCCCCGCCCTGGGAGAAACGGTTCTCCCGGGTCAGGAAGATGACGAAGTCGACCGCGCCGGCAATGAGGAGGTTGGTGGCGTCCTGGGGCAGGTGCTCGGCGGACTGGATGGCGTAGGTGGCGATCCGGTTGAACACCTCGGAGGAGGAATTGGCGTGGATGGTGGACAGCGAACCGTCGTTGCCCTGGCTCATGGCGTTGAGCATGGTGACGATCTCGTCGCCGAGGACCTCGCCGACGATGACGCGCGAGGGGTTCATGCGCAGTGAGCGCCGCACCAGGTCCGCCATGGAGATCGCCCCAGAGCCCTCGGAGTTGGGCAGGCGCTCCTCGAAGGCGACGACGTTGGGGTGCAAGTCGGCGAACTCTCCCAGGCCCAGCTCCAGGGCGCGCTCCACCGTGATGAGGCGCTCCTCCGGCGGGATTTCGTTGGCCAGGGCGCGCAGGAAGGTGGTCTTGCCCGCGTTCGTGGCGCCAGCGATCATGATGTTCTTGCGGGCGCGCACGGCCGCCGAGCAGAAGGCGGCGAGTCGGGGGGTGAGCGATCCGAGCCCCACCAGCTCCTCCAGGCCCACCCGGTCCAGGCGGGCGCGGCGCACCGAAATCGACGGCCGCGAGCAGACCTCCATAACCGCGGACAGACGCGAGCCGTCCGGCAGGCGCAGGTCCAGCTGCGGGTTGGCGGAGTCGAAGGGGCGCGAGGCCAGGCCGGAGTAGGAGCCGAGCACCTGGACGAGCTCGATGAGCTCCTCGTCGGACTCGGCCACCGGTGCGCCGCGCTCTTCTCGGCCGTCGGCGTACTGGATGAAGACGTTGTCGCAGCCGTTAATGTCGATGTTCTCGACATCCTTGTTGTCCAGCAGCGGCTGGAGGCGACCGACGCCGAACAGAGCTGCGTGGATGCCCTGGGAGACCTCTTCCTCCTCCTGGGCGGTCATCGGACTGCGACCGGCGGCGATCTCGGCGCGGGCGTGCTGCTCGAGTACGCGGCCGATGAGGGCGCGCGCGAATTGGCGCTCGTCCTCGGGGGACATCGGGGGGATGCCGGAGCCGGCGTCGTCGCGCCGCTGCTGGGCCAGGAGGTCGGCAACCTCCTCGCGCATGTCGCGGACGAGTCCCTGGTCAACGCTCATGCTGCACCTCCATTGACGGCGACTCCGGCCAGGGCGGTGGCGACGGTTCGTGCGGATCGCACCAGGAGAGTGCGTCCCAGGGGGCGGGAGCGGCGTCCGGCGAGGGAGTCGGCGGCGCTCTGGTCGAAGGCCAGAGCCCCGACGATGGGAATCTCCAGACCGCTGCCGCGCAGCAGCCGGCTGAGGTCGTCGGCCTCGTGGCGGGCCTTCCACGGGGCGATGAGCAGAATGCCGAGCCGGGCCTGCTCGGAGCGCCGGGAGGTCTCGGCAACGATCCAGGACAGGCGCTCGCGCAGGTGGCCGTAGTTCTCCACACCGGGGCGCACGGCGACCAGGGCGATGTCTGATGCCAGGGCCACACCCAGGCTCGGAGCGCCGGGAGCCAGCCGGCCGACGTCGGCGATGACGTCTCCCTGCTGGTGCAGACTGGTGGCCAGTCCGAGCCAGCCCGCCCCGATGGCCGTCGCCTGGTCCGGGCGGGACAGACCCACGAGGACCGGCAGGTCGCCTTCGATGAGGGTCAAGTGATCCTGCAGCGGGGCGTCGGGGTCCCGACGGATGGCGGCGGCCAGGGAGACGACACCCCGGTCACTGTCCAGCGGGAGGCCGTCACGGGAGCGAGCGCGGTAGACCAGGTCGGATCCGGCCGGGTCGAGCTCGGCCAGGACGGCGGGGCGGGGCCAGACCGCGGCGAGCACGTGGGCGCTCGTCGAGGCGCCGGGAGAACCCTTCGCGGAGGCGATCGAGATGAGCATCAGCTGTCCTTGATCGGCTGGTTGGTCGCAGTCTGGACCACGGCGATGGTGCCGTTGGCCGAGGCGCTCGCGAGCTTTGCGGCGTCCTTCTTGTCGACGATGAGGGAGACGACGGCGCCCGAGGTCCAGTCGTTGTCCGTACCGGAGGAAGGAACAGCCTTGAGGACCTGCGCGTCATCGACGGAGACCGACTGAGTACCGACGTCCACGACGTTGACGACGTCCCCGGAGCCGAGGCCCCCCGCGGGGAAGCGGCCGGAGGCGACCGAGATGCCGACGACCTGCTTGTCCCCTCCTGGCATCGGGGTCGTCGCGATCTGGGAGGTGTCCAGGAGCTGGCCCTTGGAGACCTCGACCCGCGCCGTACGCCCAACCACCTGATCGATCTGGTCGGCGCGGATCAGCGTACGCAGATCGGAGGAGACCGAGGCACTCATCAGGTCCTCCTTCGTGATGACCTCTCCGGCTCGAATCGTGTCCCCCGCGGCCAGCACCTGGACCCGCTGGTCCATCTGATTGGCCAACAGGCCCGCTAGCAGTGCGCCGCCGACGATGAGAAGCACGGCGAGAGCGGCCAGCAAGGGCCGCCGCTCGCGCGGCGCCGAAGGAAGACGTGCGCCATCCACACCCTGACGAGAACGAGTCGATTTCTTCTCATCAGAGTTGCGATCACGACGCTCGGAAGAGCGCCCAGACAAACGGGGCGACATAGGGAATACCTCGTGCAAGTCGGGATTTGATTAGGTCATTCAGTCGAGGCTTACGCAGCACATTCTTCTGAATCACGCAGAAGACAGCATGGGGCTTAACCTCTCTCCATGCCATGGGGATCTATCCCCACATTAAGAGAACGGGTAGTTTTCCCCTTGACTCCCCAATATTTGCCATAGAGGGTTGTACCCAGGCGCCCTACCAATGGCGACCTGATTCCGCGGACCCACTCGGAATATACGAATTCATCCAGACAAGGAGATCGGCATGACCAAGATTCAGGCAGAATTCGATTCTCTCAAGGCGCTGTACGACGCCCTGAAGAATGACGTGCAGTACGCCAATGACATCCAGAAGCAGACTGACAGCGCTTTGGCGAATGCGGTGTGGGAGAGCACGAACGCGACCAACTTCCGCGCCGCCTGGGAAGAGTTCAAGCCGAAGCTGATGGCGTTTGAGCAGACATTCGCTGACGGCGCCAACGATGTCGCGAACAACTACAACAACCTCATCATCGCAAACGGGGAGAGCCTGGAGCCCCTTCCGCCCGTCACCGCCATCGAGTAAGCGGACACGAGGTCGGCAGTCAGAAGTGGTCTGGGAGCAGCAATGCTCCCAGACCACTTCTCATATGGCTTGCACCCAAGGGCCGGTTGGGAGGAGAAGAGGTTCTCCTCCCAACCGGCCTCGGTGTCATTTTTGATCGTCGGTGTTGAGGCTCTGCGCCTCCCCGACCTTGATGGACAGGGTCCCCGAGGTGGACGCCGGGGGCAGGTCCCCCTGACTACCGTCGGTGGCCGTGTAGGAAGCGCTGTAGGACACCCCCACATTGACCGTGCTGGTCCCACCCAGGTGCTCGGAACTGCGAGTGAAGGTCATGGTGCACGAGCTACTCCCCTCAGCCATCCCGGACTGCCACGGCGTACCGAACCCCTGACAGGAGACCTTGCTGTCGGGGGCCGACAACGTCAACCCGGTCGAACTCGCCGTCACGGTGGCCGTCACCGGCCCGGCAGTCGCCGTCGCCGTCACCGACTGAGGAGTGTCCTCACTCGCCCACACCCAGTTCTCCACACCAACCAGCGTCTGCACACCACCATCCATCCGCGGATTCGTCTCCACCACCGGAGGAGGAATCTCCACCGCCTTCCACGCAGCCTTGGCCAAAGTCGCACCATCCACCGGCGGAACAGGAGGCTGACCACCACCAGGAACATACGCCGGGGGCTTCTTCATGAATTCTTCCCTGTATTTCGTGAACTCAGAATCTGACAGGTCATCCGGAACACATTCTGGAGCATACCAGTACCCTTCAGAATCCGACGCATACTCCTCCCAACCCGGATATCTGGAAGTTGTTTCCTTATAGTCAACATCGGGATTCATTTTGGTAAAGTCTATAAACTGCCTACTTTTGAAGAACTTCGCTGTGTCTTTGCCGGAGCTATGCCGCGCGTAATAACATTTCGGTTTTACCGAAGCGGCTACCTGGCGGGAGGACGTGGTTGTCCTGCCGGAACCACTCGATCCCGGATTGGCGGAATTATAGGAGACCGAAACGGAGATGGTGACTCCGCCATCGGTGTTCGAGGAGGAGTGCCCTGAGACACCGCCGCCCTCTGCAAAGGCCGGAGATGAGGGCAGCAGGCCGAGCGGAGCGATCACCGCACACGCCGCCGCCACCAGGCCGGCGCGATTCACCATTGTCTTCAACATTGATCCACACCTTCCACCGAGGAGGAGTTGACAACCCACCCGTCCTGATTCCTGATGAGGCTCACCACGAGGGAAATCGTATGGCCGAGGTCATCTGAGGACACCTCCGCACCATCCCGAGCAACCAGGCGAACCTTTGTCTCATCGGCGCACACCGTCATCGTTGACGACAATCCATCAGGATTCAATTGAACGGAGCTAATGGAGGTGCTGGCTTCACCCTCAACGTGCTGCCCGGCGGCGGCCCGTTCGTCATAGACCTTCTTGAAGGCCTGATACTGGTCCCCGGCGGTAACGGACTCGACCTTGGTAGTTCCCTTCATGTCCCGATAGGCCTCCCAGGTCGCCCGATCGTAGGCAACATAGGCCTTGAGGACCTGGGTCTGCTGGACATCCAGATCATCCGGAATGGATGCGACTGTGTACGAGGTCTTCGAATCCGACAGCGAGTCTTCAGTCACGGGAGCCTCACTGCCCGATGCGTTTGCCGTCGCAGATTCCGCAGCGCCCGAATCCTTCATGGGTGGAATGGTGGATTCCGGCTTCCCATTGTTCGAGGAACAGCCTGCGAGTGCGCATGAAGCGGCCAGGAGCAGCCCACTCCACACAGATAAATAATGATGACGGAGAAACACGACCAACCTCCATACCCCGACACGATCAGCATCCACACGGTCACGAGTAAATCGACCATACCTTTCCCGCACGGTTTCGTCACTACCGACCAACAGGTTTTTCATGGGGATCTTGCCCCATGGCCACCGCCGACCTCCGCGTCTTCGGAACCCGCCCCGCGGCGAGCCGATACACGAAAGACGGTGGGCGGCTCCGGATCATCCGGAGCCGCCCACCGTCGTCGACTATGGAACCGCCGTCCTCAGCGCACGGGCTTGCGGATCTCGGCGGAGAGGAACCAGGCCTGCTGCTCGAACTTGCCGATGAGGTCCTCGACAATGCCGGCAGAGGTGGGGTCTTCGGCGTCGACGTCCTCGTCCACACCGCGCAGGGTGCCGACAACGGCCTCAATGGCGGAGACGATGTAGGCCACTCCCTCGCTGGTGAGGATCTCCCCCTCAGGGGCGGCCGGGACGGTGGTCGCAGCGGCGACGGTGGCCGGGCGGCCGTCGGGGACGGCGTTGATGGCGCGCATGCGCTCGGCCACCTCGTCTGAGCCCTCACGGGCGATGTCGACGACGTCATCCAGGTTGAGGTGGATGTCGCGGAAGTTCGGGCCGACGACGTTCCAGTGGATCTGCTTGCCCACGAGCTCGAGGGCGATGAGGTCGGTCAGGACGCGCTGGAGGTTGTCGCTCAGGGCGGCGGAGGCGGTGAAGGAGAGGTTGATGGACGGGGTGGTGACGGTGTCTGCGTTCATGGCCATTACTTTACTACTTCGCCAGCCTCCGTGGGTGTTACTTATGATTCACAGGCAAGCCAAGCCTCACTTGAAACAGGGGCTCACCTGCGTGAACGAGCTTCGCCTCGTCAGCCGACCGAGCAGGAGTTCGGCTCGCCGGTCTCCTCCTCCTCGGAGGCGAGCCAGCGCCCGTCACTGCCGGGAACCATCGTGTTCTTCGCCGGAATCTGGGCCTTGTTGGCGGGGTCGGTGACGTCCTTGCCCTGCGCGTCGATGAAGCTCACCTGCGTCATATCCACGCAGTAGGAGACGGTGGCGCTCTGGCCGTCGGCGCTCATGACGATCTCGGAGACCGCGACCCTGACCGGGGTCCGGACCTTCTGCCCCTTGCTCCTCATGTCGGCGGCATCGTTGGTGAGCTGCTGCTGGAGGTTGCCGGTGGTCACCGTCGTCACCTTGCTGACGTCCTGGCCGCCGCCGACCCACAGCGTCCAGGACATCTGGTCGTAGGCCACGAAGTCCTGGAGGATCTTGACCTGGCTGACGTCCAGGCCGGCGGGGATGGTGGTGACGGTGTAACCCAGCTGGGGGTCGGAGAGGGAGTCCGCCGTGACGGGACCGGCGCTGCCCGACGCCGTGACGACGCCCGAGGGCTCCGGCGTCGAGCTGCTCACGGTGCCCGAACCGCTCGCGGAGGCCTTTGCACCGGGCTTGGAGCTGTTCGATGAGCAGCCGGCGAAGGCGAGCGAGCCAGCCAGCAACAGGCAGCCCAGGACAGTGGCCCGGCGGCCGGCTCCGGTCCAGTCGGCGGGGCGAATCGCGGCGTTCCTCACGGGGGCTCCTCCCAGTCGGCCGGATCCAACCCGGCGGAAACCAACCCGTCGACATTACCGCGAAGGTCACGAACATGTCTCAGCGTTCGTCGCCGGAGTTCCGCCTTTCAGAGCTCCGACACGATGGGGACATATCACGCGTACAGGAAGGGGAATCCTGCACCCGTACGCGCAGAAGGCCCCCATCCGCGGGAACGTATCCCCGACGGCGTCGAACGTTTCCAACCACGTCGACCGGGAACAACCAGCTACCACAGGATCTTCACACTGGGCAGTTCCTCGAAGGCCGGATCACGCGTCACCAGCACGAGCGACTCGGAGATCGCCTGTGCCGCCAGCATCCGATCGAATGGATCGCGATGCGACCACTCAAGCCGTCCACTCAGGCGGGCATGCGACCACTCGATGGGCAAGAGCTCCGCCCCAAGACGCCGCACATGCCCCTCGAGAGCCTCCAGCCACGGGCCGGCACCGGGCAGCTTCCCAATGCGGTGCTTGGTGTACAGCTCCCACGCACTGGCAGCAGAGACCACCAGAAGACTCCCGCGATCCCGCAGTACCTCAGCAGCTCCATCACCCAAACGCGATGGCTCATTGATCGCCCACATGAGCGCGTGCGTGTCGAGCAGGTAACCGCTCACGCGCCCTCCCAGGCATTCAGCTCCTCCTCGGGCAGGTCGTCGAAGAACGTGTCCGGCAACCGATAGCCGCCAAAGCCCAGCTCCCGCTCACCCGTCCCGACCGGAACCAGCCGCGCCACTGTCTGACGCCCTCGGGCGATATTGATGGTCGCACCCTGCTCGACCTCCACCAACAGTGCCGACAGATGCGTCTTCGCCTCCTGAACCTTCACCGTTCTCATACGTTGATGGTCCCAAGGAGAAGCTACTTGGTCAACCAGGTTGGTCAGGTCGCGCCGTCATCCGCCTCATGCCCGCACCCACCGACACTCCACAGACGAGGACATACGACGCGTACGGGGACGGTGGGGTCAAGGTGGGTTCCAGTGGTGGTTGCTACTTGTGCGCGTACACCTTGACCGGCTTCGGACGTGACGGAAGCGAGGTGCCTACTTGGGATGATTGGCGCGAATGTTCTGAGCCGCCAGCTCGACGGTCCTGGCGATCCGACGCTCACGTGTCTCAGGTTTCTTGGCACTGGATATCCATTGCAGGATCAGTCGTCGCGAGGATGGAGGGAAGGCCGAGAAGTGGGTCAGCGCCGACTTACTCGCCTCCAGCGCGACCCGCAGGTCGTCGGGGACAACGAGGTTCTGAGCGTCGGCGTGCTCGTCCCATTTCCCGGAGGCTTTTGCCTCGTCGATGACCTTCTGGCCCGTCGGCCGCATGTACCCGGCCCTGATGAGCCGCTCGGCCCGTTCCCGGTTGGCCCGCCCCCAGCTGCTCGTGGGGCTGCGTTGGGAGAACATCAGGTAGCAGCTGTCACGGTCGCGCTTGATGGCCTTGCTGTCGACCCAACCGAAGCACAGTGCGTGCTCGATCGCGTCCCGGAAACGCACGCTGTCCTCCGAGGCACCCTTCTTGTAGATGATGAGCCAGATCCTCGGGGTGTGCTGGCCGTTCTCCTCCAACCAGTCGCGCCACTCCTGCAGGCTCTTGGCGCGCACGGCCGGTGTGCCATCCACAATCTCGTGAGTAACGGTCATCAGGATTCTCCTGTCAACGAGTCGGTTGGGTGACGATCCCCAAGGCAAGAAGGTCAACCAGGACGCGCTGGAGGCTGTCGCCAAGGGCGGCGGCAGCGAAGGTGACGGACGGTGTGACTGCAGTCTCTGCGCTCGTGCCGTCCACTTTGCGCTGTTTCTTCTGGAGTTCGACCGGCCGCCGTCGGGGACATATCACGCGTAAGGGTGCGGAAATCCCGCGCCCTTACGCGCAGAAGTTCCCCGTCAATGGCCAGCCCCCCGTCAGACCCAGGGCTGGCGCTCGGCCCACTCCTGGGGGCCGACACGGCGCCCCGTGTAAAAAGGCGTGTCCACGCGCACGTGCATGCGCGCCTCCGTGTAGCGCTGGTGGTGCAGGACCCCCTCGAGGCGATCGAGGGAGTCCGCCTCGAAGCCGAGGATCCACTCGTAGTCGCTCAGTCCGAAGGTCGCCAGGGTCGAACCCTTGACGTCGGGGTATTTGGAGAAACCGTGGCGCCCATGCTGAGCCATCATGCGCGAGCGCTCCTCCGGATCGAGCAGGTACCACTCGTAGGAGCGCACGAAGGGGTAGACCATGACCCAGTCCCGCGGCGCCACCCCGGCCAGGCAGGCCGGCACATGGCGGGGGTTGAACTCAGCGGGCGTGTGCAGTCCCATGCAGGACCACACCGGCTCCAGGTATCGGCCCAGCGCGCTGCCGCGCAGGCGGTGGTAGGCGTCCTGGAGGACCTCGGGGTCGTCGTCGAGCCACCACACGAGCAGGTCGGCGTCGGCGCGAAAGCCCCCGATGTCGTACCAGCCGCGGGTCGTCACGCCGCCGGCCCCGATGAAATCGGCGCTCTCGCCCAGGAGCTGCTCGCGCCCAGGCTGGGAGGCGGGCAGCGGGCGGGTCAGGCGGAAGACGGCGTAGAGGGTGTAGTGGTACTGGTTGTTGATGGCCTCCAGGTCGACGTCGATGGCGTCGCGCGGGTCGCGGTGGGGGCGGCGCTCCTCATCCTCGAAACGGTGCAGGCCGCCATCGGCAGAACGTCCGCTGCGGCCACCGGGGTGACCGCCATGTCCGCCGGGGTGACCGTGGGCGTCGGTACTCATCTCTTCTCCTTATTTCTTCCGGGGCTGCTGGGCATGAGGCTATCGGGGCCTCATCGGGATCGGCAGTTGCAGGTCGACATCCGGTCACGGTCTGCTCATAGCCGACTGGTGACCGGCGGCGGGCTCGTGTGCGGTGCTTTCGGCTGGGCGGGTGCCGGGGTGGCGGGTACCGGGACGGCAGCAGGACGGCGGGCAGACGGTGTGGAAGGGGCCGACGCCGGTGGTCGAGGCGGGATGGACGTTCTCGCCGCGAGCGGCGGCGGCCCGCTCAATGAGGATGTCGACGAGGGAGTCGACGAAGGCCGAGTGGGTGCCGGCCGTAGCGGCGCGCACATACGGTATTCCCAGGTCGCGGGCGGTCTGGGCGGCCTCGGTGTCGAGGTCGAAGACGACTTCCATGTGGTCGGAGATGAACCCGAAGGGGGACACGACGACGCCCCCGGGCCGCTCCGCCGGGCGGCCGTCGGTCAAGCGGCCGGCGGCCAGGGCCTGAAGATGGTCGTTGACGTCGGGTTCGAGCCAGCGGGCCTGCGGCGGGCCGGAGCGCGAGCAGTAGACGAGGTCCGCCTCCACCTTTTCCAGGCCGAGGCGGCGGGCGACCTCCGGCACGAGGATCGAGGCCAGGGCCTCGTGCTGGGCGACGTAAGAGACCTCCGTGGACAAGTCCGCGGCGACGCCGGGTTCGCGCTGCTCGGTGAGACGCCCGGCAGGATCTTCCGTGGAATGCGCGGCGGGCTCAACGGCAGGGTGCGTCACCTGGCCCGAAGCACCGTCGGCGTCGGAGCCCGGAGCGGAGCCGGTCTCCATGCCCAGGGGGATGGAGTGGGTGACGAGCACGAGGCGGACGTCCGCTGCGGCCACCCCCTGCTCGGCAAGAGCGCCGTAGGCCTCGACGATCGCGTCGACATTGGCCTCCAGGAGGCCGGAGGTGTTGTAGTAGGGGCGCGTCTTGTCCACGGTGAGGTCGACGGGAGCGCCCCCGTCCCCACCGACCCGGGCGGCAGCGTCGGCCTCGAAGCCGTCTCCGGTGGAGCCATCAGCTCCGGCGGCGAGCAGGGCGACGGCGCCGGCCAGGTCCTCGCGGTACTGGCGGCACCCGGAGTAGGAGCCGAAGGCGGCGGTGGGCAGGGCCAGGATGTGGCGGGCGCCGGAGTCGGCCAGCTCGCGCAGGGCCTGACTGACGAAGGGGTGCCAGTTGCGGTTGCCGACGACGATCGGTAGCGACGAGCCGTGCTCGGCCAGGCGGGCCTGGAGGGCGTCGCGCAACTCGGCGTTGCGCGCGTTGATCGGGGAGGCGCCGCCGAATCCCTGGTAGTGGCCGGAGACCTCCAGGAGGCGCGAGTCGGGCACGCCACGGCCGGCGGTGGCGTTGCGCATGAAAGGCAGGACGTCCTCGGGCCGGCGGGGCCCGCCGTAGGACAGCAGGAGAACGGCGTCGTAGGGGGCCAGCGGGTCGGTGGCCGGGATACTGGCCGGGGCACCGACGAGGCCGGGCGTGGGTGCGGCGGCATCAGTCATGGGTTCCTCCTACGGAATCCGGGCCGAGGACGAGCTCAAGGGCCTGGCGGTAGGCATCCTCACGCCCCTCCTGGCCGGCACGGCGGGCCATGACGGTGGGCTGGTGGAGGAGGCGGGCGGCCAGGTGGTGGAGGGCGCGCTCGGCCTGGGCGAGGGTGATGACCGGCTCATCCGCGGCTTCAGAGGAGACCTTGGCAGCGGCCTCTGAGGTGGTCTCGGGCGCGGCCACCGAGACGGCGATCGCGCCGGAGGAGCCGTTCGCACGGATCACGCCGCCACCGGCAACCACACGGGCGTCGGCCCGCCCGTCCACCGAGGGCACGGCCGAGGCCGGCAGCCGGGACTGCAACGGCCGCAGGCGCTCGATCTCCTCCATGACGACCCGGCCGATGTGTGAGCGCAGGGCGGTAATGAGCGAGTCCATGCTGCGCCCGGCCAGGGTGCGCTCGAAGTCGTCGGCCTCGGCGTCGATGATGGCGCGCGCGGCGTCGACCTGCCGGACCTCGGCGTCGGGAACGGCGTCGCGCACGCCGGGAAGGTCGAGGTGGACGACGCCGGGCAGGGCGCGGACGGTCTCATCGACGTCGCGGGTCAGGGCCAGGTCGAGGATGACCAGGGGGCGGCCGGTGCTCTC
>NZ_JH470363.1:9716-33575 GCF_000239715.1 Actinomyces sp. oral taxon 849 str. F0330 | reverse complement strand
TGCGGGCCGGTCGCGACATCGCCGTGGAGGCGGCCGCCTCCGGCGCCCGCCCCGACCCGGCCTCGATCCGCCGGGCCGCCCTGGCGTCCTTGGAGGCATCCGACGGCATCGAGGTCGACTACGTGGCCCTCGTCGACCCCACCGGATTTGAGGACCTGACCGACTCCGGACTCGGCCTGCCGCGCAGCGCACCGGTGAGAGAGGACGCGGAGGAGGGCCCTGCGCCCATGGGCCTGCTGGCCGTGGCCGCCCGCGTGGGAACCACCCGCCTCATCGACAACACCCTCATCGACCTGCGCCCGTAGGCACCGCGCGGGAACCTGCCCGCGAGCATGTCGGGTCGCTCACCCTGTGCCGCGCCGTACAGTACGCCGGGCTCCCCACCGTCTACGCTGTGCCGCGATGAGCGCCCGCACCCGGACGATGATGACGTCCAAGATCCACCGCGCCACCGTGACCCAGGCTGACCTCGACTACGTCGGCTCGATTACGGTGGACGTCGACCTGCTCGAGGCCGCTGACCTGCTGCCCGGCGAGCGTGTGGACATCTGCAACTGCACCAACGGCAACCGCCTGTCCACCTACGTCATCCCCGGCGAGCGCGGCGCCGGAGAGATCTGCGTCAACGGTGCCGCCGCCCACTTGGTCGGTCCCGGCGACGTCGTCATTCTCATCGCCTACTCCCAGATTCCCGACGATGAGGCCCGCACCTACCTGCCCCGCGTCGTCTTCGTCGACGCCGCCAACCGGATCGTGGAGCGGGGCACCGACCCCGGCCAGGTGCCGGTCGACTCCGACGTCGCCCGCCTCCAGGGCCTGCGCCCCTCCGGCATCCCCCTGGCCGAGGCCCGCGCCTGAAACCTAATCGGCCGGTCATCGGTTACCTGCTTCGCAAGCGCGGGCTCCGGATAGGATCCCGGCCATGGACTGGCCCTACACCGACTGTCCCACCCTGTGCACGCGTCGCGCACTGACAGCGGAGGATCTGCAGTCGAGTGCGCCCGGACTCGTCGTTGAGGCTGACGGCAACGGGACCGACTTCAGCGTCAGCAGAGGCGGTGATGGCGATGATCGCGATGGCAACATCCTTGAGATCGGAGTTCACACGTACTCGCTGGATGAGTCCCTCGATTTCTTCGAGTATGTCCGGGACGTCTCAGGGCGCGACGACCTCAGGTTCTGCTACTGGGTCGACTGCGAGACGTACGAGGATGGTGACTGGACTCACGGGGACCTGGCTCTCACGATCGTGGAGGCGCTGGCGCGCAGATGTGACGGTGTGATCGCCGTTTGGTTGGAGCGGGTGGTGTGGCCGGCTCCTGAGCTGGCTCCGCCCGACTTCGTTGAACCAACCCGGTCTAGAGAGATGGTGGCGCAGTCTGTCCACATGCGGTGGTTCGTGCGAAAGGCGGTGTGCGCCACGCCGGTGTCCGCCTGGATGCGGGCCGTCGGGCGGACCGCCCCGCAGTGGCTGCCACGCGCGTACAGCGGCCCCGCCTGGCCGCAGCCCCTGGATGAGGCGGCCATCCGCAATGCTGATGACTGGTGGCATGGCGTTTATGTCGGGATGTCCCTCTACGGAGATGAGCCGATGGGGCGTGTTTGGCTCGGCAACAACTCCGGAATCGCAGAGCCGTGCGGTATGTACGAGGCCCAGTGCACGATCGGGCTGGACCGTCTCAATGCATCCGAGATGAGTCCCCTGTTCGAGGTATTCACGGCGGTTGCCGACGAGCTGGGGGCCGAGCTCGCCCTTGCCGAGGTTCTCACGGGCTGGAGTCGCGCGCGCGACGGTTCCTTCGCGGTGGGAGCAGAGGAGCATCGCGCGCAGAACCTTCACGTCGGTAGGACGATCCTGGCCGGTCTGCCGGCGCATCCGGTGCCATGGTGCTACCTGGGACCGGCCTACTCGCGGCTGCTCTCCGGCTCCCTCCTTCAGGTCCCGGCCTCATGGGAGCAACGACGCACCTTTCGCGGCGTTGCCCTGCGTCTGAGCCCGACCCCGGTCAGGAGCGAGGACCTGCCACCGACCTGGTTCCCGCCGAAGTACTGCGTCTCGCGGCGACGGCGCTGGTTCCGGGCCCCCGATATCGTCGGTGCTGCTGCGGCGCCCCAGTGGGGTTAACGAGTTATCCGGGCTGCGCCGCGTCGGTGCGAAGCGTCCCAACCCGATCGGTCGCCACGGGTGTGACCAGGATCGGGTGTGGTGCGGGAGTCGTCGGGCCCCGAGGGACGGCCGGGGCGGGCGGGCGCCGTTAGACTCCCTCACGTGACAGACCAGACCACCCCCAGCCCTGACCCGACCGCCACCGACGCCCCCGCCGGCACCGAGTCCCCGAAGTCTCCGAAGGCCCCGAACTCTTCGGACGGCTCGGTGGACCGGCCCAAGCAGCCCAAGGCCGATCCGGGCCCGGGCGAGCAGTTCGAGGTCCGCGCCGGCAAGCGCGAGCGCCTGCGCGGCGAGGGCTGGGACCCCTACCCGGTCTCCGTGCCCGTCACCACTACCATCGCCGCCGTGCGCGAGGCCTACTCCCACCTCGAGGCCGGTGACGAGACCGACGACGTCGTCGGCGTGGCCGGCCGCGTCGTCTTCCTGCGCAACACCGGCCGCCTGTGCTTCGTCACCCTGCAGGACGGAGCAGGCGCCACCCTGCAGGCCATGCTCTCGGCCAAGGCCCTGCCCGCAGAGGGCCACACCGCGCTCGCGGCCTTCAAGGCCGACGTCGACCTGGGCGACCACCTCTTCGTCCACGGCCGCGTCATCTCCTCGCGCCGCGGGGAGCTGTCCGTCATGGCCGAGCCCGTCCTACGCGAGGGCGCCGAGGCCGCCACGGCCGGGGACGACGACGTCGAGGTCCCCGCCTGGCGGATCGCCTCCAAGGCCCTGCGCCCCCTGCCCAAGACCTGGACCAACGAGGCCGGCGAGGCGGTGACGCTCTCGGAGGAGCAGCGCGTGCGCCGTCGCGAGCTCGACCTGCTCACCCGGCCCTCCGCCCGCGACATGGTGCGCACCCGGGCCGCCGTCGTGCGCTCCATCCGCGAGAACTTCTTCCGCCGCGACTACCTGGAGCTGGAAACCCCCATGCTCCAGGTCATCCACGGCGGGGCGGCCGCGCGCCCGTTCATCACCCACATGAACGCCTTCGACATGGATCTCTACCTGCGCATCGCCACGGAGATCTACCTCAAGCGCGCCGTGGTCGGCGGCGTCGACCGCGTCTTCGAGATCAACCGCAACTTCCGCAACGAGGGCGCCGACTCCTCCCACTCCCCGGAGTTCACGGCCCTGGAGGCCTACGAGGCCTACTCCGACTACAACGGCATGGCCGACCTGACCCGCAACCTCGTCCAGCAGGCGGCCCGCGACACCTTCGACCTGCCCGAGGGCGGCGAGGTCGTCACGCTCGCCGACGGCACCGAGTACGACCTGTCGGGCGAGTGGGACACCATCGACCTCTACACCTCCGTCTCCGAGGCCCTCGGCGAGGAGATCACCGTGGAGACCCCGCGCGAGCGGCTCGTCGCCCACGCCGAGCGGATCGGCCTGGAGATCGACGACTACGCCGTGGCCGGCAAGGTCGTCGAGGACATCTTCGAAGAGCTCGTCGGCAACAAGCTGTGGGCCCCCACCTTCGTCTACGACTTCCCCGAGGACACCTCGCCGCTGACCCGCTACCACCGCAGCAAGCCGGGCCTGACCGAGAAGTGGGACCTCTACGTGCGCGGCTTCGAGACCGCCACCGCCTACTCCGAGCTCGCCGACCCGGTGGTCCAGCGCGAGCGCTTCGAGGCTCAGGCACTCGCGGCCGCCAAGGGCGACCCCGAGGCCATGGTCCTGGACGAGGACTTCCTGGTTGCCATGGAGCAGGGCTTCCCACCGTCTGGCGGCATGGGCATGGGTATCGACCGCCTCCTCATGGTGCTCACCGGCCAGGGGATCCGCGAGACCATCACCTTCCCCCTGGTCAAGCGGAGCTGACTCGTACTCGGCCTTCGCGCCGGCCGGTCATCGCCGCCTTCGAGCAGACAATGACCAGTTGGCCGTTCGAGGTGAAGCAGTTGTGAGCTCCTCGTTTTGGGAAAGAACTTCCCAAAACGAGGAGCTCACAGTATAGTTATTGCATGCTGCTCGACTTCACCGTAGCGAACTACTGCTGTTACGCGGAGGAGACGACCCTCGATCTCACTCGGAGTTCGCTCAAGACTTTGACGCCACGCGCGGGCTCCCCGTGGCAGGAGCAGACATGGCGCGTGGCGGCGATCTTCGGTGCTAACGCCTCGGGTAAGTCGACCCTCCTGGACGCGCTTAACTGCCTCCACCACGCCGTCGGCGGCCAGAGAGACATCCTGTACCAGCCCTTCAGCCTCGATCGCGACCACGCGGCGCAGCCGTCCCGTTTCTCCATCGGTTTCACCCATGAGAACGAGCGCTACAGCTACAGCGTCGAGGCGCATCGCTGGGGCATCTCGCGGGAGGAGCTTTGGGCCGCGGGGCAGCGCTGGCGCAAGGTTTTCGTGCGCACCCAGGGCTCCGAGGATGACGAGCCCACGATCGAGTCCGGTACCACCCTCAAGGGCGCCACGAACGAGGTCCGTCGGATCACGACGCCCAAGGACCTCTTCCTCGCCGTGGCTCTTAAGTACAAGCACGCCACGCTCGCGCCGATCGCGCGCAGCCTGCGAACCATGCGCTTCATCCACCACAGCGATGAGGAGCGCAGTTCGCGTCTGCGGTGGGTGATGAGTCGGCTTGCAGAGGACCCTGAGCAGTGGAGTGGCATTGCGAACGCCATCGCTCGGGCCGCCGATCTTGGCATCGTCGGTCTTGAGCTCGAGGAGCAGGAGGTTCCTCGGGAGGTGCTTGAGTTCCTGCGTCGTCTTCCTTGGAGCGAGGACGAGGAGGCTGAGGTTCCCGCCGAGGTGCTCAAGGAGCTCCAGCGTCACCTCGTCCTCCACCACCGCGGTGCCGACGGTGAGGAGTATCGATTGACTATCGGCCAGGAGAGCCAGGGCACTCTCACCTGGTTGGCAACGGTCGGTCCCGCCATTGACGCCTTGCGGCTGGGCCAGGTGTTGTGCATCGACGAGCTCGACGCGAGCCTCCACCCCACACTGACCGCCACATTGGTGGACATGTTCAAGGACCCGGACCTCAATCCCCGGGGTGCCCAGATCGTCTTCACAACCCATAACACGGCGCTCCTGGACAATTCCCCCGTCCAGCTCTTGGAGGCGGGCGAGGTGTGGATGAGTGAGAAGTCGTCCTCCGGTTCCAGCGAGCTCTTCTCACTCGCAGACTTCCCCACTAATCGCAAGGGCACGAACAAGCAGCGCCGCTACCTCGCCGGTGCCTTCGGCGCTATTCCTCGGGTGGACACCTCCAGCCTCCGCCGGTACCTCTCAACACCGGCGGAGGCGAGGTGAGGTGACGCCACCGAGAAGGAAACGGCGCAGCCAACGAGCCGAACTGCGCACCGTTCTCCTCGTGACTAATGGGCGGGTCACCGAGAGCGCCTACCTGCAGCAGCTGTGCCGACGTGTGGACCGCGACAGAGTCTCAGCCAAAGTGAAGGTCATCAACGGTGACCCGCTCACCGTCGTCAAGGAGCTCAGCGGACCTCGGTCAGATCTTAGCGACTACAGGGAGGTGTGGATCGTCGTCGACCACGATGGCCGGGAACGTCATGACTTCCTTAAGGAATGCCGGGAATTGAGCAGCAGGCAGACCATTGTCCACGGCATCGTCTCCGTGCCCTGCTTCGAGGTCTGGCTCAACGCCCACGACGCTCATGTGAAGAACTACCGGAACCAGGCGGACACGCAGGCGCACTATCTGGAACTAACAGGACTCAGCAAGAAGAATGCCAAGACGCTCCCTGATGACTTTCCTTGGAATGAGGCCGTGCAAGCTGTAGCCAGGTGCCACCTGCCGACGGACAGCCTCCCCGAGCTCGGTACCCAGGGTGCTTGCCCGTCGACAACAATGCCCCATCTGCTCCGCGGTCTCGGACTTCTCGGCGCTGACGAGTTCTAAAACCCGGTAGTCCCCAGGCGGCGCTGGGCGGACTCGAGCTCGGCGCGCAGGTAGGCGTTCTCCTGCTGGAGCTGGGCGATGTACTGGTCGCGCTGGGCGATCGCCTCGGCGTACTGCGGGTCGCCCGTCGCCCCGGCGGTTCCCGGAGCGATTCCCGCCCCGGTGGCGTAGCCGGCATCCCCATACGCTCCGGGTGCCGGTCCGTACGCGCTCGTACCCGCTCCATAGGCGCTACTGTTCAGTCGTGCCTCCATGGTTTCCATGGTCTCCACGATCGTGTCTAGGAAGGCGTCGACATCCGGCTGCTCGTACCCTTCCCGGAACCTGGATGTCGTGAACCGAATACTCTTGACGTCCTGGGAGGTCAGAAGTATCCCCGACTCCTGGTGAGAGCCGGAAGTCGCTCCCGGTCCCGCACCAAGGCGCTCCTCAAGTCCCCGCAACGTGGTGGTCACTTCGTCGAGGAACTCGTCGACCTCGTCCTGAACGTATCCCTCCCGGAGCCTCGTGCTATCGAACTTCACGTTGAGGACGTCATCGGATGTCAGTAGCGTCATGCTCGCCTGCTCCTTGTTATCGGTTTCTGTCCGTGGTCCTGGTCCTCGACCCGCAGCCCCAGGTGTTCTGCTAAGAGCCGCGCGAGCTCGGTGAGCTGCTCGCCGCTGATGGTGGCCCCGCCCAGGGAACCCACTCCGCTGACCACTCTCATCTCCAGCCCGCGCAGGTCGACGTCGCTCAGGCTCCCGCCGCGCAGCCGCAGCGTGTCCACCCGGCAGTCCTCGAAACGGACCCGCTGGGCCTCGATGCCGCTCAGGTCCAGTTCGTCGATCCTGGTGCCCCGGATGAGGATGTCGCGCATAGCGGTCCCGGCGAGGTTGGCGAAGCCGAGGCGACAGTCCTCAATGAGGACGGACTCGACGTCGGCGTCATAGAACTCCCAGGCGCCGATCCGCGAACCGGTGAGTTCCACCGTGCGCCACGTCGAGCGCGGGCTGTGAAGGTAGGTGGAGTTCAGACGTTCCAGGCGACAGTCGACCAGCCGTGCCGCGGTCAGGTCGGTGTCGTCGGCGAAGATCGCCGAGAACCGGCAGTTCAGCAGGCTGACCGCCGACAGGTCGGCGCCGCTGAGGTCCGCCTCGGCCAGTTCCAGGTCCTCGACCATCTCGCCGGCGGCCAGCTCGTCCGCCTCGCCGTCGCGCAGGCGGCTGAGATCCGGTGCTGTGAGGACCGGCGGCCTCAGGGAGGCAGCGGGGGAGGAGCCTGCGGCCGTGTCGGTCCGTCCTGCGGTCATGGTCCTGTTCTATCGCAGATCGGCTCCGGGCACTGGGGGTTGTTCTCCCCGGTGCCCGGCTGTGAAGGAGGGACTTGTGTCCAAATCTGTGACAAAGGAGTTCAGAGGCCATCACTCCGCCAAAAGGAACCGCGGAATCATGCGGTTTTCTTTTCCGCAACTGAGCCCGGTCAAGGCCTTTGTCACAGATTTGAACACTACGGGCCGTTGCTACTCGAATCGGACGGTGGTGCTGGCCAGCATGCGGCGGCCGTAGCGGGCACTGACCAGGGTCGCCACCGCTACCAGTGCCAGACACGCCCCCAGCACCAGCCAGTAGCCGCCGTCCGGCCAGCTGATATGGCGGCCCGAGACCCCGCCGACAAGAGACCACGCGGTCAACCATCCCAGGCCGATGCTCATGACCAGAGCCGTCGCCGCCGGCAGCACCGTCTCGTAGGAGACCATGGAGCGCAGTGTCGCCGGCGGCATGCCGACCAGTCGCAGCAGGCCGAGGACCCGCTTGCGGCCCAGGAGCGCCGCCACCGTCGAGACCCCGAGCGACACCGTGGAGATTCCCGCGGCGATGAGGATGCCGATGTATCCGAGACGGGCGAACTGGTTCTCCATGGCGCTGGCCTGGATGCTCTGGATCGAGTTAGGCGAGGAGGGGGAGGTGCCCAGCTCGAGATTGGAGGTGGCCAGGGCGGTACGGGCCCGCTCGACGGCCCCGGGGCTGGCCGGGTCGGTGCCCACGAGGAGAATGGGCGCGCCCTGCTCACGGGCGGTCGCCAGATCCTCGGCGCTAACCGGTGACGGCGAGGCGGCCGCGTTCTCATACAGCCACCGAGTACTGATGCTCACCGCGCCACCAGGCGATTCCACATGCGGCGCCCCGAGAGCCTCCGCCTTGTCGGCCTCGAGGATGACCTGACCCTCCTGCCTGGAGTCTCCACTGATCCGTCCCACCGCGACCGTCGTCACCCCGGGGACGGCGGCGAGCCGGTCGACGGCGCTCTCCAGGGTGCCCTCGTCGCTGACCGCAGGGATAGCCTCAAGCGTCGAGGGGGACAAGTGACCGTTGCCTTGAGTGATATCGCGGGTGCCCGCGGCGACCGTGATGGCGACAGCGAAGACCGTCATGGCGTAGACGGCGATAACAACACCCGCCACTGCTTGGAAGACCGCCCGGGGGTGCCGGGCGATGCGATTGAAGCCGATCACCTGCGCCGCCGATCGGGCCAGCGCCCGACCGCCTCGCGCCACCCACCAGGTCAGGACCGGTCCTGCCCACAGCAGCCCCAGCATCGCGCACAGGAAGGAGATGGGCAGTAGGTAGATGGTCAGTGCGGACTCCTGGCGGGCCACCGCTGGGGTACTGACCAGCCCCGCCATCCCGAGGATCACGGGCGCCAGCGAGATGAGGCGGGGCTGGCGCTCACTGCGCTCCCGGGACCCGCCCAGAGGGCCGACATCGGCCCGTCGCGTGCGCCACCAGGCCACGGCCGCCGCCCCCGCCGTCGTGACGGTGACGGCGAGGACCGCATTGACCGGTGAGCGCAGCAGATCGGAGTAGTAGAAGCGGCTCGACCCCAGTGAGATCTGCGCGGCCACGGGAATCATGACCAGGTAGAGCGCCACACCCGCCAGGGCGCCGACGAAAGTGGTGGCCCCGATCTCCAGGGCCGCGGTGCGGGCCACCTGCTGGGGCGTGGCCCCGATGAGGCGTAGCGTGGCGAAGCGCTCGGCCCGCTGCGCCGCCCCCAGGTCGGTGACGATCCCGACGAGCAGCAGCGCGGGCACGAGCACCGCGATGGCGCCGATGAGCATGGCGATCCGATAGGCCTCGTTTTCATAGGGGATGCTCTGGAACGAGGTAACCACCTGGGGAGGAATGTGGGACTGAGAAGAGGCCACGGTCCCCAGCTCCGTCCCGACGACGGCCACGAGCGAGTCCGGGCCCTCGACGGCGTCGGGGGCCAGGACGCCCACCTGCTTGCCGTAGCGGTCGCCGAGCTGGTCGGCTGGAAGGGAGGCGATGCGCTTGGCCAGGGCCGGTGAGGCGAGGTACTCGCCCTGCTTCGGCACGACGTCGGAGCCCGGGATCCTCACCGAGGTGGTGCCCGACTCCGGCAGGGCCACCTGCAGGACCGTGATCGTCTCCGGGCCCACCGTGTCGAGGTTGCTGGCGACGGCCAGCTCGCTGTCCTTCAGAACGTGGTCGGGCTGGAGGTCCGTGTGGCTCGACTGCTGGGAAACGCCGGGAAGGAGGGCCGTGGACGCCCAGCTGGAGCGCAGGCTGCGTTCGGGGAAGGCCTGGGCGGCGGCCAGCAGCATGAGGAACAGCGCCACCCCCACCATGACGCCGGCGACGATCCCGGCCAGGCGGCGCCGGGCGGAGCGGTCGTTGGCGACGAGCAGCCTGGTCAGGGCGATGCGGCTCATGACCGGCCCCCGGTGGCGGCGTGCCTGGGCTCGCTCGGGCCGGAACCGGCCTGCGTGGTGCCGGAGCCGATGCGGCCGTCGCGTACGGTGACCTCCCGGTCGGCGTAGGCGGCGATGCGCGCGTCGTGGGTGATGATGACCAGGCTGGCGCCGCGGGAACGTACCGAGGCCAGCAGTACCTCCATGGTCCGCTCGGCGGCCAGGGAGTCCAGGGAGCCGGTGGGCTCGTCGGCGAAGAGGATGCGCGGACTGGTCACCAGCGCCCGTGCGACTGCGGCCCGCTGCGCCTGCCCGCCCGAGAGCTGGGTGGGGCGCTTGTCCAGGTGCTCGCTCAGGCCCAGCTCGACCAGGGTCTCGCGGGCCCGGGCCAGGGCCTTCCTGCGCGGGGCGCCGGCCAGGAGCAGGGGGATGGTGACGTTGTCCAGGGCGGAGAGGTCCGGCAGGAGCTGGCCGAACTGGAAGATGAAGCCGAACTCGTTCAGACGCAGGCGGCTGCGGGCGGCCTCGTCGAGCGCAGCGATGTTCACAGCGATGTCTTCAGCGACGTCCGTCGCGCCGCCTCCAGGAGACTTGCCTCCGTGGTAGCCAACGCTTCCGGCATCGGGTACGAGGACCCCGGCCATGACGTGCAGGAGCGTTGACTTGCCCGAGCCCGACGGGCCGGTGACGGCCAGGACCTCACCGGCCAGGAGGTCCAGGTCGACGCCGCGCAGCGCCAGGGTCTGCCCGAAGCTCATCTCCAGGCCGCGGGCGCGCATGAGGACCTCGTCCGGCAGGTGCGCCCCGCCCTGACCGGGCGCGGGGGTGACGTCGGTGGCCGCGACAGTGGTGGCGTTCATGAGCGCACCTCCGTCCGCAGCTCGCCCAGGCGGGCCGCGGTGGTCTCCATCCAGCGCAGGTCGGCCTCGATGTGGAACAGGGCGTGGTCGGCCAGCAGCACCGTGCGCAGGTCGCCGTCCTGCTTGAGACGGGTCAGCTCGCGCATGCGCGCCATGTGCTCGGCGCGCTGGAGGTCGAGGAGACGGTCGGCGTCGTCGTCGAGCCTGAGGGCGATGATGGTCTTGGCGAAGATGTCGGCCTGGACGTCGCCGGCAGGAGTGACAGGGGTCAGCAGCCACTGCTCGACGGTCTCGCGGCCGGCATCGGTGACCTTGTAGCGCTTGCGCTCGGGGCCGGCGCCGGGCTCGGCCTCGACCTGGGTGATGAGCCCGTCGCGCACCAGGCGGGCGAGCGTGGCGTAGACCTGCCCGTAGGCCAGTGGTTTGGATGCGGCGAACCAGTGGTCCCAGGAGCGCTTGAGGTCGTAGCCGTGACCCGGTCCGGCACTGAGCAGGCCGAGGAGAGTGAGTCTGGATTCCATGCCCGCGACTATACGCTGAGTGTATACACGCGCGATATACTCCGTGAGGAGGAGAAGCCGGACTGCGGCGGTGCGCCTGTATCGGGGCGGTGGGCCTGCGCCACCCGGGACATGCAGGCCCGGGCTGTCGGGCCGGTCGACCCGGGTTTGACAGGCGTCGACCTCCCCTTTAGGTTAGGCATGCCTTTGTAGTAGATGGTGTGGGGGAGGCCCGATGCCGGAACGGGTTATCAGGGAGGGCACTCACCCCTTTCGCCCCCGTCCCCGCCTCAGCCCTCTCCTCCGGCGCCCGGCCGTCCTCCTGGCCGCAGCCATCTTGCTGGCCCTGTGCATCCTGGCCTCCCTGTTCGTCGGCTCCTCCAGGATCCCCGCCGACCAGGTCGCCCACTACCTGCTCCACCCGGACGCCTCCAACGTCTCCTACAACATCAACGTCCTGCGCGTTGAGCGCACCATCATCGGCGTGTTGGTCGGAGCGGCCCTGGCGGTGTCCGGCGCCGTCATGCAGGCTGTCACCCGCAACCCCCTGGCCGAGCCCGGGCTGCTCGGCGTCAACGCCGGCGCCTCTCTGGGCATCGTGCTGGGCACCGCCGCACTCGGCGTCCTCCCAGTCCCCGGCCAGCTACTCCTGGCGGCCGGCGGCGCCCTGGTCGCCACCGCGCTCGTCCAGGTCATCGGCATGATCGGCGGCTCGACCTCCTCGCCGGTGCGCCTGGTCCTCATCGGCGTTGCCTTCTCGGCCTTCGCCGGGGCGGTCATCCGCGGCGTCGTACTGACGATGCCGAACCTGTTCCGCACCTTCATCGACTGGGAGGTCGGCTCCCTGACCCGCGCCGACATCCCCCTGCTGCCGATGATGCTCCTCGTGGCCCTGGGAACCGGCGCGGCCCTCCTCCTGGCCGGCGCCCTGGACAATATCGCCCTGGGCGACGACGTCGCCGCCGCGCTGGGCACCCGGGTCGGCCTCGTGCGGGGCTTGAGCCTGGCGGTCATCACGCTCCTGTGCGCCACAGCCACCACGGTCGCCGGCCCCATCGGGTTCGTCGGGCTCATGGCCCCGCTGACGGCCTCCTGGTTCATGGGGCCCCACCGGGGATGGATCGTTGCCCTGTGCGCGCTGGGCGGTCCTGTCGTCGTCCTGGCCGCCGACGTGCTGGGGCGCGTCCTGGCCCGGCCCGGCGAGATGCAGGTCGGTCTGCTGACGGCCTTCGTGGGCTCGCCCGTCCTGCTGCTCATGGTCCTGCGGATGAAGGACCGGGCCTCATGAGGGGAGACAGACTGAACCGTGCCGCCGCTGCGATGCATACTCCCGCCGCTACCGGCCCGCGCCGCAGCTTCCACGTGGGGACCGACGCCGGACGCCTGTGGATAGTCGTTGGCCGCTGGTCGGTGCTCATCACCCCGCGCCACGTCGTCGTCGGCCTCATGCTGCTGGCGCTCAGCCTCGCAGTGGCCGTCGCCGCCCTGCGCCTGGGGAAGTTCACCGTCACCACCCAGGAGGTCATCGACGCGCTCCAGGGCCAAGGGCGCAGAATCGTCCAGATCGTCATCGTCAAGTGGAAGCTGCCCCGGATCCTGCTGGGGCTTGTGGCGGGCCTGGCCCTGGGTGTGGCCGGGGCCGTCTTCCAGACCATCACCCGCAACCCCCTGGGCTCGCCCGACCTCATCGGCTTCAGCACCGGAGCGCAGACCGGGATCCTGGTCAGCGTCCTGCTCCTGCCCGGCGGTATGTTGTCCGCCTCCCTGGCCTCCTTCATCGGCGGCGCCGCCGTGGGGACGGTGACCTACCTCGTCTCCCTGCGCGGCGGGTTCACCGGGCTGCGCTTCATCCTGGTGGGGATCGCCATCAGCTCGATGCTCATCTCGGTCAACCGCTGGCTTCTGGTGCGGGTCGACGACGACGAGGGCCTGGGTGCCCTCAAGGCCATCACCGGCACGCTCGGGGCGGCCCGGTGGCCGGTGGTCGCCCCGACCAGCCTGGCCATCGCACTCGCCCTGGCCCTGATGCTGCCGGTCGCCCGGCATCTGCGGGTTGTGGCGCTGGGTGAGCAGATGGCTACCGTCCTGGGCAGCCCCACCCGCCGTGTCGTCGCCGTCCTCATCCTGTTGGGCACGGTGCTGGTGGCGGTGGTGACGATGGCCGCCGGCCCCATCGGCTTCGTAGCCCTCGTGGCGCCCCACCTGGCCCGGTTCCTCACCGGCTCCCCGCAGCCCCCGCTGCTGGTCTCCGGCCTGACAGGGAGCCTCCTGCTGGCGGGCGCCGACCTGCTCAGCCAGCTGGTACTCGAGTCGATGCCCGTGAGCGTGGTGACCAACGCCGTCGGTGGCCTCTACCTCATGGTGGCGCTGACCGCGACGGCGCGTGGAAGGAGATCCCTGTGAATGGACCGACCACCGAGCAGCCCACCGATCCGCCTACTGCCGCTGGACCGACCGCCTCCGAGGTGCGCCTGACCGCCCGGAGCGCGACCATCGCCTACGAGGGCCACGTGGTCTCCCGGGACCTCGACGTGGACATCCCGGCAGGCGTCTTCACCGCCATCGTCGGCCCCAACGCCTGCGGGAAGTCCACACTGCTGCGCGCCCTGGCCCGCCTGCACCGGCCCGCCCGGGGCGCGGTCCTGCTCGACGGTGCCGACATCGCCCGCCTCGGCACCAAGGAGGTCGCCCGCCGGGTCGGCCTGCTGCCCCAGAGCGCCGTCGTACCCGGAGGCATGCTGGTGCGCGACCTCGTGGCCCGCGGCCGCTTCCCCCACCAGGGCATGTTCCGCCAGTGGTCGCGAGAGGACCGGACGGCCGTCGAGGATGCCATGGAGATGGTGGGCGTCACCGAGCTGGCCGCCCGCCCCGTCGACGAGCTCAGCGGAGGTCAGCGCCAGCGCGTATGGATCGCCCTGGCCCTGGCCCAGGGCACCGAGACGATCCTCCTGGACGAGCCCACCACCTTCCTCGACCTGGCCCACCAGGTCGACATCCTCCAGCTATGCCGCCGTCTCAACGCCGAAGGGCGCACGGTGGTGGCCGTCCTGCACGACCTCAACCAGGCCGCGCGCTGCGCCGAGCACATGATCGTCATGCACGACGGCCGGGTCCGCGTCACCGGCTCCCCGCGCCGGATCCTCACTGAGGACCTCGTCGACGAGGTCTTCGGACTGGCGGCCGTCATCGCCCCGGACCCAGTGGCGGGCACCCCCATGGTGGTGCCCCGCCACCTGGGCGCGGTCACGCCGGCCGGCACCGCCCCTGCTACGGCCCCCGCTGCCGCTCCACAGCCTTCTGCCGAGCTCGCCTCGGCAGGTACTAGCCCGACTGCTCGCTCCCAGCAGGACGGATAAGAAAGGAACACAGACAGATGAACGCATCCACGCGGCGCGCCCGCCGCTTGAGACAGGGTCTTGTCGCCGTCGTCGCCATGGTGCTGAGCACCGGCCTGGCGGCCTGCGGCTCCTCCGGTTCGACCTCCACGTCAACCGCCGCTGGCTCCGCGGGGGCCTCTGGTGCCGCCTCGGCCGGAGCCTCCGCTGAGGCCACCTGGCCGGTCACCATCAAGGGGGACGACGGCGTCGACGTCACACTCAAGGCCGAGCCCAAGAGCATCGTGTCCACCTCGGTGACGCTGACCGGATCGCTCCTGGCCATCGACGCCCCGGTGGTCGCCTCGACGCCGGCCAAGAAAAAGGACGAGAAGACCGACGACAACGGCTTCTTCACCCAGTGGTCAAAGCAGGCCACCGACAAGGGTGTCAAGGCCATCGACGGCACCGAGGACAACCTCGCCCAGACGGTCGCCGGCGACAACCCCGACCTCATCATCGTCGCCAAGACGGGGCAGGACTCGGCCGTCAAGGTGGTCGAGAGCCTGCGCCAGCTCGAGGTCCCCGTCCTCGTCATCGACTACGGATCGCACTCCTGGCAGGACGTCACCAAGACCCTGGGCCAGGCCACCGGCCGCCAGGCCAAGGCCGACTCCGTCGTCAAGGACTACAGCACCAAGGCGGAGAAGGCCAAGGGCGCCATCGCCGTCCCACAGGGGGCGACGTCGGTCTTCACGGTCCCCGGGGACGGCACCAAGGGCGCCAATGCCTTCACCGAGGAGGCCCCGCAGGTCCAGCTCCTCAAGGACCTGGGCTTCACCATCGCCACCGTCCCCGACAACGTCAAGGGCGACCAGTCCATGGGTGACCGCAAGGACATCATCCAGCTCTCGCCCGAGAACGTCCAGGCGGGACTGACCGGTGAGAACTGGGTGGTCATCGCCGCCGATGAGACAGCGAAGAACGCCGTCACCAGCAACGAGACCTTCAGCTCGGCAGCCCCGGTGACCGGAGGCAAGGTGCAGTACATGCCGCCCTCGTCCTTCCGGCTGGACTACTACTCGGCCCTCGAGATGCTCGATGCCGTCCAGAAGGCCTACCCCAAGGCCTCCTGATCCAGCCTAATCCGATCAGAGACAAGGGTGCCCCGGGCCGAGAGCCCGGGGCACCCTTGTTCTTTGAGTCCTCCCAGGGTTGAGCGATCCGAGTGCTCAACCGCGCTTCCAGGCGCGGATCTTCGCGCGGAAGGAGGTGAAGGGCGCCACCGTGTTGATATGCACCCACTTGGCCACCGGCCAGGCCGACGGCGTCGAGGAGGCCCATGCCCGCTGCCCGGAGGTGAAGAGCTCGTCTCGGCTCAGCGATGTCACGAGGGCGACGACGCCGTCGACCCTTTCCCGAAAGGCCTCCCGAAGCTGGGGCAGCGAGGCGTCGCGCCACTGCTCGTAGAAGGAGCTGTTGAGATCGCCGAGCCGGTTCCACCGGTAGCCGGGCGCGGGCGTGACCACCTCGCGCCCCGCCCGCTCGTCTTGCTCCCAGCCCAGCAGCAGGTCCATCCACCCCAGCTGGTAGGCGAGCATCTGCGCCGGGGTGCGGTCCGCGCCGTCCTTGAGCGTGTGGAGCCCGGAGGCGGGGACGTCGTCGAACTCTGCGACGAACAGTTCGGCGCGTTTGCGGATCTCGGCGATGAGCTCCTCGCCGGAGGTGTAGCTCTTCATGACGGTCCTCTTTTCCATCGTCTCCCCACCGGCCCGCCGGCGGCCTAGCCGTGCCTAGTCCTGGGAGATGACCCCGACGTCGGCCATCTTCCGCTCCGTCCAAGGAGCGACGACGAACAGGATGATGGCCACGGCGACCGTCACGACGCCCAGACCGTAGTAGTAAGTGGAATTCGCGACGTGCTCCGTTCTGGAGATGATGAAGCCGGCGAGCCCTTGGCCGGTGGCTGTCGTCAGCAGCCACAAGCTCATCGTCTGGGAGGCGAAGTTCTTGGGCGCCAGTGCCGACGTTGTGGACAGTCCCACCGGGGACAGGAAGAGCTCGGCGACGGTCTGGATGATGAAGACCACGGCCAGGAACCACCAGGGGGCCAGCTTCGCGCCGCCGGTCCAGGTCTGGAAGCCGTAGCCCAGGATGAAGGCCGATGTGCCGATGGTGAGCACCGAGATCGCGAACTTCATGATGGTGGAAGGGAACCTGCCTGCCCGCCGGGTGAAAAGCCAGCCGATGAACGGGGCCAGGATGACGATCGTGGCCGGGTTGATGGACTGGTAGGTCTCCGGGCTAATGACCCATCCGATCACCGGGATATGACCGTCGGTGTAGTCCTTGGCGAAGGTGGCCATCTTGCCGGCCGCCTGCTCGGAGATCATGAAGAACAGGACCGCGCCGATCCACAGGGGGATGTAGGCGCGCAGGTGGGAGCGCTCGCGGGCCGTGACCTTGGGCGAGCGGAACATCAGCGCGAAGTAGCCCAACGCCGCACTGGTCGGAATGATGAGCATGGTGGTGGAGATGGCCTCCAGCAGGCTTCCGGTCAGAGTGCTGAGGACCGCGACAAGCGCGGCCGTCCCCGCCACGATCAGTACCGATACGAGCACGAACCTCTTGTGCTCCTCGGGACGGATAGGGTTGGGAACGGTGAAGGCGAAGGCCGAGAGCTTGTGGCGCCCATAGACGAAGGCGATCAGGGCCACCCCCATGCCGACGGCGGCCGAGGAGAAGCCGGCATGGTAGCCGTAGCGCTCGCGCAGCCAGCCGGTCACCAGCGGAGAGGCGAGCGACCCGACGTTGACCGACATGTAGAACAGTTGGAAGCCGGCATCACGCCGCGGGTCATCGTCGTCATAGAGACCCCCGACGATCGTGGACAGATTCGGCTTGATGAAGCCGGTGCCCACGGCCACCAGGACGATACCGAGCCAGGAGGTGGCCACCACGGGGATGGACAGACAGATGTGCCCGGCCATGATGACCAGGCCGCCGTAGAGGGTGGACAGCCATGGCCCGATGACCCGGTCGGCGAAGATGCCCCCGGGGATGGCCAGCAGGTAGACGGCGGCGCTGTAGGAGGCCAGGATGACCTGGCCGGAGTTGGCGCTCAGGCCGAGGCCGCCACTCGCCACGGTGTCGGTGATGAAGTACAGCAGGATGGCGCGCATGCCGTAGTAGGAGAAGCGCTCCCACATCTCCACATTGAGCATCCAGGGCAGGCCCCGGGGGTGGCCGAACAGCCCCCGGTCCTCCTTCGACGGCGTCATGCGCAGGGTGGCGGGCCGCCAGCGGCTGGTGATTATCCGGCCGGTGGCGAGATCGTCCTCGACGGGAGCCGGGGTCGTTGACATGAGACTCTCCCTTCCTGCGGTCGGGTGAGGAATGCGACCGGACCATCGGTGTCCAGTACGAACCGCAGGTACCCGTGCACCTTACTCCGACCGTGCAGTCGATCGGGGAGAAATACGAGGATAATCAGGCAGGTGATTCCCGCCGAGGCGGGGTGGGGCTACTCGGCGAGACTCTGGTCAGTCGCGGCTCACTCGGCAGTGGCCGTCTCGACGTCGGCCATCTGCCGCTGCGTCCACGGGGCGACGGCGAACAGCACCAGGGCCATGAGCAGTGTGGCCACGCCCAGACCATAGTAGTAGGTGGCGTCGGAGAGGTGCTCGGTCTGGGCGATGACGAATCCGGCGACGCCCTGCCCGGCGGCGACGCTGAGCCACCACAGCCCCATCGCCTGGGAAGCGAAGTTCCTGGGGGCCAGGGCGGTCGTCGTGGCAAGGCCGACCGGAGTCAGGAAGAGCTCGGCGACGGTCTGGATGACGTAGACCAGCGCCAGGAACCACCAGGGGGACAGGTCCTGTCCGCCCGGCCAGATCTGGAATCCGTAACCCAGCATGAGCGCCGAGAGCCCGACGATGAGCACCGCGATGACGAACTTCATGATGGTGGAGGGGAACCTGCCCGCCCGCCGGGTGAACAGCATGCCGACCAGCGGAGCCAGGAGCACGATCGCCGCGGGGTTGACCGACTGATAGGCCTCAGCGGTGGTCGACCATCCGAAGAAGGGCAAGCGCAGGTCCGTGTTGGACTCGGCGAAGGTGGCCATCTTGCCGGCGGCCTGCTCGGTGATCATGAAGAATAGGACCGCGCCGATCCACAGGGGGATGTAGGCGCGCAGGTGGGTTCGCTCGGGGACGGTGACCTTCGGGGAGCGGAACATGACCACGAAGTAGGCCACGGCCGTACCGACCGGGATGAGCAGGCCCGCCGTAGCGACGGTGGTGACCAGGTTGCCGGTGAGCACCTGGAGGACTGCGACGACGACGCCGATGGCGACCAGGACCCCGAGGGATCCCAGAAGCAACCGTTGGCGCTCCTCGGGGCGGATGGGGTTGGGGACGGTGAAGGCGAAGGCCGAGAGCTTGTGGCGGCCATAGACGAAGGCCGCCAGAGCGAAGGCCATGCCGACGGCGGCCGAGGAGAAGCCGGCGTGGTAGCCGTAGTGCTCGCGCAGCCAGCCGGTGAGCAGGGGAGAGGCGAAAGCGCCGACGTTGATGGACGTGTAGAACAGCTGGAAGCCGGCATCGCGGCGGATGTCATCGTCGTCGTAGAGGCCGCCGACGATGGTCGTCAGGTTCGGTTTGATGAAGCCGGTTCCGACAGCGACCAGCACGATCCCCGTCCAGGATGTGACAGTGGTGGGGATGGTCAGGCAGATGTGCCCAGCCATGATGACCACGCCGCCGTAGAGGGTGGACAGCCACGGCCCGATGACCCGGTCGGCGAAGATGCCCCCGGGGATGGCCAGCAGGTAGACGGCCATCCCGTAGAGCGCGATGACGACCTGTCCGCTGGTATCGCTCAGGCCCAGGCCCCCATCGGCCATCGTGTCGGTGATGAAGTACAGCAGGATGGCGCGCATGCCGTAGTAGGAGAAGCGCTCCCACATCTCCACATTGAGCATCCAGGGCAGGCCCCGGGGGTGGCCGAACAGTCCCCGGTCCTCTCTCGACGGCGTGGTGCGCAGGCTGCGAGGCCGCCAGCGGCTGGAGATGAGACGGCCGGGTTGGGCGAAGTCGTCGTCCTCGAGGTCGTCGACCGTCGTCGCGGGACCTGACATCGGATCTGACGTGGACTGTGCCATGGCGCTGTCCCTTCCTCAGGGCGGTGGTCGCTCGGAGCTGACCGCAGGGGTGATCCAGGGCGCTGGGTGGTTCGTCTCGCGCAAGGAGGCCCAGACCCGTCGCCGAGGAGAGATGTGAGTCTGCCGAGACCATAGCGCCCGGTCTGTTTCCGGCATGCTTCCGGTTCTCGTTAGGACGCCGGTGGCCCCGGAGCGGGGACCACTGGGGTCGCCTCTCCGGGGCCACCGGGTGCCGCCCGCGCACGGGCGACCAGTAGGGATTCCTCCGCGGAGCGGAGGGCAGGGGGAAGACCGGGCGAGCCCCGAAACCGTCCGTCAGGTCCGGGCGGGGCCCGCGCAGGGTCAGCGGGCGACGGCGTCGGCCGCCGCCTTGACCCGCGGGCGCACCGGGGCCAGGCGGGTCAGCTGGGTGACGTGACGCGGCTCGAGCTCACCGATGCTGGAGACGCCCAGGAGCTTCATGGTGCGGATGACCTCGTCGGAGAGGATCTCGATCATGCGGTCCACGCCCTCACGGCCGCCGGCCATGAGACCGTAGAGGTAGGCGCGGCCCACGAGCCCGAACTTGGCGCCCAGGGCGAGAGCGGCCACGATGTCGGCGCCGTTCATAATGCCGGTGTCCACCATGATCGTGGCGTCCTTGCCGACCTCCCGGACCACCTCGGGCAGGAGGCGGAAGGGGACGGGGGCGCGGTCGAGCTGGCGTCCGCCGTGGTTGGACAGCAGGATGCCGTCGACGCCCAGGTCGATGAGGCGTTTGGAGTCCTCGACGGTCTGCACGCCCTTGATGACGATCTTGCCGGGCCACATGGAGCGGATGATCTTGAGGTCGTCGTCGCTGATGGTGGGATCCATAGCGGCGTCGAGCAGCTCGCCCACGGTGCCGCCGGTGGATTTCAGGGAGGCGAACTCCAGCTTGGGCGTGGTCAGGAAGTCGAACCACCACCACGGGCGGGGGATCGCGTTGAGGACGGTGCCGGCCGTGATCTGGGGCGGGATGGAGAATCCGTTGCGCTTGTCGCGCAGGCGGGCCCCGGCCACGGGGGTGTCGACGGTGAACATGAGGGTGTCGAAGCCGGCCGCGGCGGCGCGCTCGACCAGCCCGTAGGAGATCTCGCGCTGGCGCATGACGTAGAGCTGGAACCAGTTGCGTCCGCGGGGGTTGGCGGCCTTGACGTCCTCGATGGAGGTGGTGCCCAGGGTAGACAGGGTGAAGGGGATCCCGGCGGCGCCCGCGGCCCCGGCCCCGGCGATTTCGCCCTCGGTCTGCATGAGGCGGGTGAAGCCGGTGGGGGCGATGCCAAAGGGCATGGCGGAACGGCCGCCGAGGATCTCGCAGGAGGTGTCGACGTCGACGGCGGGGCGAAGGATGTCGGGGTGGAACTCCACATCGCGGAAGGCCTGGCGGGCGCGGCGTAGGGAGACCTCGCCCTCGGCGGCGCCGTCGGTGTAGTCGAAGGCCGCGGCCGGTGTGCGCCGCTTGGCGATCTTGCGCAGGTCCCAGGTGGTCAGCGCGGCGTCGAGGCGTCGGCGCTTGGGGTTGAACTCGGGCGTCTTGAAGTGGAGCAGCTCGAAGATCTCGCTCGGGTTGGGAAGCTGGCGCTTGACCATAGGAACCTCATCAGTGAGTCGGATTCTGGATGCTCCGCACGGTGCGGAGTGCTCGCAAGAGGCGACTGGCCTCCGCAGCCCAGTCCTGAGTCCCACGAGCCACTTCATGCTATGGGACAAAGGTCACCAAAGCAAGGTAAGCCTTAGCAATATTCGCGGTGGTGGGGGTGGCCGGAACGTCTGCGATGCGGTACCCGCCGGTGCGGTGGAATCTGCCCGCCGGGAGGCTGGCGCACCCCTACGCGTCGGATGTCCCCGTCGACCTGACGGGCCGGGGCTGAGCCTCTCGGGGGCCGCCGGCCAGGGCCCGCAGGCGCGCCCGAGCCCCTTCGCGCCGCAGGGCGTCCAGCTCCTCGATGAAGGTTCGCCGGAAGCGCTCATCGGTCGCCAGCTCTCCGAAGACGCCCTCGTGGGAGATGAAGGCGGTCTCATGGCCGGCCTTCTGCGCGGCCGCCAGGGGCAGCAGCTCGTCGGCCAGCGAGTCGTCGATGACGATCGCCCCGCCGTTCTCATCGACGCCCTCCTCGCCCAGCGCCCAGGCGGCCACCATCGCCGCTCCCAGGCGGATCGGCCCGCCCGCGGTGAGGTTGTCGCGCACCGTGCCCAGGACGAACTTCGGCATCCGGCCGGAGGCGTCCTGCGCCAGACGGAAGAGCGTGTCCGCGATCGCCTCGTTGGTGAAGCGATCGAAGAGCGCGTCCACGTAGTCGTTCAAGTCTATCCCCGGCACCGAACGCAGCGTCGCGCGGGCCTCGCGCTCGAGGTAGGCGCGCACCCACCGGGAGATGTCCGCATCCGCGGCGGCCTCGTGCGCGTATTCGATCCCCAGCAGTCGTCCCCAGTGGGCCAGCCCCTGGTGGGAGGCGTTGAGCAGGCGCAGCTTCATGAGCTCGTAGGGCGTGACGTCGTCGACCATCTGCACCCCGACCTCCTCCAACGGGGGTCGCCCGGAGGGGAAGTCGTCCTCGATCACCCACTGGGAGAAGGGCTCGCAGACCACCGGCCAGGCGTCCTCGACGCCGAGCTTGCGCCGCAGCTCGGCGATATCGGCCACCGTGGTCCGCGGGGTGATCCGGTCGACCATGCAGTTGGGGAAGGCGACGCTGGCCTCAATCCAGTCGGCCAGCTCCGGGTCTCTCATCGCTGCCTGGGAGACGACCGCCGTGCGCGCCACTTTCCCGTTGCCGGGCAGGTTGTCGCAGCTCATGACCGTGAACGGTGCGGTCCCGGACTCCCGACGGCGCCGCAGCGCCTCAACGATGTAGCCGAAGGCGGTGACGGGCTCGCCCGGGTGCTCGGCGTCGTACACGGCTCCGGGAGAGTCGGTGCGGAACTCGCCGGTGGCGTCGTCTACGTTGTAGCCGCCCTCGGTGACCGTCAACGAGACGATCCGGGTGGTCGGCGCGCTCATGAGAGTCAGGACGGCCTCGGGGGTGTCGGGGGCGAAGAGATAGTCGTGGATGGAGCCGATGACCACCGGGTCCCGCAGTCCGCCGGGATGCTTGAGGATGAGGGTGTAGAGGTGGTCCTGGCCCTCCAGGGCGTCACGCATCCGCGCGTCGCCGGGCAGCAGTCCGACGCCGCAGATCCCCCAGTCCAGGCAGGAGCCTTCCGGGGAGGCGCTCCCGGCGCCTTCCCGGAGGCCGGTCCCGGCACGCCTGCGCATGAGCCTATCGAGGTAGGCGGCTTCGTGGGCGCGGTGGAAGCCGCCCACGCCGATGTGGACGATCCCGGTGGTCATGGAGGAGCGGTCGTAGTCAGGGGCAAGGGGCGACTCAGTCAGTGAGGTGGTCAAGAGATGTCCTTTCCGCGCTGCCGCCGATCATCTCCAGTCAACTCCGCCTCCACGGAAAACGGGCGCGCACATGCCCGGGGCGGCCCCACCGAGCCGGCCCGCACATCCCGCACATCCGCCGGAACCCTTGCGGGGACTGGCGAAGAACCGCGTCGCCCGACCGGTGTACGGTCGGGCGACGCGGAGAACAGCTGCGCTTGACGAAGCTCAGTGCGCGACGACGACGCGCAGGTTGCGCGGGCCATGGACGCCGTTGACGCGCACCAGCTCGATGTCGCTGGTGGCCGAGCCGCCGGCGATCCACGTCGTCGGGCGCGTGGGGTGCTCGCCCAGGATGTCGACGGCCTGCGGCACCGTCGGCACGATCGACTCGCGCTCCAGGACCACGACGTGCTTGTCCGGCACCAGGGAGATGGCCCGGCGGCCCTGGTCGGGCTCGCCGTCGAGGATGATCGTCCCCGAGATCGAGATGCCCACGCGCGAGCAGGTCACCACGGCGTCGATCTCGTTAAGGTCGAGGGTGGCGATGGCCTTCTTCCGGGAGTCCTCCACCACGGTGCGCCCACCCCTGGCCGCCGCCTTCTTGTAGGCCTCCGGCAGGCCGTCCGGGACGACGACGGTGCGCGCCTCGCCGAGCAGCTCGTCAATGGCATCCAGGATCGCGGCGTCCTTGGGGGCGACGATGACGCCGGCCGAGTAGTCCTCGAGCTTCTCGATCATCTCGTCGACCACGGGCTTGGAACCCGGAGGGTTCTCCCCGGAACGGATGTAGTTGCGGGGGATCGGCCCCACCGGCCGGGTCTGGGACCGAGAGATCGCGTCGCGGGCGCGGGCGAGGATCGCTGATTTGGCGTCCATCACTGTTCCTCCTCACTGGTCGGACCGGC
>NZ_JH470363.1:0-9696 GCF_000239715.1 Actinomyces sp. oral taxon 849 str. F0330 | reverse complement strand
GTCGTGGCCGCGGTCGGCCCTGGAGCCGGCGGCCCCGCTCACCGGGGTCTCGCCATCGGGGTGGGTGCGCCGCCACCACTGGCGGAAGGTTTCCGAGGGCGCCACCGGAAGGTCGCGCGCCCCGGTCCACAGGGAGGCGGGGAAGGGCAGGGCCCCGATCTTGCCGTCCTTGCCGCCCAGCAGCGCCGAGGCCTTGACCGTCTCCGAGGCCGCCGCCCACAGCGAGCTCTTCGACATCACCGGCGCCGAGACGTTCATCGCCACGTCCCACACGTCCGGCACCGCGCGGCGCTTGACGTCCACCGAGCGGGCCCGCAGGTGGATGAGGATCGTGGGGATGTCGATCTTGACCGGGCACACCTCGCCGCAGGCCCCGCACAGGGAAGAGGCGAAGGGCAGGGTGTGGACCGGGTCGTCGTCGGCCAGGCCCTGGGTGAGCTGGGGGGTCAGGATCGAGCCGATCGGGCCGGGGTAGACCGAGCCGTAGGCGTGCCCGCCGGTGTGCTGGTAGACCGGGCAGATGTTCATGCACGACCCGCAGCGGATGCAGGCCAGGGCCTGGCGGCCCACCGGGTCGGCCAGGGTCTTAGTACGCCCGTTGTCCATGAGCACCAGGTGGAACTCCTTGGGGCCATCGCCCTCGGTGACGCCGGTCCACATGGAGGTATAGGGGTTCATGCGCTCGCCGGTCGCCGAGCGCGGCAGGAGCTGGGAGAAGATCTCCACATCCTGGAAACGGGGCACCAGTTTCTCGATGCCCATGAGGGTGATGAGCGTGTCCGGCAGAGTCAGGCACATGCGCCCGTTGCCCTCGGATTCGAAGATGGAGACCGTGCCGGTCTCGGCCACGCCCATATTCGTGCCGGAGACGGCCACGGAGGCGTGCAGGAACTTGTTGCGCAAGTGGGAGCGGGCCGCGGCCGTGAGCTCCTGCGGGTCGTCGGAGAGATCCTCGGGGGCATCGTCCATGCGGTCCAGGAAGATGCCGCGCACCTCGGAGCGGTTGCGGTGGATGGCGGGCACCACGATGTGCGAGGGCATGTCGTCGGCGAGCTGGACGATCATCTCGGCCAGGTCCGTCTCGTGGGCCGTGATGCCCCGGTCGGCCAGGTACTCGTTGAGGTTCGTCTCCTGGGTGGCCATCGACTTGACCTTGACGACGTCGTCGACCCCCTTGGAGGCGATGATGCCGGCGATGATCCGGTTGGCCTCGGCGGCGTCGCGCGCCCAGTGGACGATGCCGCCGCGCGCGGTCACATTGGCCTCGAACTGCTCTAGCAGCTCGGGCAGGCGCGAGGCCACCTCGAACTTGACGGCCTCGGCGGCGTCGCGCAGGTCCTGCCAGTCGGGCATCTCCGCCACGCGCTGGGCGCGCTTGGTGCGGATGGTGCGGGTGGCGTGGCCCAGGTTGCGGCGCATCTGGGTGTTGGCCAGCGTCTTGTGTGCGCCCTCGGGGAAGGTGTGCCCCCACCGCAGCGTGTTCTCGGGCTGCTCGACGTCGGTGCGCCAGCCGCCCGTGTGGGGCATGCCCAGGAATACCTGTGTCATCGTGCCACCGCCTGTGCGTGTTGGGAGTTCTCGGTGTGCTGGACGTGCCTGGGGGCGAAGGAGATGTTGCCCTCGAAGGGCACGTCCTTAGTGGAGGCCAGGATCTCGGCCAGGTGCATGATGCGCACCCCGGAGTTGACGCGCGACAGGCCGCCGCCGATGTGCATGAGGCAGGAGTAGTCGCCGGCGCACAGGACCTCGGCGCGCGTGGACATCACGTTGCTCATCTTGTCGGCGAGCATCGCGGTGGAGGTCTCGGAGTTCTTCATGGAGAAGGTGCCGCCGAAACCGCAGCAGACCTCGGCGTCGGGCAGGTCGATGAGGGTGAGGGCCTCGACGGCCTTGAGGAGGCGGTAGGGGCGGTCGCCCACCTTGGCGATCCGCATCGAGTGGCAGGTGGGGTGGTAGGTGACCGTGTGGGGGAAGTAGGCGCCCACGTCCTCGGTGCCCAGGACGTCGACGAGCAGCTCGGTGAGGTCGTAGGTGTGGGCGGCGATCTGCTCGACCCTCTTGGCCAGTGCCGTGTCGCCCACGTGCTCGGCCACGAGGCCCTGCTCGTGGCGGGCGGCGCCGGTGCACGAGCCCGAGGGGATGACGATGGCGTCCCACTCGCCGTCGAGCACGGGGGAGAAGGTATCCACGTGGTTGCGGGTGATCTTGGCGGCCTGCTTGAAGTAGCCGGTGTTGGCGTGCATCTGGCCGCAGCAGACCTGTCCCTCGGGGAAGCAGACCTGGTGGCCGAGCCGCTCCAGGATGGTGACGGTTGCCTGCGCTGCCTGCGGGAACATGGTGTCCGCAAGACAGGTGGCGAAAAGGGCGATTCGCACGATATGCCTCCACGACGTCGTAGGTGACAGTGTCTTCACGAGGACCGACCCGGACTGCCTGTATAAGGGCGGGGTCTGTTGCGGCCTCGTCTGTGTCTCAGGCTACGGGCCGACGGTGGGGATCATCTGACGACGTTGGTCTCCTGGCCGGTCGGTCTCGTTCTCCGGGGTAGGTTTTCCGGCGAGATGGTGCAGATCTGTGTGCGTCGGGGGTGGGTTGATCAGGGGGTGTTTGCGGCGTGTGGGAGGTAAGTCCTAGACGCGGATTGCGTCATGCATCACTGCCCTTATCCGTGGCGGGTCTCGGGGAGGCTCTGGCGGGAGCGCGGCCGGCGTCGTCGAGAACGTACTTTTGCCGCGAGGACGTACCTTTGCGGCGAGGGCTGCGTTTACCGCCAGAATGCGGGTGCCGGGGAGCAGTCGCCGGTGGGAGATGGCAGTCCTCGGCTCAGAAGTACGTCCCCGATCGGTGCAGCTAACCCAACAGGCCCAGGGCGCCTGCGCTACGCCAGGCGAGGTGGAGACCGAGGATCGCTGCGATCCACAGGAGGGTGACCTTAGCCTCGTACTCCAGCCTGGGGGCTATTCTTGCCAGCTTGGGTAGAAAGCGCTGCCCCAGCGTATCGGCCAGGATGAGCAGGACGAGGGCGGGGGCGATCATGACCAGGCAGTACAGGATCAAGGTGACGATCCGTACCGGCCAACCCTCTGGTGAGGAGGCAATGATCCCGGTCGCCGCGATGTAGGGAACCATGGTGGCGGCTTCGGCGAGCGAGGCTCCCAGTCCCAGAACGACCATCGCCCTGGCCGAGGCGGGAGTGGGCCGGCTTCCCAAAGAGTCTGTTCCGGGTTCGGGCTTGGCCGGGTCAGGGCTGAGGATGCCGAAACCCGCCAGCACCACACCGATGACGAGGGTCGCCCACTGTGCCGTCCCGGTTCGGGCCAGGCGTGCCGCGTTGGAGCTGATGAGGTCGAAGCCGGCCACCAGGGCGATCCCGAGGCCGAGATACACCAGGCACACGGTGGTCAGGTAGATGGCCATCGGCCTGCGGTCCACGCGATGGCTGCGCACGACGAGCGCGATCGGGATGGCCAGTGTGCCCAGGCTGGTGGAGTCCAGCAGGGCGAGTCCTGCGAGTGTGGCGGCGTGTTCCATGGGGCACCTCGCTCGTTGACCGACTGTTGTCGTACGACCGTATGACGATTCTCGTACGATCGTATGGGGGATAGTCTGGTGAGGCAACCGCTATTGAGCGCCCGAGAAGTCGGTGGAAGTAACGATGGTGGAGGGCGCCTGCGAAGGCACGGAGACGGAAAACCACGGAGGGTGGTGTCATGGACCAGGAAACGGACCAGCGATCGGTCCTCTATACCCTGATGTCACCGGCGGCGAGCATGACCGCTGACGCCACCATCGCGATCATCGCCGAGGAGGGCTTCGACCGGGTCAGTGTTCGCAGCGTGGCCGCCCGGCTCGGCGTCGCCCCGGGCACCGTTCAGTACCGCTCGCCGAGCCGGCGAACTCTGCTGACCGACGCCCTCGTCCGCTCCGTCCAGCGCCAGGCTGGCCGTGTGGCCTCTCATGAGGTCGACCCCGCGCAGCCGGAGACTTTGGTGAGGGCTCTTGCCGAGCTTCTGCCGACCGGGGGCGTGCAGCGCGAGGACGCGGCTGCCTGGGTCGCCTTCGGAGCCGCCGCATCCACCAGGCCCTGGCTGGCCGATCCGTACTGGGAGGCGCTCCAGGTCATGCGTACCTGGGTCGAGGGTGTTCTGGCCGACGCTCGGAAGGCCGGTCGTATGCGCGCGGACCTGCCACCCGCCGAGGGAGCGCGCCTGGTGACCGCCGTCGTCAACGGGCTGACCCTCGACCTGCTCAACGCCCCGCCAACGGAGACCGACGAGGTGATCGGCCAGCTGCGCTCGGGGCTGGGCCTGATCCTGCGAGGCCTGTGAGACCTGCGATGCCCGCGAGGACGTCGGCGACTGCGTGAGACGCACGAGACCCAGAGGGAATGTGCAGCTACGCGGCCCACAACTGCGGTAGGGCCGAGCTCAGGATGTCAGTGCCGGCTGGCATGATTGGGGGCGCCTCCCTTCGGCTCCTTCCCCCGGAACACGTGCAGTGTCCTGGCCGGGGAGGAGAGGAGCTGGGAAGGAGGCTCGGCGCCTCACGTAGAACTGCCCGCGACGTCAGTGGACCGTGCCGGGCTCAGGCGAGGGACCAGGCCCCGACCTCGAGCTGTCCGTGGCTGTTGCTGCCGGTGGCGACGACGCCGCCGTCGGTGCGGAGCCCCACGGTGTGGGCCGCGCCCGCCGCAATGGCCACGATGTCGCGCCACCGGCCCACATCGCACTGACCGGCCTCCGACCTGCCTACTGCGACGACGGTCCCATCGGCCCTGAGTCCGACGCTGTGGTGGCTGCCCGCCGCCACGGCGATGATGTCGGTCCAGTGCTCGATCCCGGCCCAGAACTCCGGGCGTCCGGCCGCGCGAACAGCGCCGTTCTCCAGCAGGCCAATGGTGTGGAGGTACCCCGCGGAGACCGCGCGCACTCGGTGCCAGTCGTGCACCTCGCACTGGCCCGCGGCGTTGCTGCCCGCAGCGCAGACGCTTCCGTCGGCACGAATGGCCACCGTGTGCCAGTCGCCGCAGCTGATATCCGTGATCTCGCTCCAGCGGTCGACCTGCCGCTGCCCCTCGGTGTCGCGGCCGGTTGTCACCAGCGTCCCGTCGCCCCGCAGTCCCGTACTGAATCTCCATCCTGCGGCAACGGCGACGACACCATGCCAGTCCTGGACGTTGCACTGACCCTGCGCGTTCCATCCGCATGCCAGAACCGTTCCGTCGCTGCGGAGCCCCAGTGTGTGAGAGCGCCCGGTGTTGCTGGCCGCGTGAACATTGCCGGCCGCCACGGCGACCACGTCCCGCCACTGCGACACACGGCACTCTCCGGCGGAATCTGCTCCGACGGCGACCACTCGACCGTCGGGGAGGCGCCCGACGGTGTGCCTGCGTCCTGCGGCCAGGGGAGCATGAGCTGTCACGGCAGCCTCCTTCGGTCTCATCCCAGCAGAATCACCTTGCTTTCGCCACCGCAGCCGCCGTCGAGAACGTACTTTTGCCGCGAGGACTGCGTTTTCCTGCAGATTGCAGGTGTCGGGGAGCAGTCGCTTGCGGGAGATCGCAGTTCTCGATCGAGACGTACGTCCCCGATCCGACGTCGGAGCCCGAATGCACGCCCGCGCCCCCGGAATCGCGAAGGTTCCGGGGGCGCGGTGCGCAGTAGCGGGGGTGAACGTTCGGCAGCCTCAGATACCCAGCCCCACCTGGGAGGCCAGGAGCACGAGCGCGCCCAGCACCACCAGCAGCCCGATGGAGTAGGGCGCCGCCTTCTTGAGGATCTCGGCGTCCGTGCCGGGGGCGTCCACCGCGGTCGAGGCGATGGCCAGGTTCTGCGGGGAGACGATCTTGCCCAGGCCCCCGCCGATCGTGTTGGCGGCCAGCAGGATCTTCGGGTCGAGCCCGGCCCCTTGGGCGGCGGTGGCCTGCAGGTTGGCGAACAGGGCGCCCGCGCTGGTCGCCGAGCCGGCCACGGCGGTGCCCACCCAGCCCAGGACCGGGGAGAGGAAGGCGTAGGCGGCGCCCGTGGCCGCCAGGGCCGCGCCGATCGCCGAGGTCTGCCCGGAGAAGTTCATGACGTAGGCCAGGGCCATGACGGCCGCGATCGTCAGGATCGCCATGCGCAGCGTGTAGCAGGTCTTGGCCAGGGTGGCCAGGCCCTTGCCCACGCTCATCTCGAACTTGCCGGGCACCGAGCGCGCCGCGTAGACGAGGGTGACGATGATGGCGGTCAGGAAGATCCAGGTGCCCGGGTTGGACAGGGTCTGGAGCGTGTAGATGGCGCTCTTGGCGGGCTCCCCCTTGGAGGTCAGGAGCTGGCCGTAAACCCCGGGCCACTTCATGGGCAGGTCGGTGGCCTTGAAGACCTTGTCGAGGTTGACCCCCAGGGTCCACAGCTTGGTCGCCGCGATGATGACGACCACCAGGATGTAGGGCAGCAGGGCCAGGACGACGCGCTCGCGGTCGGGGGCGTCGTCGGCGGCCACGTGGGAGCGGAACTCTTCGGGTGTCTTGGGACTCCACACCAGCAGGAAGATGTAGGAGGCCGCTAGGCCCAGTAGGGAGGCCAGCACGGCGGTGAGTTCATACGAGATCGAAGGGGTGAAGAAATGGCCCACCCCGGTGGCCAGTCCCGCCACGATGGCCAGCGGCCACAGCTGCTTGACGCCGCGCATCCCGTCGAGGATGAACAGCAGGATCAGCGGGATGAAGGCGCAGAACACCCAGGTCAGGTGCCCCATGGCGGTGGCGACCGTCACCGGGTCCTCACCGCCGAGCTTTCCAGCGGTGGTCGTGGGGATGGCCATGGCGCCGAAGCCCACGTTGATGGCGTTGCCGACCATGACGACGACGGCAGCCTTGAGCTTGGGCAGCCCCAGGGTCGCCACCATGGCGGCGGCGATCGCCACCGGGGCGCCGAAACCCGCCAGCCCCTCGAGCAGACCGCAGAAGGAGAAGGCCACGATGAGGGCCTGAGCGCGCATATCGCCCTTGCCGATCGCATTGAACACGGCCCGCAGGTCCGTCGAACGGCCCGAGACGTCGGTGAGGTTGTAGAGCCACACGGCCGCAATGATGATGTAGACGATCGGGACGAAACCCATGGCCATGCCCTGGGTGGCGCTCATGACCGTCATGCCCACCGGCATGTGGAACAGGGCCACGGCGGTGAGCGCCGCGACCACCAGGGAGATGATCGCGCACCAGTGGGTGGCCACCTTGAACACACCCATGAGGACGAAGAACACCACCAGCGGCAGCAGGCCCACCGCGGCGGTGAGGTAGACGTTGCCGCCCACGGCGGTGGTCGACGGCGTGAAGGCGGCGGGCAGGCCCGCCAAGGCTGACTGGACGGCTGGCGTCATGGCTACTCCACTGTGAGTACTGATGAGGTCGGCCAGGTCGCGGACGGTGCCGGGCAGGCAGCCGCGGTGCTGCTTCCTGGGTACTAAGGCCTAACGATCATGCCACGGACATGGTGACTTGTGCACCATCTGGTGCGGTAGGTTACTGCTTCCGTGCACGCTTCCGGGTGAAAGTGGAGGAGGAGTCGGCCACGACCGACGTCGTCAGAAGAATCCCGGCGCGTTATTGCGTCCGAGGTCGTGCGCTAAATTCCTGTGCTCTGAGGCGTGGGCGGTGCCCGGGCGCTCCGACCCCGGCGGGATCGCGGCGGGCGGAGAGCCGGCTCAGCGCCTGCGGGCCGGGCGGGGAACCAGGCGCGCCGAGTTGAGGATGAAGGCGGATTCGGAGACGACGTGCACGAGCGCCGCGGCCACCGGTCCCAGCAGTCCGAGCCCGGCGGCGATCATGCCGGCGACGTCGACCACGACCGTGCCCGCGAAGTTCACCATGATGATGCTCCGGGCCCGGCGGGCCACCCGCACGGTCTCGACCAGATCGGCCGGGTCGGAGCCCACGAGCACCACGTCCCCGGCCTCGCGGGCCACGTCCGTTCCGGTGCCCATGGCGATGCCGACATCGGCGGCGCTCAGCGCCGGGGCGTCGTTGACGCCGTCGCCCACCATGGCCACGCACCTTCCCTCCCGGCGCCGAGCGCGGATGACCTCTTCTTTGTCAGCAGGCAGGAGCCCGGCGCGCACCTGATCGGGCGCCAGGCCGAGCGCGTGGGCCACGTGGGTCGCGGAGGCGGCCGAGTCGCCGGTGAGCATGAGGACCTCCAGGCCCATGCCGCCCAGGTCTCGCACCGCGCTGGCCGCCCCCTGGCGCAGCCGGTCGGCCAGGGCGATGGTGCCCAGGAGCCGGCCATCTGCCCTGACCTCCACCACCGAGGTGGCCGACGGCGCCTCCGGGTCGGAGGCGGTATCGGAGACGATAGCGGCGTCGTCGGCGGTGTCGGCGGCGCTGGCGGTCTCCTGGACCGCCTGACCCGCTCGGTGCTCCCGCCCCTCCCGGCGCCCCACGGTGATCCAGCGCTCCTTGACGCGGGCGCTCACCCCGGCGCCGGGGGAGTAGATGACGTCGTCGGGCACCGGCACCGTCAGGTCGCGCACGGCGGCCTCGGTGCAGATGGCCCGGCCGATCGGGTGCTCGGAGTTCCACTCCGCCGCGGCCGCCAGGGCCAGGACCTCGTCCTCGCCCGCAGCGGGTGCCGCCGTGGACTCCGCAGTGGACTCCGCCATGGGATCGGCGGTGGGCTCCCCAGCGGGTTGCGCGAGGCTGACGGCGACGACGCGGGGCGCGCCCGCGGTGAGGGTCCCGGTCTTGTCCAGCACCACCGTGTCCACCGCGGAGAGCCTCTCCAGGTGGGTGCCGTCCTTGACAAAAGCCCCGCAGCGGGCAGCCCGGGCGATCGCGGCCAGAACCGCCAGGGGTGTGCCCGCGGCCACCCCGCAGGCCCCGGCCACGATGATCACCGAGATCGTGGCGCGCGCGTCCCGGGTCGCCAGGAAGGTGACGAGGGCCGCCGCCAGCGCCAGGTAGACGATGCGGGCCGCCAGGCGGTCGGCCAGGCGCTGGACCGGCGCTCGCGAGGACTGGGCGCGGCGCACCGCCGCCACGATCCGCCCGTAGGAGGAGTCCTCGCCGACCCGTTCGACCTGAAGTTCCAGGGCTCCGCGCGTGATCGACCCGGCCGGGACCCGGTCTCCCGGCCCGACCTGTACGGGCAGCGACTCCCCGGTGATCCGGGACTGGTCGACGTCGGCCCGGCCGGTGCGCACGACGCCGTCGACCGGCACCCGGCCTCCGGGGCTCAGGGCGATGACCTGTCCCGGGCGCACCTCGTCCAAGGGCACCTCCGAGGTCTCGGTGCCCTGCGGGCCGGTCACCACCCGAGCGGTCTGCGGCAGGAAGGACATGAGGTCGGTCAGGGCGTCACGGCCCCGGTCCATCGACAGATCCTCGAGGACCTCGGCGCACAGGGCGAAAACGGTCACGGCCAGGGCCGTCACCCACTCGCCGATCACGGCGGCGGCCACGATGGCCAGCAGCATCGACAATTCCATGCTCATGCGCCGCTCGCGCAGCTCGCCGGCCGCTTCGACGACGAGCGGCCAGCACCCCACCGCCAGGGCCGCCGTCCCGGCGACGGCCACCAGCCGGCTGGGAGCGCCGGCAGCGCTCGCGGCCCACACGCCCAGGGACGCCAGCCCCACTACCGCGATACGCGCGATGTCGGCCCACTCGATCCGGTCGATGATCCGTTCGCCGGTGGTCGCCCTGTCGCCGCCGGGGCC
>NZ_JH470362.1:25579-35687 GCF_000239715.1 Actinomyces sp. oral taxon 849 str. F0330 | reverse complement strand
CGCGGCCCCGCCAAGAGCTCCGGTGCCCGCACCCGCTCCCCGTGGCCTGCCGCGGTGCGCAGGCAGCGACTGGCCGGCGTGGCCTTCGCCCTGGTGGGCCTGCTCCTGGCCACCGTCTCGGCCATGAACTTGGCCCGCAACGCCGAGATCGGCCACCTGTGGATACCGCCGTGGCTCGTCGCCGTCCTGGGCGGTGCCGGCCTGGTGGCCGCCGCTGGCTACCTGGCCTGGGCCGGAGGAACGCCTCTGCGCCGCGAGGCTGAGCGCTGGAAGCCCGGCGTGCTCGACGCCGCCGCAGGGCTGACCACCGGGACCGTCAAAGTCAACGACCCCGCCCGGCTGGTGGCCCGCGCTCGTGGACCACTCCTGCTGGGCACCTCCGAACGCGGTGACGAGACCGCCCCGACCGTGGAGTCCGGGCCCAAGCCGGTCATGGGCACCTCCACCGTCGACCAGTCGACCCGCGCACCCGCGGGCGTGGCCGGAGCAGTGGGCGGCTTCATGCTGGCCGGCGCCGTGGTCTGCGCCGTCGTCGCCCTCATCCTGGGGCCCGGATGGCTCATCGCCACCGCCGCCCTGAGCCTGGGCGGGATCGTTGCGATCCGTCTGGCCGGCGAATGGCTCGGTCAGGTCTGAGCCTGCCGGGAGCAGACCGGGCCCGCCCCGGGGATGCGCGCCGTCCGGCCAGAGGGATGCTTCCGGCCAAGTCCGAGTAGTCTTGGCTGCGCACTCATCCCGCCTTATCTGAGGAGCACCCATGGGACGCATCGTCGTCGAGGTCATGCCCAAGCCCGAGATCCTTGACCCCCAGGGCAAGGCCGTCGTCGGGAGCCTTCCCCGCCTCGGATTCAACCAGTTCACCGGTGTGCGCCAGGGCCGCCGCTTCGAGCTGACCGTGGATGGCCCCGTCACCGAGGCGCACCTGGCCGCCGCCCGCGAGGCCGCAGCCACCCTCTTGTCCAACCCGATCATCGAGGACGTCGTCTCCGTGGCCGTCGACGAGGAGGCCTGAGCCGTGAGCGACTCTCCCAGTACCTCTCCCATTGCCCGCATCGGCGTCATCACCTTCCCCGGCACCCTGGACGACGTCGACGCCGCCCGCGCCGTGCGCTTGGCCGGGGCCGAGCCGGTGAGCCTGTGGCACAAGGACGCCGACCTACGCGGGGTCGACGCTGTCGTCGTGCCCGGAGGCTTCTCCTACGGCGACTACCTGCGCTGCGGCGCCATCGCCCGCTTCGCCCCCGTCATGGGGGAGGTCGTGGCCGCCGCCGAGCGCGGCATGCCCGTGCTCGGCATCTGCAACGGCTTCCAGATCCTCGCCGAGGCGCATCTGTTGCCCGGCGCCCTCCTGCGCAACGCGAACCAGCGCTTCATCTGCATCGAGCAGCGCCTGCGCATCGAGAACGCGCAGACCGCCTGGACCAACCGGTTCACGGCCGGGGAGGAGATCGTCGTCCCGATGAAGAACGGGGAGGGCAATTTCATCGCCTCGCCCGAGGAGCTCGACCGCCTTGAGGGCGAGGGCCTCGTCGTCTTCCGCTACGTGGGCAACCCCAACGGTTCGGCCCGCGACATCGCCGGTGTGCGCAACGAGCGCGGCAACGTCGTCGGCCTCATGCCCCACCCCGAGCACGCCGTCGAACCCGGATTCGGCCCCGGCTCGCAGGCCGGTCCCCGGACCGGCACCGACGGCCTGAGGATCTTCGGCTCCGCCATCGACTCGCTCCTGGCCGTCTGACGCCGCCGCTCCGCCCGATCGTCCGGCCCCTCTTCTCGAGTCCGAGTCGTCGTCGCCCGCACCGGGCCCCGATGGTCGTCAAGGACCGCCATCACGTCGCCCCGCCCCGCCGAGTTATCCACAGCCCCGCTTCGAGCCTGTGTAGAACTGTGGAGAGGACGGGGCGACTGTACGCCCGAAGTACCCTGGGGACGGCCTCGTTCGAGTTGCGCCGAGATCAAGAATGTGCTTCCGCCACCGCCGGGCTCACCGGTGGCGGAAGTCTGCGGACAGGCTCCAACCTATTGGACAGTTTTCCCGTATTTTCAGGCAAAACTCTGTCTATAGCGATGATGCCCCAAGGTCGCCGGCCGGGTTTGTGGGAAGTCTCCAGCGGCATCGCTCATCAGGGCTGGAGGTCTCGAACGGGTCTTGTGCACAAGGGGAGTGGCGACATCTCGGGAACCCACACATCCCTGCACAAGCCTGTGGACACTACCTGTGGATAACTTCGCTCATGGTGTGACGAAGTCCCCTGAATCCGCTCCTGAAAGAATCGCCGGCCGCTCCCCGAGGAGCGGCCGGCAGTCGAACAGCGGGCAGGCGGGGCAGTCGACAGCCTTCCGAACAGGACGACTAGCCCACCAAGTCGGCCACGATCTGCAGGAGGTCCTGCAGGTGACGGTTGGACAGGAACTCCCGGCGCACGGACTCGTGGGCGGCCAGTCCCATTTCCCGGGCCCGTTCGGGGAAGAGCAGCAGGTCGCGCACGGCCTCGGCCCAGGCGGTGCCGTCAGTCGGATCAACCAGGACCCCGTCGACGCCATCGTCGATCTGGTCGCGGATACCGCCCACCGCGGAGGCCACCACCGGGGCCTTCTTCCACATCGCCTCGGCAACGGTCAGACCGAAGGCCTCAATGAGCGAGCGCTGGGTGACCACCGAGCTGACCCGCTGGACGGCGTTGACGACCGTGGCGTTGACCTCCCGGTCGTCCATGCTTACCGCTGCCACGTGGATCCGCGAGGCGACCGAGTCGGGCAGAAGCGAGCAGCGCTCCACGATCTGGGTCAGGGTCGCCTGCGACTCGGGCCCGTCCGGGGTGGGGCCGACCAGCAGGAGGTGGGCGTCCTGGGGCAGCAGGGAGATGTTCTCCGCGAAGGCCTCCACCAGTTCCAAACCGCCCTTGAGACGGTCCCAGCGGTTGACCTGGGTGATGACTCGGGCGCCCAACGGCACCGGGCCGCCGGCCAGGACCGGGTCGTCCGCCAGGCCGCGCAAGGCGTCGGCGCGCCCGTCGTGGCGCATGAAGGGCACGGCCTCGAAGGGCGGCTCGCCTGCGAAGATGCCGGACAGTCGCGCCACCGACCAGGCCTCGTCCAGGTCCAGGACCCGGTTCTTGGGGGAGTCGGCGTCGATGGAGGGGGCCAGGACCGCGCAGCGCTCGGTCTCGATGTAGGGCGGGCGGTACTCGGGTCGGGAGACGACCACGAGGTCCACATCCTCCAGGTAGCGGTCCAGGAAGGCCCAAGCGTAGTCGGCGGCCTCGCCTGCGCCCTCGGCGCCGGCGTGGCAGCGCCAGATAACCGTGGCGCCCACGGCCTTGAGGGCCTTGGCCAGGCCTGCCGTGGGCGGGTCGTGGAGGATGACGACGTCGTCGGAGCGGACCTCATCGACGATGTTCTCCGCGTTGGAGGACAGCACGTGCTCGTAAATGTCGCGCTGCTTGTCCCCGAGCTTGCCGCCGTCTCCGCGGTCGCCGTGGATGCCGGCGTGTAGACGGCCGGAGATCTGGGTGAACTCCTCGGGGGCGTCCAGGCTCAGCCAGCGCACGTCCAGGCCTGCGCCCAGGGCATAGCCCACGAGGGGTGCAACCGTCTCAGCCGGCCCCGAGCCGGCGGCGGCCGACGGAGTCACCGTCCACACGGTGCGTCCCTCCAGCAGGGCCTCGGCTCCCGCCAGACTCGTTTGCAGCCGTTTGATGGCCACCTCGTCCAGGTGACTCTCCAGATGCGACAGGGGCAGCGGGGCGACGTCGATGTCTCTCATGCCACGATCTTCCCCCGAATTCGTGTGAGTCGCAGCACTTTGGAAGTGGGCGTGGCGTCTCGTTGCTGTTTCGCCATGTTTCTCGGCCGGATTCCGGGGAGCTTCGGACAGGACATAGGCCGGGGCGAACCCGGCCGGGCGGTGATGTGAGGCGCCGCGGGGCGCGGGTAGGCTTGGCCTGGCCGCACTCCCTCTTCGACCAGGAGCACCCATGGCGCCCGAGTCCGTGATCCCAGCCACCCACCCCGACACCGTCGCCGACGCAGCCGCGACCCCCGAGCGGGAGATGCCCTGGAAGGAGCTGGGGCTCAAGGCCGACGAGTACGAGTCCATCCGCGAGCTGCTGGGGCGGCGCCCCACCAACGCCGAGCTGGCCATGTACTCGGTCATGTGGTCCGAGCACTGCTCCTACAAGTCCTCCAAGGTCCACCTGCGCCAGTTCGGCGCCAAGACCACCCCCGAGATGCGCGAGCACCTCCTGGTCGGCATGGGCGAGAACGCCGGCGTCGTCGACATCGGCGACGGCTGGGCCGTGACCTACAAGGTCGAGTCCCACAACCACCCCAGCTACGTCGAGCCTTACCAGGGGGCCGCTACCGGCGTGGGCGGCATCGTGCGCGACATCATCTCCATGGGGGCGCGGCCCGTGGCCGTCATGGACCAGCTGCGCTTCGGCGCCGTCGACCACCCCGACACCGCGCGCGTCGTCCACGGCGTGGTGGCCGGCGTGGGCACCTACGGCAACTCCCTGGGACTGCCCAACATCGGCGGCGAGACCGAGTTCGACTCCTCCTACCAGGAGAACCCGCTGGTCAACGCCCTGTGCGTGGGCGTGCTGCGCCACGAGGACATCCACCTGGCCAACGCCACGGGCGCCGGCAACAAGGTGGTGCTCTTCGGGGCGCGCACCGGCGGTGACGGGATCGGTGGGGCCTCCATCCTGGCATCCGAGTCCTTCGAGGACGGCATGCCCGCCAAGCGCCCCAGCGTCCAGGTGGGAGACCCCTTCATGGAGAAGGTCCTCATCGAGTGCTGCCTGGACCTGTTCGGCGCCGGGCTCGTGCTCGGCATCCAGGACCTGGGTGCCGCCGGCATCTCCTGCGCGACCTCCGAGCTGGCCTCCAACGGCGACGGCGGTATGCACGTCGACCTGGAGAAGGTGCTGCTGCGCGACCCCACCCTGACCGCCGGCGAGATCCTCATGAGCGAGTCCCAGGAGCGCATGATGGCCGTCGTCGCGCCCGACAAGCTCGAGGAGTTCATGGCCGTCATCGACAGGTGGGACGTCGAGGCCGCCGTCATCGGCGAGGTCAACGGCTCGGGCCGCCTGACCATCGACCACTTCGGGGAGCGGATCGTCGACGTCGACCCACGCACCGTGGCCCACGAGGGCCCCACCTACGAGCGTCCCTACGCCCGCCCCGCCTGGCAGGACGAGCTCAACGCCGACACCACCGAGCGCCTGGCCCGCCCCGGTAGCGCCGCCGAGCTCGACCAGCAGGTGCGCGCCGTCGTGACCAGCCCCAACCAGGCCTCCGTCGCCTGGGTCACCAACCAGTACGACCGGTTCGTGCGCGGCGACACCGCCCTGTGCCAGCCCGACGACGCCGGCGTCATCCGCGTCGACGAGGCCACCGGCCGCGGCGTGGCCATCGCCACCGACGCCAACGGCCGCTTCACCAAGCTCGACCCCGCCACCGGCGCCGCCCAGGCCCTGGCCGAGTCCTACCGCAACGTGTGCACCGTGGGTGCCCGGCCCCTGGCCGTCACCGACTGCCTCAACTTCGGCTCGCCGGAGGACCCCGACGCCATGTGGCAGCTCGTCGAGGCCATCACCGGCCTGGCCGACGCCTGCGCCGTCATGGGGGTGCCGGTCACCGGTGGCAACGTCTCCCTCTACAACTCCCACGGCAAGGTCAAGGGACAGATCGACTCCTCGATCAACCCCACGCCCGTCGTCGGCGTCCTGGGGGTCATGGACGATGTGCGCCGGGCCAACCCCTCGGGCTGGCACGAGGAGGGCCTGGCCATCATGGCCCTGGGCGCCACCGCCGCTGAGCTCGACGGCTCGGCCTGGTCCCGAGTGGTCCACGACCACCTCGGCGGGCTGCCCCCGCGCGTCGACCTCGAGGCGGAGATGGCGCTCGGGCGGGTCCTGTTGGCCCTGAGCGATGCGGAGGGGCCCGGCGGCGAGCCGCTGGTGCGCGCCGCCCACGACTGCTCCGCCGGCGGCCTCATCCAAACCCTCGTGGACTCCTGCCTGCGCTGCGGCGTCGGCGCCAGCGTGGACCTGAGCGGCATCCAGGAGGAGGGCGTGGACGACTTCACCGCCCTGTTCTCCGAGACTGGGGCCCGCGCGATCGTCGCCGTGCGCGAGGAACTCGTGCCCGCCGTGACCGCGGCCGCCGAGGCCGAGGACGTCGCCGTGGCCCGGCTGGGGACCACCGGCGGCGACCTGCTCGTCGTGGCCGGCAGCGACCTACTCTCCGACGGCGGCGCCGGGCGTCCCCTCGTCCTGGACCTAGCCGGGCTCGGGGCCGACGTCGAGGGCGTCCTGCCGGCCCTGTTCTGAGTCCTCCCCGTCACGTCGGCATTCTTCATGCAACCCTACGGCGGGGTCAGGTGGTGCTTGCGCCGTCGATGATGCCGTTAGAGTTTCCCGATCGGGTCTTACGCGTCCCGGATGTGCTCCGTTAGCCTGGGTGCATGATCGATCACATTTCTGTGAATGTCAGTGATCCGGCGGCCTCGAAGGCCTTCTACGAGGCAGCGCTCGCGCCGCTGGGCTACCGCGTCGTCATGGAGTTCGGGCCCGTCACCGGGTTGGGAGCCCCCGTGCCCGGGGCTCCGGAGGGCGCTCCGGTGCCCCCGGATCTATGGCTGTCTCCGACCAAGAGCCCGACGCCCTGCCATATTGCTGTGGCGGCGTCGTCGACGGCGCAGGTGGACGCCTTCCACGAGGCGGCCCTCGCAGCGGGGGGCAAGGACAATGGAGGACCCGGCGAACGAGCGCACTACCACCCCGGCTACTACGGCGCCTTCGTTCTCGACCCCGACGGAAACAATCTCGAGGCCGTCTTCCACGGCGCCGGCGCTTGAACTCCCCGACCCGCGCCCTCGACGCCGTCGTCGGCTGGGCGGCTCAGTCTAGTTCTTACCGGTGATCAGCGCGGACGCGGTGCGCGTGACGCCGATGAGCACCAGGCAGAGGACCCCGGCGAGGAGTGCTGTCAGGACGGTCTTGAACCAGTGGCGCCCGGAGCCCTCGCCGGCGGGGGCGAGCTCCTGGTTCGTGGGGCGGGAGGTCGTTATCGCAGTCATGACTCCAGCCTGCGCGATCGTGGGCGAAGGCACATCGAGCCGCCGAATGATTCCCCGTCGGTCCATATCCATCCGAAGGAGGGCTGGTTGTGGTGCGCCTCCTACCCAGGTTGGAGGCAGTACCGGCCGGTGCCGGGCGCTGCCGGCCAGGGCTGGTCCGACGTGGTGCCGGCTGACTCCTCCCGCCTCCCGCCGTCGACCCCGGCGACAGCCGCCATGAAATATCCGGATATTTCGGGAAGATATCGGAATGGCCGACGTGCTCAGGCCCGTCGGCCGTTCCGGTTCCGGGTCTGCCCGCCCGACTGGCTCGCAGTGACGCGGAAGAGGGCGCCACCGCGTGTCGCGCGCCCGGCGTGGCGCCCTCTCTTCCCCGGATTTGCCAGATATCACTCAGGTAACTGCTCGCAATCGGCCGAAGATGCCACCGATACCGTGTAGGGATCTCTAGACTTCAACCATGACTGTGCCTTCAGAGACCTCGGGGACGATCGACCCTCGCGAGGTGTCACTGTATGCCGGCCACTTCGACGCGCTATGGGGCGTGGCCTGGAGTCCGGACGGGACACGGCTCCTGTCCGGATCGCATGACGGCACTGCCCGCGTCTGGGATGCCAACAGCGGTATCGAGCTGTTCGCGCTCGCCGGTCCCAGCCTGTCCATCAGCGCGGTGGCCTGGAGTCCCGACGGCACGCGCCTCCTCACTGCGGCGGAGGATCACAGCGTGCGCATCTGGGACGCGACCACCGGTGCCGACCTGCTCACCCTGGGCGTCGGCGGCTCCGGCGTCGGCGGAGCGGTGGCCTGGAGCCCCGACTCTGCCCGCATCCTCACCAGCTTCGACGACGCCTCAGCCCGCATCTGGGACGCATCCAGCGGCCAAGTGGTGCGTACCCTGTCCGGCCACACGGACCACCTCACCGCCGTCGCCTGGAGCCCGGACGGCACCCGTGTGGCCACCGCCTCCGACGACGGCACCGCCCGCGTCTGGGACGTCACCACCGGCACCGAGCTGCTGCGCGTGGGCCCCATGGCCTTCGTGGGGCGCGGCGGCACGGTGGGACCCGACGGCAAGCCGACCCGCGTCGGTCCGATCGAGCCGATGACCGGGCTGTCATGGAGTCCTGACTCCCGCCGCATCATCACCGCCTTCGACTCCGCCGAGCCCCGGATCTGGGACGCCGCCACCGGCGAGGAGGTCCTCAGCCTCCACGGCCGCGAGCGCCGCTGGGTGAGCGTGGTCTCCTGGAGCCCCGACGGCGGCCGCATCGTCACCGACGACATCTCCGGCACCACCGCCCACATCTGGGACGCCGCCACCGGCGAGGAGCTGTTCAGCCTACGTGGCCACACCCAGTGGGCCTGCTCCCTGGCCTGGAGCCCGGACTCGCGCCGCGTGGCCACCGGCTCGCACGACGACACCGTGCGCATCTGGGACGCCGCCACCGGCCAGACCCAGCTGGTTCTGGGGGCCGGCAACTCCGTTGAGACAGTCTCCTGGAGCCCCGACGGATCGAAGCTGACCATCGGCGCCAAGATCGGCGGCAACCGCGTCTGGGACGCCGCCACCGGCGAACCGCGGCTGATGGTGGACAGCGGGGCCCGCGAGCTGAGCGAGGTCGTCTGGAGCCCGGACGGTACCCGCCTGGCCACTTCTTCCTACCTCTCGCCGCGCGTCCTCATCCTCGACGCCACCACCGGCGAAGTCGTCCAGGCCCTGACTGCCGATGAGGACGACGTCAACGATGTCTCCTGGAGCCCGGACGGCGAGCGCATCCTCACCGGCCTGGGCGACGACCGCGCCGCGATCTGGAACGCCGCCCGCGGCGAGCGCATCCTCACCCTCGAGGGCCACCGCGACATGATCACCTCGGTGGCCTGGAGCCCCAACGGCCAGCGCGTCCTGACCGGCTCCCAGGACGGGACCGCCCGCATCTGGGACGCCACCACCGGGGAGGTCATCCACACCTACACCGGCAACTGGGTGCGCGACGTCGTGTGGACCCAGGGCGGCCCCCGGGTCGTCACCGGCAGCGCCGACGGCGCCGCCCACGTCTGGGACGTCATCACCTCCGGCGAGCTCGTGACGCTGCGCGACGAGGGCGCCATGGTCCGCTCCTACGCCTGGAGCCCCGACGGCACTCGGGTCCTGGCCGGCTTCGACGACGGCGTCGTGCGCGTGTGGGACGAGGTCTCCGGCAAGATCGTCCTGTCCCTGGCCGGTCACCGCTTCGGCGTCACCGACGCCCAGTGGAGCCCCGACGGCACCCGGATCCTCACCGGTTCCGAGGACGGCACCGCGCGCCTGTGGGACGCCGCTACCGGTGAGATGACCGGCCTGTTCCTGTGCTTCCTGCCCGACGGCGGGGTGGCCGTTCTCGACGCCCCGTCCCTGAGCCTGCGCTCGGGCCCCGGCGAGGTCTGGGACTACCTCGGCCGCCCGGAGATCCTTGCGGGCCAGCTCACCCGGGTGGGCGTGGAGCGGCGCCAGTACATCGATCCCGATCCGGTGCGTGACGTCGCCGCGCAGCCCGCACAAGACGTTCTGGCGGACGAGGGTCCGGCCTCGGAAGAGCCCTCCGGGGCGCCCCGGGCGCCCGAGGTCGTCGAGGCGGCCGGACCCGCCGAACCGGTTGAGGTCACTGAGCCAGCAGGGCTGGCAGAGCAGGCAGGGTCCTCGGAGCAGGCATCCCCCGAACGGCGGGAGGCGCCGGTGCCCTCCGGTGCCTCGGTCCCGTCGGCTCCTGCCGCGTCGGCCGGCTCGGCAGTCGGAACCGGGCCCGCGCAGGCCACCGCCGACTCCGCCCAGCCCGCTGCCGCGGTAGAGGAGAACGTGCCGGTCGAGGCGCAGGGGGCTCCGGTGGCCGCCCCAGAGGGCTCTCTGGGCGCTCCTGATGAGACCGAGGATGAATCCGCTGCCGAGACCACCGCGGAATCCGTGACGAAGATGACCGAGGCGGAGGAGTACGTCGCCGAGGTCGAGATCGTCACCCCTGTCTCCGCTCCCGAGGCGGGGGAGTC
>NZ_JH470362.1:21386-25323 GCF_000239715.1 Actinomyces sp. oral taxon 849 str. F0330 | reverse complement strand
TTCCCCGTCGATCAGAGCCTCGTGGACGGCGAGGTGACTGCGCCGGCCGTCTCGACGCCGTCGATGGTCGAGGCAGCCGCTGCTCCCGTCACGGCGCCCGCTGCGGACGAGCGCCCCGCCCAGGAGCCCGAGGATGTCCAGCAGAAGCAGACCGAGGAGGCATCGGCGCACAGCCCCGCCACGGGCGAGCGCCCCGCCCAGGAGCCCGAGGACGTCGTCAAGATGCCCGCCGTCCCGGGGACTCGGACGAGCTCGGCCAACGCGCTAAGGGCCCGACACGTGGCCGACACCTCCCAGACCCCGGCCGATCCGGGCACCGGAGCGGCTGTCGAACGAACTGGTGAGGCGGCCACTGAGGCGACTTCCGAGGGAGGCATCGATACCGTCTCCACTCCTGCCTCACCGCCCCGGGCGGCGCAGTCCTCCGGGATGGCCGAGTCGGCGTACGAGCCGGTGGTGGTCCCCGCCGTCGAGCACGCCGGTGGTGAGCCCGTGGCCGCACCCACCGGTGAGACTGTCGCTCATCCCGAGGGGCCCGAACCGGCCCGGGCCGATGCCCCCGAGCAGCAGCCGATCGCCGCCTCCGGCGAGGCCTGGGAACATGTGGCGGTCTCCGCGCGGACCCCGGTGGACGCCGCGGGTCACGACGGCCAGCAGACGGACTCGACCCCCTCCGGGGAGCCCGTTGAGCCTGCGAAGGCGGAGATCCCCTGGTACGCAGCCTCCGTCGAGGGCGCGGTGCCGCCCGCCGCGGACGCACAGGACACGGCGGAGACGGTTCACATGGCCGATGTGCCCTCTGCGGAGGCCCAGGGCGCCTCCGCTTCCGAGCCCATCTCCGCGCCGACCGACTCGACGCCCGAGGACTCCCCCGAGGATGGTGCCGCCCAGGGCGCTTCCGCCGAGCAGCCCGCCGTGGAGCACTCCGAACCCGCCGCGGAGCATTCCGAACCCGCCGAGCATCCCGGCGAGGCGGTCGACGGCTCCGCCGGGCGCGACTCCGAAGAGGCGCCCGACGAGGAACCGGCCCCGGCCCCCTGGGGGAATGAGGAGCTGCGCCGTCAGATTTACACCGAGGTCCAGGAGTTCGTCGCCGCCATCGCGCGCCGTGACGTCAACGAGCTGGCGAGCCGCTACGGGATCGCCGGACACGACCTGGCCGGCCTCGATGAGCAGCTGGCCAGTCTTTCCGTCCCCGCCTCCGACCTGGCCCTCTACCCGGTGGAGCAGGCCGATGACTATATCGATGGCCACCACCGCCTGGGCCTGAGCGAGCTGGAGGGCGGCGGCGTCGTCATCGCCAGTGAGTTGTGGGCCCACGGCGCGGCCACCGGAGCACGGCTCGTCGCACACTGGAACCCCATGGGGATCTACCCCTTCGACTTCCGCCACGTGAGCATGTGAGTCATCTCCTGTGAGTGCCCGCGGGCGCGTAGCGGCCAGGTGTCCCCGTACCAGCAGGTGCGGGGACACACCGTTTCGGGGGCGAGGGCGTGCCCAAATTGGGGCGCTCGGAGGCTCATACGCGTTTATGGAGAGAACGACCCGTGCGAATATGTGATCGGGCTGTGAACCGCATAGACTTCCCGTCGTCAGTTCATCCACTGAGAGGGGACATTTGTGTCGACGGCGCAGTACCCGGCACGGGCCCGTGTCGCCGCCTGGGCAGTACACATCTTGACCATGTCGGGACTGGTGTGGGCCAGCCTGGCCATGTTGGCCACCATCAACCCCCGCAGGGAGTTCACCTGGATGTGGTTCTGGCTCCTCGTCGCCCTGGTCGTCGACGGCGTGGACGGAACTTTGGCCCGGCGCGCCAAGGTCTCTGAGATCATCCCCTGGTTCGACGGCGGCATCGTGGATATCGTCGTCGACTACCTCACCTGGACTTTCATCCCGGCGGTCTTCATGTACGTGGCCCTGCCGATGGGGCCCAGGCCGGTGGCGGGCCTGCTCATGGCACTCATCCTGAGCTCGTCGATGTTCTGCTACGCCAACAAGCAGTGGAAGTCCACCGACTACTACTTCGTGGGTTTCCCGGCGGCCTGGAACATCGTGGCCCTTATGTTCTACGTCCTGAGCACGCCGGCGGTTTTCAACATCGTCGTCACTCTCATCTTCGTGGTGCTCACCCTCGTCCCCACCCACTACGCGCACCCGGCGCGAGTCAAGCGCTTCCGCGCCCTCAATATTGGCGCGGTGGCGGTGTGGTTCCTGGCCACCTGCTGGCTCGTGGCGATCCACCCCCACCGGCCCCTCGGTCTGGTCGCCGTTGTCATCGTTTCCGGCGGGTGGTTTCTGCTCGCCGGGCTCCTGCGATCGATCCGCGGTGCGGAGTCGGCCACGGCACCGACCGCATAGCCATCCGGTTGCGCCTCCTGGTGGCAAAGGCTCACCAGTCGGCAACAATCCGCACAGCGGCCACTTGACCATCAGGCGGGTGGCCGCTTCGTTGTATCCGCGGGCAGCGCGGTCCTCAGCCGGTCTGGGAGGCGCGTAGGCCCCTGGCCACGGCCACGTCCCGCAGCCAGTGCCCGCCCTCGAGCAGGAAGGTGGCCAGTACCAGGCCGATGACCACCATGATGACCCAGCCGGGGTAGTGGTTGCCGTCGCCGTGGCTGCCCGCGAAGAAGAAGTACACGTAAGGCAACACGAAGGTGATGAGGGTGACGAGGAAGCCGGCAAAACGGATGCGGCGGCGCCGGCCCGCGACCATTGCGATGATGCCCCATGCGTAGGGCACTGCGGTGACAATGTCGATGGTCCACAGCACCCAGAGGTTTCCGCGGAAGCCGGGGGCGTAGACGGCCGGCAGCGCCCGCAGTGAGGAGTAGATGAACACGGCCGCGTAGGCGAGGAAGCGCGGGTTGTGCAGGAGCCGAACAATACCGGAGCGCGGCACCAGGTCCACCTCCGCCTCGTGCAGGGCGGCCAGGGTGTGCCGCGAGACCCGCAGCGGGTCGGTGCCCTCCAGGACGGTGCGCAGGTAGCCGATCTGCTCAGGCGTCCCGGTGGCCCACCCGTCCAGCAGGCGTCGCGGGCTCACGGCGACGACAGCGCGCTCGCCCGCTGGGGCGGACTCGTCGGCGAGATCGTCTCCTCTGGCCCCCGCGGACTCGTCCAGCGAAGCGATGTGGACGAGCGTCTCGCCCAGAACCGCCCGCAGCCGCTCCAGCTGCTCCGGGCTCACCTCGCTCAGCCACAGGCGCTGCCCGTGCTCAACGGCCAGCGACAGCGCGTGCCCCAGTGCCCAGCCGCGTTCGTCGGGGGTCAGCAGCTCCTCGGGGCTGGAGACGCGGGCGAGCTCGGGGACCTCTGCGACGTTGAAACGTGTCAGGTCTCCGACTCGATCGACGGCGGCCACCGTTCGCAGGATCTCGGGGTCTAGGACATGGCGTTGGGCTATGGGAAGCTCGATGACGGAGCGCAGAGCCAGCAGGTCCATCACGGAGGAGCGGGAGGCGGGGGCGTGTTCGAGCATTGAGGCGAGCCTAAAGGAGTGGGCGCGAATCTTGCGCATTCTACGGCCTGACGCGGCTCACTCCTCACCCAGGGGGAGTGGTCCTTCCTCCTGCCCCCGGCGCTGGCGCCAGGGGCGCAGACGAGGCCGGGCGGGCCCAAGGGGCGGCCGAGGGCCTAGGGTGGGGTCAATGGGCACTCACGCGATCCCCTCAGCACCGCCCGGCCGCCGCAGCGGCCCGGGGCTGCTCGTCGTGGCCGGCGCGGGCCTCATCGGCTCCCGCCTGGCGGATATGGCCCGGGACAGTGGCTGGAGGATCCGGATCCTCCACCGCAGCGGACCGGGCAAGGCATCGCGGGAGGGCATCGAGATTGATGCCTCCGGCAGAGAGCACGCCTGGTGGGCCCCCGTCGAGCGCATCCTGGCGCCCGGCGCCCTGGAGGGGGCCAGAGCCGTGGTGTGTCTGTCAAGCGCCCC
>NZ_JH470362.1:12715-20887 GCF_000239715.1 Actinomyces sp. oral taxon 849 str. F0330 | reverse complement strand
CCGGCTCGGCCGTGGCGATCAGTGGCAGCCGTGGATCGGACTGGAGGATGCCGCGGCCGGCCTCCTATGGGCCATCGAGCACGACGACATCCGAGGGCCGGTCAACCTGACCGCGCCCGAGCCTCTGCGCAACCGCGACCTCCACCGGCTACTGTCCCGCGCCTGCGGCCCGCCCTCGATAGCGGTGGTGCCCCAGGCCCTGCTGGACTGGGCGGGGAGGGGCGGGGCGGCCGGCGGTACCGGAGGCATCGGCAGCATGCTTGCCGAGCTGCTCGGTGCCTCCCAGCGTGCGGTCCCCCAGACGCTGCTCGCCTCCGGCTTCCGCTTCACTGCGCCGGGCGCGGCCTCGATCTGGGGACTCGGCGCCTGATCCCGCCCCGGTGCCGCGGCGACCATGATGTGGATAGCGCGGTGTTGGCTGCCTCGTCTGCCGATGGGGCGTGGGGTGGCGGCCTAGCGGCCGTCAGGGCGCGATGGTCCTGGCCCCGACAGTGCCCGATGCCGGAGCCGCCCTCCTCACCGGCCGGCACGAAGACTCACGGTGCCGGCCGATCTCGTGCGTCCGCCGTCAGGCACGGGCAATGACCTCGCCGTGCACGACGACGAACCAGGCGTCCTCGCTGCCGCCCCACTGCCGCCAGGCCCGGGCCATCGTCTCCAGGTCGGTGCTGTTGGCCAGCCCCAGCTCCACCGCCTGCGGCCCGAAGGAGCTCAGGCTCCGCTGCGCCCAGGTCGTCGACTGCCAGGCGCGGTCGGTCGCAGTGGCGTAGCACCAGGTGGAGGCCGAGGCCGTCACCTCAGTGAACCCCGCCTGGCGGGCCCAGGCGAGCAGCCGGCTTCCGGCGTCGGGTTCGCCCCCGTTGGCTCGTGCCGTGGCCATGTAGACCGAACGCCACAGCCTCATGCCCTCGGACTCCGGGAACCAGGTCATAGCGGAGTAGACGGCGTCGCGCACCGCCACGATCCCACCGGGGCGGGTAACCCGTCGCATTTCGGTCAGGGCGCCCACCGGGTCGCTGAGGTGCTGGAGGACCTGGTGGGCGTGGGCGACGTCGAAGGTACCGTCGTTGAAGGGCAGAGACATGACGTCCCCGTCGGTGAGCTCCACCCTCGCGGACAGATCCCGCTCGGCCAGCGTCGCTCGGGCCGCCTTAAGTGCGCCAGAGGCGGCATCCAGGCCGACAACGCGTCCGGGAGCCACTCGGGCGGCCAGGTCCGCGGTGATGGTCGCAGGCCCGCAGCCGACGTCGAGCAGATCCATCCCGGCGCGCAGGCGGCCCAGGAGGTAGGCGGCCGAGTCCTCGGCGCCACGACGTGAATGCGCGTTGAGGACCGCCGCCCCGTGGCCATGGGTGTAGCGGGCCGCTCCGGATGAGCCGCCGGAGGTGTCCGAATACTGTTCACCGTTCATAACAGGATCATCCGAGAGCTGTGACCTCGGCTGCATTATCGTCCGAAATGCGGCCTTTTCGGCGCCTATGTTTCCTCCGGATAGCGAGATGTTTCGTCTCAGTGAACGTCTCGGTGGAAGTCTTCTCGCGGCGCCGCGGCGACCAGCCAGGTGCTGAGCTAATCCGCTAGGCGAAGGAGTCCCTCATGCAGGACGTTGTCGAGAAGGTCTACGAGCAGGTTGTGGCTCGCAACCGTGGAGAGGTCGAGTTCCACCAGGCCGTCCACGAGGTGCTGGAGTCACTCGGTCCCGTCATCGCCAAGCACCCCCACTACGCCGAGGGCGCCCTCCTGGAGCGCATCGTCGAGCCCGAGCGTCAGATCATGTTCCGAGTGCCGTGGGTTGACGACGCCGGTCAGGTCCACGTCAACCGCGGCTTCCGCATCGAGTTCAACTCGGCGTTGGGCCCCTACAAGGGCGGTCTGCGCTTCCACCCCTCGGTCAACGCCGGCATCATCAAGTTCCTCGGTTTCGAGCAAATCTTCAAGAACGCCCTGACCGCACAGGGCATCGGCGGCGGCAAGGGCGGCTCCGACTTCGACCCGCACGGCCGCTCCGACGCCGAGGTCATGCGCTTCTGCCAGTCCTTCATGACCGAGCTGGCCCGCCATATCGGCCCGTCCACCGACGTGCCGGCCGGCGACATCGGCGTGGGCGGCCGCGAGATTGGCTACATGTTCGGCCAGTACAAGCGCCTGCGTAACTCCTACGACGCCGGTGTCCTCACCGGTAAGGGCCTGGCCTGGGGCGGCTCCCTCGTGCGCACCGAGGCCACCGGTTACGGCACCGTGCTCTTCGCCCAGTCCATGCTCGCCACCAAGGGCGAGTCCCTCGAGGGCAAGAAGGTCCTCGTCTCCGGTGCCGGCAACGTGGCGATCTACGCCATCGAGAAGGCCCAGCAGCTCGGCGCCACCCCCATCACCTTCTCCGACTCCTCCGGCTACGTCGTCGACGAGGCCGGTGTGGACCTCGAGCTGCTCAAGCAGGTCAAGGAGGTCGAGCGCGGCCGCGTGGCCGACTACGTCGAGCGCCGCCCCGGCGCCCGCCTCGTCACCAGCGGCTCGGTGTGGGATGTCCCCGGCGACGTCGCCCTGCCCTGCGCCACCCAGAACGAGCTCGACGGCGACGCCGCGGCCACGCTGCTGCGGGGCGGCTGCGGAGTGGTCTCCGAGGGCGCCAACATGCCCTCGACCCCCGAGGCGGTCGAGGCCTTCCAGAAGGCCGGCATCCTGTTCGGTCCCGGTAAGGCTGCCAACGCCGGTGGCGTGGCCACCTCCGCCCTCGAGATGGAGCAGAACGCCGGCCGCACCCGCTGGGACTTCGCGACCGCCGAGGCCAAGCTGACCGGCATCATGGCCGACATCCACGACTCCTGCGTCGCCGCGGCCGAGGAGTACGGCCGCCCCGGCGACTACGTGCTCGGCGCCAACGCGGCCGGTTTCACCCGCGTTGCCGACGTCATGATCGCCCACGGCATCGTCTGATACCTGGCTGATCCGGGCTCGCGCCCATAGCGACGGCGTCCGTCGCCTCTGAGAAGGAGGTGGCGGACGCCGTCGTTGTTGTGCTAGTGGGGGCGCGCGGTCACGATCGGGCAACCTACCGATCGGATGAGATCGTAAAAACACTGACAAAATCATGGAAGGGGCGTACCGTGGAGATGTTCCTCTCCTCACATGATCCCGATCTCCATCCCTACGTCCCGCGAGGATTGACATGGGAATACTTCCAGCTCGGGGAGCACGAGTCTGTTCAGCGTTGAGCGCTCTGGTGATGGCTGCACTGAGCCCCATGGTCGCGGTTCCGGCAGCATCCCTCATGCCGCCGGCTGCCGCTGTGGAGAAACCTCCCGACGGTGCTGACAGGCTCCGGGGGCCGATGATCCGGGTAACAAGGTGGGCATCAAGCTGGTGGGCCTGGCCGGCCTTCACGGTCACTACCTGGAGACGAGCGGGTTCAACCTGGACACCGAGGAGTACGACCTCCCCAAGGACCCCGGCCTGGTCGGGATCGAGTGCGCTGTCCGTGGGATTCGAGAAGACTTCCCCAATACGCTCGTCGTCTCCTCCGGCGGCAACATCGGGGCCTCGCCCCACGTGTCCTCCTTCCTGCAGGACCAGCCCGTTATCAGTGGGCTCAATATGGTGGAGCTGGATGCCTCAGCCCTGGGGGTCCACGCGCTCGACGGCGGGGTGAAGGACCTCGAGGACAAAATCCTGCCCGCCTCTGACTTCCCCATTCTGGCGGCGAACGTGTCCGGCTCGGATGCCCTGAGCGCCGAGGGGGACGGTCGCGGGGTCTTCATCAAGGAGGTCGACGGGGTGCGGGTCGGCTTCATCGGTGTGGTGACCGATGAGCTGCCCAAGTTGGTCTCCTCCTCCACCCGGGCACAGCTCACGGTCGCCCCGGCGGTGGCCACGGCCAACGCCCGCGCCGCCGAGCTCAAGGATGGTGACCCCGCCAATGGTGAGGCCGACGTCGTCGTCGTGCTCAGTCATGAGGACGCGGCCTCCACGGCCACGAGCTTCTCCAAGAACGTCGACGCCGTCGTCGCCGGACGCAGCCACGTCTCCTACGCGCAGACGGTGACCGGGGTCGAGAGCAATCAGATCGCCGTCGTCCAGCCCGACCACTACGGTCTGAAGCTCGGGATGGTTCGGCTCAATTACGACCGGGACACCAAGAAGGTCTCTGTCGTCAACGTGGAGAATCGAGATCTGAAGCAGGAATACTGCCATGAAGACGATTTCGGCGGCGTCGATATCTTCTCATATAAGAGATACAACAAGATGATGGATCTGGGGGCCGCGCGGCCGGTGGCGCAGCTCGGCGCCGACTACTTGCGTGGTTCGGATGGTGTGACTCCCGGAGTCCACACCGGCACCGAGTCCACGGCGGCCGACCTGGTGGCCGAGTCCTACCGATACTGGCTCGCCGACATTGATCCCATGGAGCAACCGCCGGCCTCCACGCACTATGTGGGAGTAGTCCGGGCCGACGACCTCAAAGCCGATTTCCGGTACAAGAGAACCGGGAACTATCACGGAGAGGTGCCCGCAGATCAGGTCGACGGCCTCTTCACGGTCGACGAGGTCCGTAATGTCTCCCCGGATGACAAGGCAATGGGCTACCTCTCCATCACCGGTGCCGACCTCAAGGCGCTTATTGCCCAGCAGTGGCGCCCCGGAGCGGATCCGTCGGCTCTCCAGCTGGGACTGTCCGCCAACGTCGACGTCATCGTAAACGCCGCCTCCCAGAGCGAGGACGGCGCCGCCCCCTCGATTCGCGAGGTCAGGGTGGACGGACGGATCCTGGAGGACACGGACACGGTGGTCGTGGCCTCCACCACCGAGCTGCTCACCAGTGGCGCCGGCTTCACACTCCCCAACGGAAGCGGGGTCGTGAACGTCGGATCGCTCGGACGCGACATCACCACCAACTACCTAGCCTCCTTCAACCATCAGCTGCTCAAGCCGAGCTACGCCAAGCGCCAGGTGGGCGTGAGTATGACGCTCAAGGGTGCAAGTACGGACACGGTCTCGGTGATGATGGACTCCCTGGCCTACACCCACCCCGCCGAGCAGGTCCTCGAAGCCCGCCGCGTGCGCGCCGTATCCGGGGACAAGGAGTTCTTCAGTCAGAACATCGATCTGACCGTGGATCCCACCGGACCGACTACCGGCAAGGCGAGCTTCGACCTCACGATTCCCGCCGACGCGCCCACCGGCGCCTGCCGCAGCGCGGAGGCCACGACCTGCCGCTGGGTCACTCTCGAGTCCGTCAACGGCGTCGGCCAGGTTCTCAACAGCTTCTACGTCGAGGTGCCGGCCGACGCGAGCTCCGGGGCGACGCCGTCGGCCACGCCCGGTGCGCAGCCGGAACCGTCCGCGACGACATCGCCAACCCCGGCGCCGAGTGCCGAGCCAACAGTCGGCGCCGACCCGACGACGCCGGTCCCCGGGGCAGGGGGAACTGCCTCCCAGGGGCCGGGAGGTGAGGAGTCCGGTGGCGGCTCCGGTGCGGTCCCGAGCGAGAACCCGACGGCCGTACCCGACGGCGGGACCGCTGCCAGTCCGACGGCGCCGGTCGGCGTCGGTGGTCTGCCTCCATCTGCGAGCGGGGGAAGCGCCGGAGGGGCGGAGGCCCGAGGAACCAGTGGCAGGTCGACCAACGGTTCGGGCAGCTGGTCGCTGGCCCGCACCGGGGTGTCCCTGGGCTCCGGCGTGATCGCCCTGACCCTCGTCATCGGCGGCTATCTCATCCTGCGGCGCAGACGGCAGGCCGACTGACGCAGGCTGACGCAGCCGGATGCAGCCTGACGCAGCGGTGAGAAAACCGACGGCTGTGCCCGCCGCCCCGACTCCGGGGCGGCGGGCACGGCGTCGATCGGAGGAGATAGCCCAAATCCGTGAAAAAGGGCTGCGCCGATCCTTGTAGACGCATACGGTTGGCGATGTCCTGCCCGCCCGCCTCCGTCCCTCCACCCATTGGTACCGCCATCCCGATCACCGCTCTGCGCCTGACAGAGAATGACGAAGGAACGACATGCGACTGCTTCCCTCCCGTGCCGCCCGGGCCTGCGCCGTCATCTGCGGACTCGCCCTGACATCCCTCGGCCCCCTCACCCCGCCCGCCGGCGCCGATGAACCGGCTGTGCCTCCCGTGCCTCCCGCTGCTCCGGCTGCTCCCGCCGACGACGCCGCTCCTGCCACCACCATCGACCTGCTGGGCATCACCGACCTGCACGGCCACATCTCCCGCACCACCCAGACGGACCGCGACACCGGGCAGACGTCCGTCGAGGACCCCGGCGCCGTCACCCTGGCCTGCGAGGTCTCCGCCGCCCGCGCCTCCAACCCGAACACCCTGTTCGTCTCCGCCGGCGACTCCGTGGGTGGATCGGCCTACGTCTCCTCCATCCTCCAGGACCGCCCCACCATCGAGGCGCTCAACGCGATGTCCCTGGACGCCTCCGCCCTGGGCAACCACGAGCTCGACCAGGGGTTGACCGACCTCGAGGACCGCATCCTGCCCGCCTCGAACTTCCCGATCCTGGCCGCCAATGTCTCCGGCTCGGCGCCCCTTGCCGCCGAGGGCAACGGACGGGGCGCCTTCATCAAGGAGGTCGGCGGCGTACGCGTCGGCTTCGTCGGCGTCGTCACCGACGAGCTGCCCACCCTCGTGTCGCCTTCGGCCCTGTCCACCCTCTCCCTGAGCCCCGCCGTCGCTACCGCCAACGCCCGCGCCGCCGAACTCAAGGACGGAGACCCCGCCAACGGCGAGGCCGACGTCGTCGTTGTCCTCAGCCACGAGGACGCCGCCACCACCGCCACCAGCTTCGGCGGCAGCGTCGACGCGGTCTTCTCCGGCCACACCCACGTGCCCTTCGCCCAGACCGTCACCGGAGTCGAGGGCAACCAGATCGCCGTCGTCCAGGCCGACCACTACGGCTGGGCCCTCGGACGCATCCGCCTCAGCTACGACCCCGCCACCAGGAGGACCGCCGTGGTCCGCGCTGACAACGAGGACCTGCGCGGCTCGAACTGCACCACCGACGCCTACGGCATGGCCGGGATCGTCGCCCAGGCGGAGAAGGACTCCGCCACCGAGGGCGGTAAGCCGTTGGCCAGGATCGGATCGGACTTCCTGCGCGGCTCCGACGGCACCGGCCCCGGCGCCAACCGCGGCACCGAGTCCACCGCCTCCAACCTCATCGCCGAGTCCTTCCGCAGCTGGCTCGCCACCGACATCCAGCCGGCCGGCTCCACCAGGTACGTCGGCATCATGAACGCAGGCGGCGTGCGCGCCGACTTTCGCTACGCCGCCTCCGGTACCGAGGGCGACGGCGTCCTGACCTCCGGGGAGGCCTACACCGTCCAGCCCTTCGGCAACGAGATGGCCTACACGACCCTCACCGGCGCCGAGCTGAGGACACTCCTGTCCCAGCAGTGGCAGCCGGGCTCCAGCCGGCCCGTGCTCACTTTGGGGCTGTCCAGCAATGTCGACGTCCTCACCGAGGCGAGTACCCCGGGCGGCTCCGCCGCCCCCGTGATCCGCGAGATCCGGGTTGACGGCGAGCCGCTGGCCGACGAGGACACGGTCGTCGTCGCCTCGAACTCCTTCCTGCTGACCGGCGGCGACGGCTACACGGTCTTCAAGGACAAGCCGTCGACCAACACCGGCGTCCTCGACCGCGACGTCACCTCCGCCTACCTGGCCTCCTTCGGCGACCAACCCGTCAAGGCCGGCTACTCCAAGCGGCAGGTCGCGATGAGCGCGGCGCCCTCGGCCGCAGGCGCCGGGGCGGTCACGGTGACCATGGACTCCCTGGCCTACACCAACGCCTCCGAGCAGGCCGCCGGCGCCCACCGCGTGCGCGTGAGCGCCGGGAGCAAGGAGATCCTCAGCCGGGACATCGACCTGACCGTCGACCCCACCGGTCCGACCACCGGCAAGGCCGTCTTCGACCTCGCGGTTCCGGCCGACGCCCCCACCCGAACCTGCCGCACGATTCAGGCCGCCACCTGCCGGTGGGTCGCCGTTGAGACCGTCGACTCCGCGGGCGCGGTCCTCAACAGCTTCTCGGTCGAGGTCGCCGTCGACACAGGCGACGGCGATGACAACGCGCCCGGCCCGCAGGCCGGTGGCGGAGCCGAGCCCTCCGCGGCTGCGCAGCCCCAACCCGTCGGCACGACCGGCACCGGTGCTCCGGCTGCGGCCCG
>NZ_JH470362.1:10432-12249 GCF_000239715.1 Actinomyces sp. oral taxon 849 str. F0330 | reverse complement strand
GTACCGGCGCCTCGCTCAACGCGGGATCGCTCGCGCTCTCCCTGCTCGCCGTCGGCGGCTACCTGATCCTGCGCCGGCAACTTCAGGCCTGAGGGCGGCCCCTGTTCTCAGAGCAATCTATAAAATGTATTGTGAGTCACTCAGGGGTAGACGGGACTGTCTGAACGGACATATGCTCATGTCTGTTCAGACATTATGGGTCTGGTTGATGCCCGAACAGGCATTTCCGGCCAACGACACCGACGTCAGGGGTGAACATGCGCATCGAGGACAGGCACCGCCAGATCGTTGAGCAGGTGCGCGGCGCTGGGCGCGTCCTGGTCGCCGAGCTCGCCGAGCACTTCGACGTCACCCCCGAGACGATCCGCCGCGACCTGGCCGCCCTGGACCGCAACGGCTCCCTGCGCAAGGTCCACGGCGGCGCCATCCCCGCCCCCGCCCTGCCGGAGACCGGCGTGACCCAGCGCGAACAGGTCAACATCTGCGCCAAACAGGCCATCGCCCGCGCCGCCCTGGAACGGCTGGACCCGGAGCCCGGCACCACCCTCCTGGTCGACGCCGGCACCACCACCGGTGCCGCTGCCCGCCTCCTGCCCGCCGGGGGCGACCTGACCATCATCACCAATTCCGTCCTGACCGCCGCCTCCCTGACCGCCGCCGGACATACCCGGGTGCGGATCCTGGGTGGCCAACTGCGCGGCCTCACCCAGGCCGCCGTCGGCCCTGAGGCCGTCGAGGCCCTCTCCACCCTGCGTGTCGACGTCGCCCTCCTGGGCGCCAACGGCGTCAGCGCCGCCCACGGGCTGTCCACGCCCGACCCCGACGAGGCCACCGTTAAACGCGCCATGGTGCGCAGCGCCCGCCAGGTGGTGGCCCTGGTCGACTCCACCAAGATCGGCCAGGAGCACCTGGTCTCCTTCGCCACCCTCGACGACGTCGACCTCCTGGTCACCGACGTCGAGCTCCCGCCCGCACTGACCGAACAGCTCGCCACCACCGAAACAGAGGTCCTTGTCGCATGATCCTGACCCTCACGCCCAATCCGTCACTCGACCGCACCGTCTCCCTGGCCGGGCCCCTCCAGCGCGGCGCTGTCCAGCGCCTGACCGACGTGGTCATGGAGCCCGGGGGCAAGGGCGTCAACGTCGCCCGCGTCCTGTCCAACTCCGGGCGCGCCGCCACCGCCGTCCTTCCCGCCGCCGAGCACGACCCCATCCTCACCGCCCTGGGAGCGCTCGAGCTTCCCGGGCTCACCGTCCACCCGGTGCCGGTGGCCGGCGCCGCCCGCATCAACACCGCGGTCACCGAACCCGACGGCACCACCACCAAGCTCAACGAGCTGGGAGCGGGCCTGAGCGAGGAGGAGATCGCCGCCGTCGAGCACGCCCTCCTGGAGACCTTGGCGACCACGCCGCTTCCGGCCGGCGCATCCCCCCACCACTGGGCGGTCATGTCCGGCTCCCTGCCGCCGGGCGTGCCGACCAACTGGTACGCCCGCCTGGTGGGGCTCCTGCGCGAGGCCGCCCCGGGACTGCGCATCGCCGTCGACACCTCCGACGAGCCCCTCGCGGCCCTGGCCGCAGAGCTGCCCGACTCGGCTCCCGACCTCATCAAGCCCAACGGCGAGGAGCTCGGCCAGCTCGCCGGCCTGCCGGCCGAGCGCGCCATGGCCCTCGAGGAGGGGGCCGTCGAAGGGAACTACGGCCCCGTCGTCGACGCCGCCCGCCTGCTGGTGGGCCTGGGGATCGGCGCCGTCATGGTGACGCTCGGCCCCGCCGGCGCCGTCCTGGTGACCGCCGACGGAGCCTAGCACGCCA
>NZ_JH470362.1:7337-10412 GCF_000239715.1 Actinomyces sp. oral taxon 849 str. F0330 | reverse complement strand
GAGCCGGCAGCGGCGGTGCCGACGGGAACGCCCGGGCCGCCGTCCTCAGCCGACTGTTTCCGGCTGTCACCGGCGGTCGCCGGCGGTCGCCGACACCGATCGAACCGACCGCCTCCGACCAGCCCGACCTACCCACAACCTCCTACCCGTCCGCTGCACGACAACCACCCGCCGAACCGCCCCTGACCGCCTCAAGCACCCCTGACACGCAACCGCCGCCCACCGGACGGCAGCACCTCGGACACCAAGGAAGACCATGACCGAGAACACCCCACTGATCATCCCCGAGCTGGTCGCGCTCGACGCCGACGCCGGCCCGGGCAAGGAAGACGTCATCGAGTTCCTGGCCGCCACCGTGGCCGGGGCCGGGAGGGCCTCCAGCCCCGACGGCCTGGCCGCCGACGCCAAGAAGCGTGAGTCGACCGCCCCCACCGGGATCCCCGGGGGCATCGCGATTCCGCACTGCCGCAGCTCCCACGTCCTGGCCCCCAGCCTCGGCTTCGCCCGCCTGGCGCAGCCGGTCGACTTCGGGGCTGCCGACGGCCGGGACGCCGACCTCATCTTCATGATCGCGGCCCCCGACGGCGCCGACGACTTCCACCTCCAGCTCCTGGCCAAGCTCGCCCGTGGCCTCATGCAGTCCGACTTCACCGACGCGCTGCGCCAGGCCGCCGACGCCGAGGAGATCGCCCGGATCGTCACCGGACAGGTCCAGCCCGAGCTGCTCGACGACGGGGGAGATGCTGAGGAGAGCCAGGCCGGGGCGGCGGAGTCGGCCGAGGACTCCAAGACCGCGGCGGCGCCCGCGGCGTCGTCGGTCCCCGCGGCGGGCGAGACCGTCATCGTGGGCGTCTCCTCCTGCCCCACCGGTATCGCCCACACCTTCATGGCCGCCGAGGCCCTGGAGCAGGCGGGCAAGGACCGCGGCATCACCGTGGCCATCGAAGGCCAGGGCTCGGGCAAGATCGACGCCCTCGATCCCGACCTCATCGAGCGGGCCACCGCCGTCATCTTCGCCCACGACCTGCCCGTCAAGGGACGCGAGCGCTTCGCCGGAAAGCCCGTCATCGACGTCGGCGTCAAGGCCGCCGTCAACGATGCAGGCTCCCTGGTGGACAAGGCGCTGGCCGCGGCCGACGACCCGAGCGCCGCCCGCGTGCCCGCCGGCAGCGAGTCCAGCGAGGAGAGCGAGGAGGGCTCCGAGCACTGGGCGCGGCGCCTCCAGCGCTCCGTCATGACCGGCGTGTCCTACATGATCCCCTTCGTGGCCGCCGGCGGTCTGCTCATCGCCCTGGGCTTCCTCCTGGCCGGGTACGACGTCGCCAACCTCTACGAGAAGATCTCCATCAGCGACTACTCCCTGTGGAACCTTCCCGGCAGCGAGTTCGTCCACGAGATCAAGAACTCGGCGGGTGACGTCGTCGCCACCGAGACGATCTCCGTCTCCCAGTCCGGGCTGCTGCTGTACATCGGGTGGTCACTGTTCCTGCTGGGGAAGGCGGCCATGACCTTCCTCGTCCCGGCGCTGGCCGGCTACATCTCCTTCGGCCTGGCCGGCCGGCCCGGTATCGCGCCCGGATTCGTCATGGGCGTCGTGGCGGTCGAGGTCGGCGCCGGGTTCATCGGCGGCCTGGTCGGCGGTATCCTCGCGGGCTACTTCGCCGCCTGGCTCGCAGGGCTCAATGTGCCGTCCTGGCTGCGAGGGCTCATGCCCGTGGTCATCATCCCGCTGGGCACCACGCTGGTGGTCGGCGCCCTCATGTACATGGTTCTCGGACTGCCCCTGGCCTCCCTCATGACCGCGCTTCAGAACGGACTGACCTCCATGTCCGAGGGCGGCTCGGCCGTGCTGCTCGGCATCATCCTCGGGCTCATGATGTGCTTCGACCTGGGCGGGCCGGTCAACAAGGCCGCCTACCTGTTCGGCACCGCGGGCCTGTCCGCCGCCAGCGCCACCAACACCGCCCCCTACGAGATCATGGCCACCGTCATGGCCACCGGCATGGTGCCGCCGCTGGCGATGTCCGCCGCGACCTTCCTGCGCTCGCGGCTGTTCACCAAGGCCGAGATCGAGAACGGGCGCAGCGCCTGGCTGCTGGGGCTGTCCTTCATCTCCGAGGGCGCCATCCCCTTCGCCGCCGCCGACCCGCTGCGCGTCATCCCGGCCACCATGGCCGGCGGTGCGGTCACCGGCGCGATGACCATGGCCATGCACGTCGGCTCGCGCGCCCCCCACGGCGGTGTGTTCGTCGCCTTCGCCATCACCAACTTCGGCGGCTTCCTCCTGGCGATCCTGGTCGGGACGGCGGTCAGCACCGCGCTGGTCATCCTCCTCAAGGGCCTGGGGCGCAACAAGGACGGTAAGGACGCCGCCGAGGCGCAGCCCGCCGCTGCTGCCGCCTGATCCAGTTACCGACCGCTGTCACGAGGACGGCCCGCCATCTGGGCGGGCCGTCCTCGTCGTTGTGGAGGAACGCGGCCGGCGCGTGGAGGGGCTGCACCGGCCTGCTCCGGGCAGGAACCGGCAGGGGAGGCGCCGTCGTGCTGTGCTGACCCTGATCGGGGACGTACTTTTCGATCGAGAACTGCGTTCTCCCGCAGAAGGCGACGGTCAGACCTCAGTCGTTTGCGGGAGAAGTACGTCCTGGATGGAAAACGCAGTTCCCGATGCGCGAGGCCGGCCGCCCTGCATTGCGTCGTCGGGGCCGGCAAGGCTGGCAGGGCCAGTCAGGGCAAGTCAGAGCCGGCTAGGGCAGGTCAGGGCCAGCCAGGGCCGGAACGCTCCTGGTCCGGCTCCCAAAGGTGGTTGTCGGCTCCTGATGAGCTCTCACGCTCGGCCCCGGCGCTGGTCGCAGATAGGCTTCGCGTCATGGCTGCTAGACGACGTATCGACCCCGCGGCGGGCGCCCAGGCCCTGCGCCAGTGGGCCCAGGAGCAGGACACGTCCGGGGACGGATCGGCCGACGGGACTGAAGGGGCAACCGGCGCCGCCAGTGCCAGCGACTCCGTGAGCCCCCGCCGAGTGCGCCGCCCGGCGCCGGATGACCGCCACCGCCGTGCGCTACACCCTCGAGG
>NZ_JH470362.1:0-6782 GCF_000239715.1 Actinomyces sp. oral taxon 849 str. F0330 | reverse complement strand
CCTGGCCACCGGCCGGCTGACCTGGCAGGACGCCCTGGCTGGCGGCGCCCTGCAGGCCTCCGGCGAGCGCTGCGACTTATCCGCCTACCTGCCCGTGGTCAGGCTCTGAGAGTCCTTCCGGCCCGAATCGTCCTGCGCCCGGTAGGTTCGCCTCATGAGTCGTACGCGCCTGAGCACCTATACCGCCCCGCCCGCCGAGGTCGCCCGCGCCCTGGATGCGCTCCGTGCGCAGTACGAGGCCCCCACCGCCTTCCCACCCGAGGTTCTCGCAGAGGCCGAGGCCACCGCCACCGCCTGGGCGCAGGACGGTCCCGCCCGTCTCCTGGCCGACGGCGCCCGTGACGCCCGTGACCTGCAGCTGGTCACCATCGACCCGCCCGGCTCTATGGACCTCGATCAGGCGGTACTCCTGGAGCGTCTGCCCGCGCAGACCGACCGCGCCGGCGTGCCGACCGGGGATGCGCCCGGGCCGGCGGCTGCCTACCGCGTCCACTACGCGATCGCCTCACTGGCCACCTTCGTCACTCCCGGCGGCGCCCTGGACGTCGAGCTGCGCCGCCGCGGTGAGACCATCTATGCCCCCGACGCCGCTACGCCCCTGCACCCCGAGGTCCTCTCCCACGGCGCCGCCTCCCTCCTGGAGGACATGGACCGCCCGGCCTGCCTGTGGACCATCGACCTCGACGCTCGAGGCGAGGTCCTCTCCGCCCGCGTGGAGAGGTCCCTCGTGCGCTCGCGGGCGCGCCTCAGCTACAGCCAGGTCCAGGCCGCCATCGACGAGGCGGGCTCCCTGCCGCCGTCAGTCCCCGCCGACCTGCCCGTGCTCCTGTCTGAGATCGGCCGCCTGCGCCTGGAGCGGGAGGCCGCCCGCGGCGGCATCAGCATGACCACGCCCGAGCAGATCATCGAGGCAGCGGAGACGGGCGCAGCGGGGACGGCCGGAACCCGGGAGGCGGCGAGCGCGGCCGGCCCCGACGGCTCCTCGGCCACGGGCGGCTACCGGCTCGCCTACCGCGTGCCCGTGCCCGCCGAGCAGTACAACGCCCAGATCTCCTTGCTCACCGGCATGTGCGCCGCCCGGATCATGGTCGAGTGCGGCGTCGGCATCCTGCGCACCCTGCCGCCGGCACGCCCCGAGGACTACGCCCGGCTGCGGCGCGTGGCCGCGGCCCTGGGCATCGACTGGCCCGCTGCCCAGCCCTACCCCGAGCTCGTGCGCGGCCTGGACCACGCCGTGCCCGCCCATGCGGCCTTCATGGACCAGGCCATGTCCCTCTTCCGCGGGTCGGGCTACTTTGCCTTCGGCGCGGGCGGCGTCGCCGTCCCGGCCGACGACGAGGCCTCCGACGCTGAGGAGGCCGTTCATTCCGCGATCGCCGCGCGCTACGCCCATGTCACCGCGCCGCTGCGCCGCCTCGTGGACCGCTACGGCGAGGAGATCTGCATCGCCGCCTGCGCCGGCAGGTCCGCGCCCGAATGGGTGCTCCAGGCCCTGCCCGATCTGCCCGGCATCATGGAGCAGACCGGCAAGCGCGCCCGGGCGATCGGACGCGGCGCCCTGACCGCCCTGGAGGCCCTGGTGCTGCGCGGTCACGAGGGCGAGGTCTTCAATGGCGTCATCACCTCCGAGCGCGAGGGGCGCGGCGAGCTCGTCCTGGCCGAGCCCGCCGTCGTCACCGAGATCCGCGCCGGCAAGGGAGTCTCCGGCGGCGGCCTGCCGGTGGGTGAGTGCGTGCGGGTCCGCCTGCTGACCGCCGACCCCGCCACCGGCATTCGCTTCCAGCTCCTGCCCGCGAGCTGATCCCCGGTGGGGCTGGGAGTGGGGACGTGGTAACGAATGGGCCCGCCCCGGTGCTCGCCGATGGGCAGACGGGGCCGGGCCGTGAAAGACTGTGCGTGTGTGCACCGGTGAGAACCCCATGCAGACCACTCGTGACCGTCCCGACGACGCTGGCCTCGCCCCGCGGGCGGGGTTCCCCGAGCCCCTCGGCCGGCTGGGTCAGGCCGGCCTGACGGCGCCCGTGGACGCTCCTACCCTGACGGTGCTGCCCGACGACCACTCCGACGAGCTCGAGCCGTCTCCGCGCGAGGAATGCGGCGTCTTCGGCGTATGGGCCCCCGGCGAGGAGGTCTCCCGCCTGACCTACTTCGGCCTGTACGCCCTCCAACACCGCGGCCAGGAGTCGGCCGGCATCGCCACCTCCAACGGCTCCCAGATCCTCGTCTACAAGGATCTGGGCCTGGTCTCCCAGGTCTTCGACGACCGGGCCCTGTCCAACCTGACCGGCCACATGGCCGTGGGCCACGTCCGTTACGCCACCCAGGGGGCCACCACCTGGGAGAATGCCCAGCCGATGCTCGGTCCGGCGGCCGGCTCCACCCTCGCCCTGGTCCACAACGGCAACCTCACCAACACTCGCGAGCTCATGGACGCCGTGCACTCCACCTCCGGGGAGGACCTCAGCGGCGAGCTGGGCCGCGGCTCCTCCACGGACACCGCGGTCCTGGCCGCCCTGCTCAACCTCGTCTCCGAGCGCGGCGCCCTGGAGGGCTGGGACTCGGCCGCCGACGTCCTCACCTCCGGCTTCACCGACGAAGTCGAGCTCGACGCCGCCTACTGCGCGCAGGCCCCGCTGAGCGTGCCCCAGGCCGCCCGCCGGGTCCTGCCCATGCTGCGGGGCGCCTTCTCCCTGGTCTTCATGGACGAGGGCACCCTCTACGCCGCCCGTGACCCGCACGGGGTGCGCCCCCTGGTGCTCGGGCGTCTGGGCAACGGTTGGGCCGTGGCCTCCGAGACCGCGGCCCTCGACATCATCGGCGCCGCCTTCGTGCGTGAGGTCGAGCCCGGCGAGCTCATCGAGATCGACGAGGACGGCGTGCGCTCCACCCGCTTCGCCACCGCCCGCCGGGCCGGCTGCGTCTTCGAATACGTCTACCTCGCCCGTCCCGACACCCGCATCGCCGGGCGCAGCGTCATCACCTCGCGCAACGAGATGGGCGCCGCCCTGGCCCGCGAGCACCCGGTGGAGGCCGACCTCGTCATCGCCACGCCCGAGTCGGGCACCCCGGCCGCCATCGGCTACGCCCAGGCCTCCGGCATCCCCTACGGGCAGGGCCTGGTGAAGAACGCCTACGTGGGGCGCACCTTCATCCAGCCCACCCAGACCCTGCGCCAGCTCGGCATCCGCCTCAAGCTCAACCCCCTGCGCGAGGTCATCGAGGGCAAGCGCCTCGTCGTCGTCGACGACTCCATCGTGCGCGGCAACACCCAGCGGGCCCTGGTACGGATGCTGCGCGAGGCCGGCGCCGCCGAAGTCCATGTGCGCATCTCCTCCCCGCCGGTCATGTGGCCGTGCTTCTACGGCATCGACTTCGCCACCCGTGCCGAGCTCATCGCCACCGGCATGAGCGTGAAGGAGATCGGCGAGTCCATTGGGGCCGACTCCCTGGGCTTCCTGTCCGTGGAGGGCATGGTGTCCGCTAGCGGCCAGAAGGCCGACGATCTGTGCATGGCCTGCTTCACCGGCGACTACCCGATCCCGCCGCCCGTGCGCAGCCTGAAGTCCGCCGCCATCCCCGTGCGCCGCGTCCCGACCGCCTACCGCAGCCGGCGCCGCAGCGAGCAGGCCGACGGCGCCGAGCGCACCGTGCCGCTGGGCAGCATCACCCGACCCGACCTGGCCTCCGGCAGCCCCCTGGGCTCGACGACGTCCTAGCCCGGCCCCGTACCCGACCTGCCCGACCGGTCCACGTCGGACTCCACCGTCTGTATCCGTCTGTATCCGTCCGCATCTGCCCGCACCGCCTCCGAGACCCGAACCCCAAGGAGCCGCCATATGAGTCAGCAGCCCGAGCAGTCCGCCCAGGGAATCACCTACGCCGCCGCCGGCGTCGACACCGCCGCCGGGGACCGGGCCGTCGCGCTCATGAAGGACGCGGTGGGCGCCACCATGACCCCGACCGTCGTCGGCGGCGTCGGGGGCTTCGCCGGACTCGTGGACGTCTCCGCGCTGCGCGACTACCGCCGCCCCCTGCTGGCCACCTCCACCGACGGCGTGGGCACCAAGGTCGCCATCGCCCAGGCCCTCGACATCCACGACACGATCGGCCAGGACCTGGTGGGCATGGTCGTCGACGACATCATCGTGGTGGGGGCCCGGCCCCTGCTCATGACCGACTACATCGCCTGCGGGCACGTCGTCCCCGAGCGGATCGCGGACATCGTGCGCGGCGTCGCCCAGGCCTGCGCCGCCGTCGGAACTCCGCTGCTGGGCGGGGAGACCGCCGAGCACCCCGGCCTCATGGCTCCCGACGAGTACGACATCGCCGGGGCCGCCACCGGCGTCGTCGAGGCCGACCGCGCGCTCGGCGCGGAGAAGGTGCGCGCCGGTGACGTCCTGATCGCCCTGGGTGCCTCCGGCCTGCACTCCAACGGCTACTCCCTGGTGCGCCGCGTCATCGAGCACGCCGGCTGGAGCCTGGAGCGCGAGGTCCCCGAGTTCGGCCGCACGCTGGGCCAGGAGCTGCTCGAGCCCACGCGCCTGTACACCCGCGTGTGCCTGGCCATGCTGGAGACCCTGTCCTCGCCGGCCGCCCCGGGGCCGGTCCACGCCCTGTCCCACATCACCGGCGGGGGACTGGCCGCCAACGTCGCCCGGGTCCTACCGGCCGGACTCATCGCCGACGTCGACCGGGCCTCCTGGACGGTGCCACCGGTCTTCTCCACCGTGCGCGAGCTCGGCTCGGTGCCGTGGGAGGACCTTGAGGGCACCCTCAACCTCGGCGTGGGGATGGTCGCCGTGGTCGACCCCGGCGCAGTCGACGCCGTCCTGCGCGTCGCCGAGGGCTCCGACATCCCCGCCTGGGTGCTCGGTGAGGTGCACGAGGCTGCGAAGTACGAGGCCCAGGACCGGGTCGTCTCCGGCACCAAGGGCGTCGACGGCGGCGCCGTCGACATCCACGGCGACTACCGGACCGCCTGAGAGCCCGCCGCGACTGAGAGCTGCTACAGGCGGCCGCGAGCAACCGCGAGCAGTAAGGCCCCGCCGGATGCGGAATGCGTCCGGCGGGGCCTCGCGCCAAGTGTCACGCTTGGCGACTATTCAATCCCACCTGGGCCAACCCTGGAGCACTGCACCAGGACAGCACAGCCCCGACCTGGGTCGATGCGACACAGGTGGATCGGATGAGGAGTGAAGAGTCGCCGAGAGTGACACGGATGGCTGCCCGGCAGCCTCGACTCACGCGCTGATAGGCGCGCGGAAGGGCCGGTAGGTGCGTTCCTCCGGCCCTCCTCGACTGGGGGTGGGGTTATTTCCCGTCCTCGTCCCAGTCATCGTCGTCGACGGCATACTTGGCGGCCAGTTCCTCGTAATCGATCTCGTCATCAGGCTCAGAGCCCGAGGATGCTGAGACGAGCTCCCGCTCCAGAGCCTTGTAATCGGTCTCCGGGCTGAAGTACTTGAGCTTACGGGCAACCTTGGTTGCCTTGGCCTTCTGACGGCCGCGCCCCATAGGCTCGACCCCCTCCAACGTGTCACGGCGCGCACGTGGGCGCGCTCTTCCTGGTCAAATATGTCGTGGGCCAACCGTACAACGTCAATGCGCGAGAACACCATTCGGACACCGGATGCGAGCTGTGGTGACGCACATCCCACATATAGGACATGAGGTCCAAGAAGGCCTCAGGGAGCGCTCAGCCCATCTCCGGCGAACGGCCAGCAATCCTGTGGATATCGCCCACCAGTGGCCCGAAACTCCCTCAGAGAGGCCGGTGCCGCTGCTCTGGAGGACCCTGTGCGGCAGGGTTAAGAGAGGAGCCGGTTGGCCGGGCGTCGGCCGTCCGCTTCGCCGGGGGCGTACGTGGCGGGCCTGATGTATGCGCAGGCGCGCCCAGGTCGCACGGTGCGCGCGGACGCACCTGAGGGGTGAGGGGTCTGAGAGGTTTGAGGGGGCTGAGGGGCCGGGCTCTGCTCCCGGAGGCTCAGTTCTCGAGCCTCGTGGTGCCTCCTCGGGGCCGGGGCTGTGCGGTCCGGCGTCCCGACGGCGCAGAGCGGTCGGCTATGCGCGTCGAGGACTGCGTTTTCTGTCCAGAACGTACTTCTCCCGCAAACGACTGGGGTCCGCCCCCAGTCGTTTGCGGGAGAACGCAGTTCTCGCGGGACAAGTACGTTCCCGAACGAGGACGGTGCGGTGCGAGGGCCTCTGAAGAGGGTTCTGATCCGTCCAGTCCGGGCGGGCCTGCCCAGTGGCGTCCAGATCTGTCTCAAAGGCCTCGACCTCGAACGCGCCGGTGCGGGGAAACCGCATAATTCCAAGGTTCTTGCTGAAGAGGTATGGGGTGAAGTCTTCGAGCCTGTGCGTCCTCGAGGGGGTGGGGTGGCCCGGCGTTGGAGACAGGCGAGGGGCCCGGCGTCCGCGGGGACGGGGCCTTGTGATGCGCGCGGGGTTGCGCTCCAGTCCTAGGTCTTATTGCGTATGTCCGGGGCAGGCCGGTTCTCGCCGGTGGCCGACGTCGCGGTCGTACCTTGGGACGCGCGTTCGAGGGGTAGAGGGTACGAACGCGCGCCCCAAGGTACGAACACGTGGACGCTTTGTCCTATGTTCGCAATAGGCTCTAGCGGCGGGCGAAGCGGGTCAGAACGATGCCGGCGGTCACCACGCCTCCGGCGACGGCGGCCGCCTTGGCAACCGTGGAGGTGGCCTCCGAATCGCCCTGCTTGGCGCGCTCCCAGGTCTGCTCGGCCCGGTCGGCCAGCCGGCGGGCCTCCTTGCGCAGTCGG
>NZ_JH470361.1:47227-54828 GCF_000239715.1 Actinomyces sp. oral taxon 849 str. F0330 | reverse complement strand
CGTGGCCGGTGCCCGGGTGGTGGGCTGATGGCGCACCTGCTCGGCGTAGAGAACCTGCGCCTGACCGTCGGTTCGCGCCTGCTCCTGGAGGACGTCACCCTGGGGCTCGAGGACGGCGCCCGCGTCGGTGTCCTGGGCCCCAACGGCGCCGGCAAGTCCACCTTCCTGGCCGCCCTGGCCGGCCATCGGGAGCCCGACGGCGGACGTGTCACCCGCACCGGCGGCGTGAGCGTGGCCGTTCTCAGCCAGGCCGATGACCTGCCGCCCGGCGCCACCGTGCGCACCGCCATCCACGGCCAGGCCCCCGAGCACGAGTGGGCCTCCGATCCGGCCGTGCGCGATATTCACGCCGGACTCATCGCCGATCTCGACCTCGACGCGGACGTCGCCACCCTCTCCGGCGGCCAGCGCCGCCGTGTCGCCCTGGCAGCGGTCCTCACCCGCCGCGCCGACGTCGTCATCCTCGACGAGCCCACCAACCACCTCGACGTCGAGGGCGTGGACTGGCTGGCCCGCCATCTTCAGGCCCGCTTCTCCGGCTCTGGCGGACGGGGCGCCGGGGCCCTGGTTACCGTCACCCACGACCGCTGGTTCCTGGACGCCATCTGCACCAACGTGTGGGAGGTCGTCCCCGGCGTCGACCCCGGCGGCGGCCGCCCCCAGGTGGCAGGCCGCATCGAGACCTACGACGGCGGATACGCCGCCTACGTCCTCGGCCCGCGCCGAGCGCGCCCGCCAAGCCGCCCTGGCCGCCGTCAAGCGCGAGAACCTCCTGCGCAAGGAGCTAGCCTGGCTGCGCCGCGGAGCCCCCGCCCGCACCTCCAAGCCCCGCTTCCGCATCGAGGCCGCCGAGGCCCTCATCGCCGACGTGCCACCCCCACGCGACACGGTGGCCCTGACCGCCATGGCCACCGCCCGCCTAGGCAAGAGGGTCCTCGACCTCGAGGACGTCACCGTGCGCTACCCGGTCTCCTCCGACGGAGCCGGCGCCGGGGCCCGGGCCGAGCGGGAGGTCCTGCGCCACGTCACCCTCAGGCTCGCGCCGGGCGAGCGGGTCGGCGTCGTCGGCGTCAACGGAGCCGGCAAGACCACCCTGCTGCGCCTGCTCGAAGGCGTCCAGGAGCCCACCGGCGGCCGCGTCGTACGCGGCAAGACCGTCCAAGTGGCCACCCTGTCCCAGTCCACCCATGAGCTCGACGCGCTCGCGGATCTGCGCGTCGTCGAGGCCGTGGCCATGGTGGGGGAGCGCGTTGTGGTCGGTGACAAGGAGATGACCGCCGCCCAGCTCGTCGAACGCCTCGGTTTCACCCGCCAGCGCGCCTGGACCCGGGTCGGGGAAGTCAGCGGCGGGGAGCGCCGCCGTCTCCAGCTGCTGCGCCTGCTCATGACCGAGCCGAACGTGCTCCTGCTCGATGAGCCCACCAACGACCTGGACACCGACACTCTGGCCGCTGTCGAGGACATCCTCGACTCCTTCCCGGGCACGCTCGTCGTCGTCTCCCACGACCGCTACCTCCTGGAGCGGGTCACCGACCACCAGGTCGCCCTGCTGGGCGACGGGAGTGTGCGCGACCTGCCCGGAGGGGTCGAGCAGTACCTCCGACTGCGCCGCGAGGCCGCGGGCCCGGCCCGGGGCGCAGCCGCATCGGCGAGCTCCCCGACGACGTCGATCGCGGGCGGGTCCCGGGCGGAACGCGGCGCCACGAGCGGGGCCAAGCGCCACGAGGCGAGGAAGGCCCTGGCGCGCATCGAGCGGAGGATGGAGCGCTCGTCCCAGGCCGTCGCCGCTCTGCACGTGCGCATGGAGGAGATTTCGGCCGATCCTGCCCGGGTGGGGGAGCTGGCCGAGCTCGGCCGGGAGCTCGTGGCCGCTCAGGCGGCCCATGCGGAGCTGGAGGAGCAGTGGCTCGAGGTGGCGGAGGCGCTGGAGGCGTGAGGTGGCGCGGTCGTGCGCCCTGACGGCAGGGGAACGGCAGGGGAGGGGGACATGGGTGGAGGCGGGGGAGAGACGGGAAGGGTTTGAAGAGGCGGGTATGAAGCGGGGGAGGGGCGGGACGGGGGAGACGGGAGCGGCCGGTGGCAACCTTGCCGACGACCTCGGTGACGGTCGGTTCGGTCCGAAGACCGTTCAGACGACGGGGGCGACTTGACGGGCCAGCTCGACGAGGTGGTCCAGGTTGGGGGCGATGTCCTCGGCGGCGGCGCCCCACAAGCGCATCACCAGGTCCACCGGGACTGTGGGCAGCCCGGCCAGGCGCAGGACGACGACGCCCTGCGTGGGACCGTTTGACTCGTAGAAGGCGGAGAAGCCCACCATGTCCGGTCCCGGCCGCAGCCGCACCAGCTCGGCCTCGGGCAGGAGCGCGGCGATGATCTGACGCTGGGTGGCGCGGCGTCCCTCCTTGGAGCCGTCATCCTTGGCGATCTCCAGGCTGAGGTCGATAACGAAGGGCGGATGGGAGACGTCATCGATGTGCATGAGGCGCGCGAAGCGACCCTGGCGCTCCATGGCCTGCAGCTCGTTGAGCAGGGACTCCAGCTCGGAGCGCCACTGCGGGCCGGTCACTCCCAGGTGGGCGCTGCGGTGCCTCGCCTCCTCCCGCGCCCAGCCCGGTGGTGGGAAGGGCGGGATGATCACCCATCGCTGGGGATCAGGCGTGACCGCGATCTGCACTGTGTGCTCCTTCCGAGACCTCGTCTGACTGCGAGGCAGTGGACTGGGCGCTTACCATGTCTGTCCTATGAGGACCCGAGAGCGACATACGACAATTATGCCTGCATCCGCACGCCGCCGTGTGGTCCGCGTGCTGGTAGATGCCGGGCTCATCATCGCACTCTGTGCCGTCACGGAGCGCTGCTGTGGAATCTTATTCGCTGTTGGGGTGGTTGTGCTGCTTATTGCTGTGATGACTGCCATGATGGCGATAACCGGTGCCACACTCGGGGGGCTGGTGACGGGGGTCCGACTTCGGAGGGTGACGGACCCGAATGGCCCGCCCGGCCGTTCGGCGGTGATTTACGTCGCATTTTTGTGCTTTTCTTTGGTGGCAACCGCAGGGCTTGCCCCCTTGGTTTTGTGGATCCTCTCACTGTGGCGTGCTGAACAGCGCACCTGGTTCGACCGGTTGGCCGGGACGGTCCTCCTCAGCGCCAGGCCGACCTCGGTGTGGACCTGCTCCCTGGTGGTTGAGGGGTCAGTAATCCCCGTTCTGGGGCCGATTGTCCTCGGGCGAAGGCCCGCCCCGATCGAGTCTCACCCGGACGCTCAGCTCGTTGCGGTGCTCCGCTCGGAGGACTCCGTGTCCAAGACGCATGCACTGTTCGTGCCCGCCTCCGATGGGGTGCTTGTCACAGATCTGGGCTCCACCAACGGCACCCATATCGAGGACGAGGAGGGGGTCCACCGACTCTCGCCGGGCCGACCGGAGTACGTGCACCGGGGACGGCAGGCATACTTGGGTGACGGTGTCTGTATCGTCCGTTGAGGAGAAATATGATGACAAACAGCCCGAACAGCAGCGCGAACAACGAGGTCTGGTGGACCGAGGGTTCGTGGACGGGCGTGGTGACGCCACGTGCTGTGATGATCCTGCCCCCGTCGGTGCCGCAGGACCTCACCGAGCGCCTGTGGCGGCTGCTGCGCAGTGAGGAGGCTTCGCTGACGCGGGCCCTGGATGAGCTGGTGATGGGGATGGGCGGACGTCTGGGGGCGATCCCGGACTTCGTGCTCGCCGTTTCGGCGCCCGAGGACGTCTTCCATGTGGCGCTGCGCGGTGCCCCGCAGATGGAGGTCGACGGCAAGGCGCTGGACGCCTCCGCGGTCACCACCTGGTTCGAGACGACGGTGACCGGCCCCAACTCGGTCATCGTCAGTGCGCCCGACGGCGCCGGCCAGGTGCGTCGCCCGGCGGTCGACGCCGTCGTGAGCACCGGCCACCTGGTGCTGCGCGGATCCGAGAAGTCGGGTGGGGCCCCGTCCTCCAGCCACGCATCGTCGAAGGGGTCCGGCGACTCCGACGACGATGACCCTGACCCGGCCGGTCCTGACTACTCCACCATTTCCGCCGGTTCCCCCGGCTCCGCCGGCTCTGCCGGCTCCCCCGCCGCAGCGGTGAGGCCTTCTCGGACTTCCCGCCGGGCGTCGCGCCGTTCCTCGCGCCGGCAGTCCGCCTCGTCGGACCACTCGGAGCAGGACGACTCGTCTGAAGGGGCGCCTGCCGAAACCGCCGGTTCTCCCGACGTCGTCGACGACCTCATCGAGATTGCCCAGAACAACGCCGAGCAGCAGGCCCTCGACGGTGCCGAGATCGCTGCGTCGTTCGAGGCCGGCGCGACCGGGCAGTCCGCCGCCTCTGCCGAGGTCTCGGATGTTCCCGAGGATGTCGCCCAGGTCGCCGAGTCCGACGGGCCCGCCGATCTGCTGGCCGTTGTCGCCGGAATCACCGAGGCGGCTGAGGCCGTCGAGGCGGCTGAACCCGTCGAGGCAGCTGAGGAGACGAGCCTGAGCGCTGGCTCGGCCTCCAGTGCCCGCAGTGCCGAGCCCTTCGGGGCTCCCGATGCGACCGAGGACTCCCAGTCTCCTGAGACTGCCGAGGTCGCCACCCCGTCCTCGCCGGAGGCCTCCGACCAGGACATGATGATCGCCCCCGTCTTCGATATCCCGGCCCTGCCGATCCCCTCCGCTCCGGAGGCAGAGGCCATGATCCCGCCCCCGCCACCCCCGTCGAGCGAGGATCTTGAGGCTGCTGGTATCAAGGACGCTGCCACCGAGGTCACCGAGGTCGTCCAGGCCCCGGCCGACTTCGTGCCCGCCGAGGCCGCCGAGGCGGCTGTGGTCGCGGAGGCCACCGCTGTTGCCGAGGCCGCCGCGCAGGCGCACGCCGAGGACGAGCCCGTACGCTCCGGGGACCATGACGGGCAGACCATCAACGGCCTGCCCGAGGACCTTTCCCAGGAGCTGCGTGCCGAGCTGCTCAACCAGGGGCTCGGCCCCCTGGAGCCGAGCCGCTCGGCGCAGTCCGCTGAGACGGTGGTCGAGTTTGTGCAGTCCTCCGCCGACGAGCCCTCCACCGGGGAGCTCGGTCGCGGGGACCATGACGGGCAGACCATCAACGGCCTGCCCGAGGACCTGGTGGGCGAGCTCGTCTCCCTTGTGGGCTCTGGGCCCTCCAGCCCGGCGTCCCCGGACTCGGCGAGTTCTCCCGGTGAGCCCGACGCCATACGGATCGTGCTGTCGGCGGTGTGCCCCCAAGGCCACCCCAATCCCACGAACTACACCGTGTGCCGTGTCTGCGGAGCCGAGCTCAATCGTCCGGCCAAGTCGGTGGCCTGCCCCCCTCTGGGACGCGTGGTCACCTCTGGTGGCGAGAGCATCGAGCTCAACCGTCCCCTCCTGGTGGGTCGCAACCCTGTGGCGGACGACATCACCAGCGTCGCGGAGGTCCCCCTCCGTCCGCTGACCGTCGCCAGCCCCAACCAGCTCGTCTCGCGCAACCATATCCTCATCGACTTGGATGCGTGGAGCGTGCTGGCCCAGGACCTGGGCAACTGCAACGGTACCGTTCTCAACCGCCAGAACGAGGCGCCCGTGCGCCTGTCCTCGGCGAACCCGGTACTCCTGCGCAGCGGAGACGTCCTCGACCTCGGCGACGGCCAGACCCTCGCCTTTGAGAACCTCCCCTGATGCTGGATCACAAGGGACCGCCTCCGGTTATCTCTGGGTTCACCTACCTGGAGAGACTCGGAGCGGGAGGCTACTCCACGGTCTACCTCTTCGAGCAGCACATGCCCCGCCGCGAGGTCGCGGTCAAGGTCATGAACGCCGACGTCGAGGACAAGACCGCCTCCCGCTTCGAGTCGGAGGCGAACCTCATGGCCCGGGTCTCCTCCCACCCGGCCATCCTGTCCATCTACGGCGCGGGCGTCTCCGCCGATGGCCACCCCTTCCTGGTCATGGAGTACTGCCCGCCGCCGCAGTTGGGCGCCATCTTGCGCCAGGGTCCTCTCAACGTCGCCGAGACCCTGTCGACGGCGATCCAGATCGCCGGCGCGGTGGAGACCGCTCACCGGGCCGGCATCGTCCACCGGGACATCAAGCCCGCGAACATCCTGTTCACCACCTACCGCCGCCCTGTGCTCTCGGACTTCGGCATCTCCGCTATGAGCGGCCCGGAGGCCTCCGAGGAGCTGCGGGGGATGAGCGTGCCCTGGGCGCCTCCCGAACAGCTGGTCGGGATGCGTTCGGCCAACCCCGCCTCCGACATCTACTCCCTGGGTGCGACGACCTTCGCGATGCTCACGGGGCGCAGCCCCTTCGAGACCGACGGGATTCCGGACATCTACGAGCTCTCCCGGCGCATCGTCAAGGACCCCCTGCCGCCGCTGGGACGCCAGGACGCTCCGCCGTCACTGCACCGCGTGCTGTCGGTGGCCATGGACAAGAATCCGGGCTCGCGCTACCCGACCGCCCTGGCCTTCGCCCGGGCGCTCCAACAGGTCCAGGCCGAGCTCGACCTGCCGATCACCACCGTCGATCTGTTCCAGGAGCCGGACAAGGCAGCGAAATCCGCGCGGCGTCCCAGCTCCGACGAGAACGACACCGCCACCAAGATGGGGGTGTTCAACCAGGTCGACGTCACCAGTGAGCACATCGCCATGCGGGTGGAGCCCGACGGCGACGACAAGCGCTCGCCGTCGGGCTCGGAGACCGGCGAGTCGAGCCGCCAGAGCCGAATGATGGCCGTTCTGACGGCTCTGTTGGTCGTGGCCATGGTCGCGGCCGTCATCGGCGCGATCATCTTCTCCCAGAACCGGGACACGCGGAAGAAGCCGGACAACCCCATCGCCACCATCGCTCCTCAGCCCGGTGCCAATCCGTTGCAGGCCTCGGTGCCGATGGTGGGCGATATCGAGGGCGAACCACTCGATGACGGTACGGTGAAGTTCACCTGGGGTGAGCCGGAGACCGGCTGGACCGGCAGCTACCTCTACCGGATCAAACTGCCCGATGAGGACACCCAGGTCGACTCCATCCGTACCAACGAGGTCGTCGTCGAGGCGCAAGAGGGGCGAACCTGCCTGGAGGTCACCGCGGTGCGCTCCGACGGCAAGGCATCCCAGGCCAAGACCGCCTGCGTCGACACACCCTGAGACTGGCTACCGGCCGGACCGCAAAGCGTGAAGTAAAGCGTCGGGGCCCGCACTCTCGCAGAGTGCGGGCCCCGACGCTGAAGGAACTGTGCCGGGCTCAGACGACCTCCACCTTGAAGGCGATGCGACCGAAGTAGATCGTGCTGCCTTCCAGCGCCGAGAGCGCCTTGTCCGGTACGGCCTCGACGTTGCGCCCGTCGCGGTACTCCACCCGGGTGCCGTTGGTGGAGTGCAGATCGGTGACCCACACTCCGTCCAGCAGCGGGAAGATCGCCGCGTGCGTCTTGGACACCGAGCGCGTGGGGTCGTCGAGGGCGACTCGTTCCGCGCCGGGGTAGGCGGAGATGTTGTCGGGATCGCGGCCCACGACCGTGGGCTCGTGGATGAGGATCGGGTTGCCGCCCAGCAGCGGGACAAGGCGCACCGACAGGGCGGGGGCGGCCGAGGAGGCC
>NZ_JH470361.1:14104-47042 GCF_000239715.1 Actinomyces sp. oral taxon 849 str. F0330 | reverse complement strand
GCTGTGCGCCGTCCTTTCCTCTGCGGGCTCGGGGATCCCCGGTCCCTGGAAGCGGTGTGAAGCGTGAGTGCGCCGCGACGGCGTCCCCTCCGATGCGGCCGGGCCCGCGGAGCCGCTAGTGCCGGAGGTCTGGGCGTGGCTGCGGTGACTGCGCACGGTGGGGTGGGCATTGCCCGCCGACGTCGCCGGTACGCCGCCGGGCACAGTGGCGGGGTCGGTCAGGTCCAGCTGGGAGGAGGCCGGAGAGGCCTGCAGGGGCGAGTCGTCGTCGGAGACAATGACTCCCTCCGGGAGGGAGTCCACCGTGGCCGCGTCCACCGAGGTGGGAACCGATGACCAGGGCACCGAATCGATGAGCGCCTGTGTGTTGCGGTCCTCCGAGGGCAGGATGCTGGAGGTATCGAAGGTGTGCGCGACCTCCGGGGCCGAGCTCGCCCCGGAGGCGAAACGGTGCCGCTCGGAGGTGAAGAGGCTCTCGCGGCGAGGAACACCGGGCTGTGACGCCGGCTCTCGCTGATCCTCGGCAGGGGCAGCAGACGAACCGGAGGACTTCTTACCGGAGCTACCGGGTTGAATCCTCCAGCGCTGGGCGTGGGCGTGTCGTGGTTCCATCGTCTGTGATGTTACGGCCTTTGTGGCTTTCGAGCGCGGGACTTGTGTCGATGGTGTCGTATCTTGCGAAGTTGAGGCCTGGTAGGTCTCGGAATCGGTCGCTGTTTTGGAGGATTCCGCTGAGGGCGTCGTCGCTTCCGGGGACTGATGGACGGCCGGGTGCCGCGATGAGGAGGGAGCGCGGGTCGACGGCGCCTCGGCCTTGTCAAGGGCATCGGAGTGCTCCGGCGCGTCCTCCACTGCTTCGAGGGTCGCGGTTTCGGCGTCCATCTGCGAGGACTGCTTCGAGGAGGGGCGGTCCGACCCGGAGGGGGCGCCGGCTGGCTTCGCGGGGGTCTGCGTACCCGTGGCCGTCCTGGTCGTTGCCGACTCCTCCGCAGCGTTCTGGGCGGGCGCTGCGGCCGAGACGGCGGACGGTGCGGCGCCGCCGGCCGAACGGTCGGTTGACGGCGCGGACTGCGCCGATCGTGTCGACTGCCTCTGTTCGGCCGACATGGCGGAGGCCTCGGTGGCGGCCAGCGCCGCGGAGGCCTGAGGGTCCATGGGGGTGGCGGAGGCCACGGCGACGGCCGCCGCGTCGACGTCGGAGACGGCAGGACTGGCGGAGGACGCCGATGCCGCCGAGGAGGACGATACAGTCGCCGCCTTGGTGGCCCTGGCCGTGGTCCTGGATATGGTTCCGGCCGTCCTGGGCGCTTGAATGACGCCATAGCCGTCGGCTGAGATCTTGCCTCTCGAGGCCGCCGAGGAGTCGTCATGTGAGCCGGCGGCCATGGCGCGGCCGGCGTGCCGGGCGGGCTGACCGGGACGGGCGGGGCGGGGCCGGCGGATCGAGGAGGAGACCGGGTCCGAGGTCGTCGGGTGCGCGGTCCCACCGCGAGATGCGACGATTCCGGCCTCGGTGGCGCTCTGGGCGCCCACAGTGGCCGTGGTGGAGTCCGCAGCCTTCCGCGTGCGTGCGGAAGCCGTCCGGGAGGTGCGTTTCGAGGCCCTTCCCGCCCTCTTATCCGCTCTCCTGTCGGCTTTCTCGGAGCGTCGGCGACGGGGCCGGGGATCGCCTTCAGAGCCGGTCTCGGGGGAGGACTGTTGAGTGGGCTCCGCCCCGGCGGCCTTCTCGGTGGGCTTGATATAGAGGGCCGCGCGCTCGGCGGCGTCCCGGGCGTCGTCGGAGGCCGGACCGCTTTGCGAGCCCGATGCGGGGCCCGCCTTGGAACCGGTCAGCGCACCGGCGGCGGACTCGGACGTGGAGGCGGCGCCCCGATCGGGCCGGTTCGCCGCCCTGGTGCGCAGCAGCGCCATCCCGGAGAGCTTGTCGTGCCAGCCGCGCCCCTCGGGGTCTGCGGCCGCTGTGCGCATGAGCGCGATAGTGCCCAGGCCGAGCGTGGTGACGCTGATGGCCAGGATGAGGTCCGCGTGGATGAAGGAGCCCAGTGGTGAGGGGGCCTGGTTGCGGGCCCCCAGCATGCGGACCTTGAGCAGCAGTCCCCCCAGGGACCAGCCGGTGGCGGCGATGGCAAGCCATCGCAGAGCGACGACCACTCCGAAGGCGATCAGTCCACTGGTCAGGACCGGGCGGCCCCCCACCTGCCAGATGAGGGTGGTCAGACCTCCGGTCAGGAGCGACCCGACGGCGAGGTCGATGACCCCGGCAACGACACGAGCCCTGATCGGGGCCGGGGCGAGCCGACGACGGGGCGGGTGCGGCTTGTCCGCAGAGGACGCCGAAGGCTCCGCGCCCCGTGTTCGGGGATCGTCCTGCGGGCCGGTCTGGACGTCGTCGGGACCGGCGGGGGTGACCGGCATCATGCCGTATGGGCTCATGATCGCGGCCTGCGAGGCGTCATCGGATGAGTGAGAGGACGTCGGTGGTCCCGCAGCGGTCGGGGCGCCGCTACGGGCGTCAAGCGTGATCGTCATGACCGCAACCTCCTGGGTCGACGTGGCCGCCTCCCGGCGGGATGGACAAGAGAGCGCGGGGACAGGCGGGCCATGACCCGCCCCAGGCGCGAGCGCTGCGCACCCATGGAGCGGACGATCGCGTCTGAGGATTCCCACAACTCACCTAGAGCGTACGTTGCGGGCTCCCCAGAGCTGAAGACCTGGGTGTCAACTGCTCCGGCGAAGCGGGGCAGATCGACCTGCGGGAAGTGCGGGGACAGCTGTGCGGCGGCCTCTCGTCGGGTGGCGCCCCATCCGGGGACCCGCCCCAGGTCACGGGCGCGGTCGAGGATCTCCTCCCAGGCCCCCAGGGCCTTGCCGACGCCTGTGCGTCCGCGCCGTCGGCTGCGTCTCCAGGCCTTCCATCCCAGGATGGAGCCCACGATCGCCGCGACGGCGAGGATGGAACCGCCGGCGACGATGACCGCGGTCGGCAGACCTCCCTTGTCGTCGTCCTGGGGATCGTCGCGCTGGGGGTCCTCGTAGTTGGGGGGCAGCTGGGCCGGGTCCTCGTTGGGCAGCGGGGGCTGTAGGACATTGGGCTCGGGGTTGGAGACCTTCTGGGTGGTCTGCTGCTGGGGCACCTGATCGCGGTCCGGGGTCACGTCGAAGGACACCCAGCCCAGGCCCTCGAAGGGTATCTCCACCCAGGCCTTGACGTCCTCACCGGTGACGGTCTTGGCGTCACCGTCGGTGGCCGGGTCGAAGCCCATGACGATGCGGGCCGGGATGTTGAGCGAACGGCACATGAGCATCATGAGAACCGAGTACTGCTCGTCGTCGCCAATGAGGGAGTCCGCCTCCACCATCGAGGCGATGCGGGCGGCCCCGTGCCCCGGCTGTGAGGGGCTCTGGGTGCCATCGGAGTAGTAGCTCGTGCGCAGGCGCTGCTGGAGCGCCCGGATCTGGGCGATGGGGTTGGACTCCGCTCCGACGATCTCCTTGGCCAGAGAGGCCACCGACGGCGGTACCTGCTCGATCGGGCCCAACGAGGTCTGTGCCATGGAGGCCTTGTTGAGCGCCGCTTCGGAAGGCGGCGTATAGGGTGCCACCCGCTCAGTGAGGACATCGCCCTCGGCCAGGCCGCTGGTGGCGATACCGGTGGAGGAGAACTTGTCGTAGTACATGCCCTCGCGCAAGGCTGACTGGCGCTGGCCGGAGGACTCGATGCGGATCGTCTCGGGCATGGTGGGGACCCAAGGGAAGCTGTAGTTCTCGATCGTCAGGGACGAGGTCTGCTTACGCCCGTCGATGCGGCTCGCCGTCAGCTGGGTCTTGTCGCCGATGCGCTCGAAGCGCGACTGGCCGTTCGCATTCTGCCCGATATGGGCCGACAGGCCGTCGTAGGAGTCCAGGGCGGCGATGCGGATGCGCCCGCCCTTGGGCAGGTTGGAGGGCTTCATGAGCCGGGTGTGGGCCTTGTCGGTCTCCAGGGTGCGCACCAGGGACAGCGGACTGGCGTACTCGGTCAGGTCAAGGGGCGGCTGGAACAGATCGCGCACCACCGTCCGGGAGGCGGGGGCGGTGGGGGTGAGGACCAGGGCGGTCAGGGAGGTGGCCAGGAGCAGGACTGCCGCGATGACCGCCCCGCGCAGGGCCGCCCGGCCGAGGTCTCCGGTGGAGCGGGCGCTGGTCGCCCCCGAGGTCGTGGAGAAGGAGCTCAGGTCCAGGGCCTCGATGACGTAGCTGCGCCGCTGCCGCAGAGAGCCGCAGGTCCACAGGGCCAGGATGCCGACGACGAACAGCGTGCCCAGCGCGGTGGGGCGCACGGCCTCTTGCCCGCCCCAGCCGATGCCGACGGCGGGCAGCAGGACCAGGCTTAGCCCCGCCAGGACCTCGCGGCCGGCCAGAATGAGGCGGGTCGCCAGCGCCGAGACGATCAGCCCGCTCAGCCACGGCAGCACCGTCATGCCGCTGAAGGAGCTCAGCGGCATCGGCACGGTCAGGGCGTCGCGCCACACGGTGACCGTGGAGGCCAGAACGGTCTTGATGGCCGTGAGCCCGGAGCCGACGTCGGTCAGCAGCCAGGGGGCCACCAGGACGTGCACCAGGGCCAGGGCGGCCATGCTCGGCAGCACCGACAGGCGCAGACGCGAGCAGACCATCGCAGTCAGGGCTCCGACGAGTGCTCCGTAGCCGACGGCCAGGCAGCCGGCGAGGGATGCGAAGACCGGCAGGAAGGGGACCGTGCCGATGGCTAGGATCCCGGCCATCAGGGTCAGCTCGAGGGCGGCGACCGCCGGTGCGGGCGGCTTGGCGCCGCGCCTGGGGGGCAGGAAGCGCCGGGCCGAGAGCGCCGGCCGGGATGGGCGCGACAGGAGCGGACCGGCCCCGGTGATCGACCGGGCCGGTCGGGTCGTCTCGGTGCTGTAGAGGCTGCGAGTACGCGACGACGTCGCCGTCGACCAGGAGGAGGCGGACTCGGGCGAGCGCGCGGAGGGCCGCTCCGCACCCCGCAAGGGGGCCTCGGCGGGGGACGGCGCCCCGGCGGGGGAGCTGGAGAGCGGAGAGTCCGCGGTGCGCGGCGGCAAGGTGGTCGAGGTCGTCGTGGGGGTCATAGTGCTCGCCTCAGGGCGGTGGGAAGCTGCTCAAGACGGTCCATGTCCACAACCGGCATCGTTCCGGCGTGGTGACGCGACAGGCCGTGCTGGCCTGCACGCAGAGTGACGGCCACCATGGACAGGGGGGCGAAGCCGCGGGCCCGGGCCAGGGTGGCGCGGTCGACCTGCTGACCGGTGACAAGGACGACGATAGAGGCCTCGGGGTGCGCCGTACAGGCGTGTCGCACCAGGAGGTCGCAGCTGATGTCGTCCTCACCGGTGCTCAGCAGACAGGACGTGTCCAGCATCCGCAGGGCCGAGGAGACGGGCAGGGCGCCGATCTGAGTGATGAAGCGGACCTCGCGCCCGTCCTGGATCGCGTCCATGGTCAGAGAGCAGGCGATGGACACCGCGGTCTCGAAGTCCTCCTCGCCGGCGTAGTCGTCCTGGCGGGTGGACAGCAGGACGAGCAGACTGGAGCGGCGCGTCTCCTCGAACTGACGGACCATGAGCTTGCCGGTGCGCGCGGTGGTGCGCCAGTGGACGTTGCGCCGATCATCTCCGGGAACGTAGTCGCGCAGGGCGTGGAAGGCGACGTCGGAGCTGGACAGGTCCTGGGTGACGGCGCCCTCGATGTCGCGTAGGACGCCGTGCAGGACGGTGCCCAGGCGCAGAGTGCGCGGGTGGATGTGGATGTGCTGCGGTGTGGTCAGGGAACGCTCGCGCTGAAGCAGTCCCACCGGGTCGCGCTGAACCGCCAGGACCGGGCCCACGGTGACGATGCCGCGGCGCTGGGTGGGCAGAACGAATCCGCGCTCGTGGATGGCCCGGGGAGTCAGGGTGGGGACGACGAAGACGGCGCGTCCGGGCCCCACAGGCATCTCCATGCGCGAGGGCAGCAGTGGCCGGGTGCGGGGGTTGGTGACGGTCAGCCGGATGAGGGCGTGGTCGCCCACAGTGACACGGGACTCGAGCAGGTTGTGGTTGACCGAGTACCCGCCGCGGGGAATGAGCCACAGCCAGGCGCTCGCCACGACGATGCCGACGACGATGGCGGCGCTCCAGGCCTCCTGCCAGCCCATGACGGCACCGGTCAGTCCACAGGCCGTCAGTAGTGCCGCACTGCCCCATCCGATCGGGGTGATGGTGTGCAGCAGCCAGCGCAGTGGCCGCAGCAGTACTGCGACGGCGTCGATCAGCCGGGACCGCGCCGGCCTGGCGGCCAGGGCGGCGCTCGCCGATGCCGATGACGCAGCGGATGCCGGGGACGCTGACGCTCCCGGGGACTTCGGTGAGGCTGCGGCGGAGGCGGCGGATGCGCCGGTCCTGCCCGCGGACCCCGGGCGGGCCTGGCGGGCAGAGGTCTGCGACGTCGTCTGAGTCGGCATGCGGCTCAATCGCGGGTCGTGGGCGCGGGGACCTGGCCCAGGGCGGCGGTGATGACGCCGGAGGCGGTGGCTCCGGTGAACTCGGCATCGGGGTCCATGACCAGACGGTGGGCCCACACGACCTCGGCGAGGTCCTTGACGTCGTCGGGCAGGACGAAGTTGCGGCCCTGAGCGGCGGCCCAGACACGGGCGGCCCGAGCCATGCCGATGGCGCCGCGCGTGGACACCCCCATGCGGGTCTCCTCGGCGTCCCGCGTGGCCTCGACCAGGGCGCCGATGTAGTCCAGCACCGAGTTCTCGATGTGGTTGGTGGCGGCCAGGTCGGCCATGGATGCCACGACGGAGGAGGCCACCACCGCGGACAGGTTCTTGGAGCGATCCGGGTGGGCCGAGCTGGACAGGATCCGTGTGAGCGCCTCCCGGCCCGGGTAGCCCACGGAGGCCTTCATGAGGAATCGGTCCAGCTGGGCCTCGGGCAGGCGGTAGGTACCGGCCTGCTCGATGGGGTTCTGGGTGGCGATGACCATGAAGGGACGCTCGGTCGTGTGGCGCACGCCGTCGACCGTCACCTGGGACTCCTCCATAACCTCCAGGAGGGCCGACTGGGTCTTGGGGCTGGCCCGGTTGATCTCGTCGGCCAGGACGATCGAGGAGAAGATCGGGCCGGCGTGGAAGTCCCATGAGCCGGTCTTCTGGTCGTAGATCGTCACACCCGTGATGTCGCTGGGCAGCAGATCGGGGGTGAACTGGATGCGCGAGTGCGTCCCCTGCACCGAGGCGGCCAGGGCCCGGGCCAGGGCCGTCTTACCGGTGCCGGGGGCGTCCTCGAGCAGGAGGTGCCCCTCGGAGAGCATGGTGGTCAGGGCGAGCTTGATCACGTCGTCCTTGTCGAGCAGCGCCTGACCGACGTTGTTGACAATGGTGGAGAAGGCGTCAGCGAACCATGTCGCGTTCTCGGGGGTCATCGGCATGGAATCAATGATCCTTCGGGTGGAGAGGGGTGAGTGTGTGAGTTGTTGCGTAGCGAGCATCGATCCGGTCACTGATCCGGTCACTGCTGGGTGCAGGTCACGGACTCGTTCCAGTTGGGTGTCCGGTGGGGGAACTTGTGCCGGGCGTACCCGTTCTTATCGAGAGTGATCTCCTCCTCGTTCCAGGCGGGCTGCCAGTCCCAAGTGTCCCAGTACCAGTATCCACAGGACAGGGTGCTCTTGGGGTTGCCGTACAGGTCGACAACCATCTCGTAGCAGCGGCCCCAGGGGCCAAATCCCCGTGGTGAGCAGGTCTGGGTGTAGTCGATGGTGAAGGTCTGCTTGGTGCCGACCGGGACGTTGCCCCTGTCGTCGTCATCATCATCGTCGCCGTCGTCCTGCTTGGGCGGCCTGGTCACGGTGTCGCAGCCCCACTCCGAGGTACCGGCGTTGTTCTTGGCGCGTACGCACCAGGTGCGTGACTCGCCGCGCTTGAGCTTGCTTCCGTAGGTTTCGCCGACTTCGATGCTATCGACGGTTTTGCCGCCGTTCTCAGTCTGCTCATAGCTGGTGCCCGCCCCGTTGTTGGCCCCGGGCGTCCAGGAGCACTCGACCTTCTTCTGCTTCTTGCCGGTGAGCTCGCAGCTGACCGAGGGCGCCGACGGCGGGCCGTAGGGCGCCACCGGCGAGGAGGCGACGACGTCGGAGTACTGTCCGCCGCCGTTGGCCCGGGCGTAGACCGTGTAGGCCTGCCCGTCTGTCAGGCCCCGGATGGTCGAGGAGCTGGTCCAGTTGACCTGGTCGACCGAGTACTCCACCGACAGATCGCCCACGCTCCAGCCGTTGCCGGCTCGGGGCGAGGCGTTCACGGACAGCTCGCCGCTGTTGCCGGTGGCCTTGACGACGGGGGTCGAGGGGGCCAGCGGGGTCGACTTGTAGGTGTAGCTGGCCTGGGCCGAGGTCTTGGACCCGTGGCCGTTGTCCGCCACGACCCAGAAGGTCCAGGTGCCGGGAGACAGCGAGACGCTGGTGGAGGTGGCGCCCCCGACGCTCTTGGAGTCGCTCGTGTTGCCGTTGGAGTAGTGGAGCGTGTAGCTGACGGAACTGCCGTTGCCGTTGGCCGCCTGCCAGCTGACGGCGACGGTCTCCCCGTTGGGGGTGATGACGGGCGTTCCGGGCGTTCCGGGCTCGCCATAGGGCGTCACCGAGTTGGACGGGGAGGACCAGTCCGAAACGGTCCCCTGGCTCGACTTGGCGCGCACCTGGGCGGTGTAGGCCCGTCCCGGGGCGACGTCGATGGACGTCGAACCCCCGGTCAGGCCCGTGAGCACCGTCCCGTCCGACAGGCGCACGTCATAGCTCAACGCGCCCCCGAAGGGGTCGTCCACCTCGGACCAGCGCACGATGAGGCTCCCCGCGCCGGCCGTCAGCATGGGCGCGGCCGGCGTCTTGGCCGTGGCATTGTGCTGGTAGGACATCGATGCGGCACTGGAGTCGCCGTACTTGTTGGTGGCCACCACCTGGATGTTGTAGGTCTGACCGGGCACCAGGTTGTTGATGAGGCAGTTCGAGGTCGTGCAGGTCTGCTCGACGCCGTCGACACTCACCTTGTAACCGGTGATGGGGGAGCCATTGGCGGAGCCATCGGTCCAGGACACGCGCGCCGAGGTGGCCCCCGCCGGCGCCACGGTCAGCCCGGAGGGGGCTGTGGGCGCCACGCCGCCGACCTGCACCGTGATCGTGCCGGTGACGGCCCGTGACTCGGAGCCGGTGGAGTCCAGCACCTTGTACTGGGCGGTGATAGTGCCGTGGAAGCCGGCGTTCGGGGTGATGGTAACCGTGGTGCCGGAAGCGCTCACCGTTCCCTCACCGGAGGTGATCGTCGGGGTACCGGACAGGGTGATCGGCTTGTCCGGGAAGGGATTGCTCACCGCCGCGGATACGTCGGTACTCACCGCCTCGCCGTTGCGGGACTCCAGGTTGATCGGAGCCGTGGTCATGAGCGGCTTGGTGGAGGCGCTGACCCGCACGGGCAGGGAGGCGCTGACCGGCGGGTTGACGCCGTCGGAGACGGTGATCGGAACTGAGCCGGTGGTGCCCTCGGTGGCCTTGTCGGCGGCCTTGACGGACAGCGTCGAGCCGCTCAGGGAGATATCGAAGCCCTTCGGGGCGGGGCCGGCCTGGAAGGAGAGCTTGTCGCTCGGGTCCGGGTCGGTGGTCATGGCCGCCAGATTGGCCGTGACGGCTCCCTCTCCGGGTGCCACCGTCACCTCGGTGGGGGTGAATGTCGGCGGCTTGTTCGTCGAGGAATCCACAACGATCGGCAGCGTGAGCGTGGCGCTCAGCGCGTCCGAGCCGGTGCCGTCGGCCACGGTGAAGGTCACCGAGGTCTGACCGTTGAAGCCCGACTCGGGCGTGAAGGACAGCCCCGTCCCGCTCGAGGTGATCTTGGCGTCCTTGGTGCCCTTGGCCATGTGGATGGACGAGGCGTCCGGGATGACGGGCTTGGTTCCCTCACGGGTGAGGATGTAGGAGGACAGGTTGATATCCGTGGTCTTGTCCGCCAGAACGTGGGCGGGCACGGCCGAGGGGTTGATACGGGGCCGCAGGGCGGACCGGGCGGGAACCACGACGACGGCGTGACCGGTCAGTCCGTCGGCATCGGTGATCGTGTAGAGCACGAGCCGCTGGGTCTCGCCCACCGTGAGGCTGATGGAGTCCTTGCCCACCTCGACGTCGGGGTCGGAGGAGGAGAGCTTGAGGTCCCACGGCGAGCCGTCGGTGTCCTTGTCGTTGTCCAGAACCGGGATGGTCACCTTGCCGTTGGCGTCGACCTGGTCGACGGTGACGTAGTCGTCCACGCCCACCGGGTTGGCCAGGGGGGCGTTACTGGAGACCTGGACGGTGACGGTGCCCGTGTCGGTGCCGCCGCGCCCGTCGGAGACGGTGTAAGTGACCGAGTGGTTGCCCTCTTTGTCCGGCAGGTTGAGCACCAGGCGTCCGGCACGGGTGGATACGCCCAACGACGGGTCGCTGGAGACCGGGTCGCCCTCCAGGGACAGGGTGTCGCCGTCGGTGTCCAAGTCGTTGGACAGGACGTCCACGGCCACGGTGCGTCCCGGTTTGGCCACGACCAGGTCGTCTGTGGCCACCGGGGCCACGTTGACCGGGGAGGCCTGGGCGACGCCCACGCGGACCGTGCCGGTGGACTGGGCCCCGAAGCGGTCTTCGACGACGTAGGTGAAGGTGTCGGTGCCGGTGGCGCCTTCGGCGGGCTTGTAGGTGAGCCACGAGGAGTTGACCTCCACCGAGCCCAGGGAGGGGGCCTGGTTGAGGCCCACGAGGCTCACCGAGTCGCCGTCGGGGTCGATGCCATCCAGGGGCACGGTGATGTTCGTGGCCGAGCCGGCCAGGGTACGGGCCTCGAGGTTTTGCGGCGAGGGCGCGGAGTTGTGCTCGGTGTCCTGCGCGCGCACCTCCACGGTGAGGACACCTGAAGCGGTCTGCCCCTGATCGTCCTTGGCCGTGTAGGCGTAGGAGGTGCGTCCGGGCTGGTCGCCGGCGCGGAAGCGAACGGTGTTCTCGCTGACCCAGGCGGTGCCCAGCTCGTCGCCGACGAGGCTGACCTGAGAGTCCACCGACAGGTTGAGCCCCGAGGGGGAGGTGTCGTTATCCAGAACCTTGGCGGTGACGACGTCGCCGGCTCGCACGACGGCGGTGTCGTTGGTGACCACCGGCGGCTGGGGCTGGGACTGCGTCACGGGGACGATCGCGACCTTCCCGGTGGTGGAGGAGGTGCCGTTGGTGACGGTGTAGTCGACTGTCAGATTGGCCGGGACCGTACTGGCCGCGGTGATCTGCAGCAGGGAGTGGTCCACGACCGTGACGGTGACCCCGGAGTCCGGCGGAGTGCTCACCGACTGCAGGACCAGGATCCCTCCGGAGGGGTCGAAGTCGTTGTTAAGTGGGGCAATGGTCGTCGAGCCACCGTTGCGCAGCAGGGCGGTGTCGTTCTCGGCCTCGGGCGGTACCGTGGCGTCGGCCTTGGGGGTGACGTCCACGCGCACGATCCCCTGAGCCGTATTGGCCCCGTCCATGACGTCGTAAGTGAGGTAGTAGGTCTGGGCCTGGGCGTTCGCTTCGGTGGAGAAGGTGAAGACGCCCGCCTGCTGGTCGATATCGATCGAGGTCCCGGCCGGGGCGTCCTGGACCGCGGCCAGGCGCAGGGTCCCCCCGGAGGGGGAGGTGTCGTTGTCCAGAGGCGAGACGACGGCTTTGGTGCCGGCGACGACGCGCACGTGGTCGGCGTTGGCGATCGGCTTGGCCGACTGGGCCGGCTGCACATCGACCTTGACCACGCCGGAGGTGGTCTCCCGGCCGTCGGAGACGGTGACGGTCAGATCCCGGGAACCGGTGCCGGCGCCGAGCTCGCGCACCGAGACGGTGCCCTCGTTGGAGACCTTGACGTCCATCCCCTCGCCCTGGGCGGAGACCAGGTAGAGGTCGTCCCCGTCGGGGTCGAGCCAATGGCCCAGCACGTCCAGGGAACCGGAGGCGCCCTCGGCGACGGTGAGGGTCGGCGTGGTGATCTGGTTGGGGGCGGCGTTGACCTCCCAGCCGTGGACGTCCACGGTGGCAACGGCGGAGTCGCTCATGCCACGGCCGTCGTCGGCCGTGTAGGGCACGGAATAGCCGCCGGTGGCGTTGTCAGGGATGTCCATGCGCAGGGCCAGCCCTCCCTGGGCCTTGGTGGCGGCCAGCGAACCGCCGTTGTCCTGCGGAGTCGCCGTGAGGACGTCCCCGTCGGGGTCGGAGTCGTTGGCCAGGACGGGCAGGAGCGCCGAGCGGCCCGGGCGCACGCCGAAGCTGTCGTCGACAGCCTTGGGGGCGTGGTTCTCCTCGGTGCGCTCCGGAGGCGTCTGGGACTCCGAGGTGTTGGCGGAGTCGTCCTTCTGATTGGCGTTGTCATCGGTCTGGGCGGTCTTGTCCGTCCAGTCGTCGATGAGGACGAGGTCGTTGTTGGGCAGCCACACCGAGCCCGACTCCAGGTCGTTGAGCACGATGGCATCGCGGTTGACCCGGAAGATCGGGGCGGAGGAGGAGGCGAGTTTGTCGTCGTGGATGGTGTCGGTCCCGCCGAACAGGCCCGAGCAGCTGCGCACGAACTGGCCCGAACCGGACCAGGCGGCGTAGACGCACTTGCCCAGGCGCACCGGCTGGGCCGCGACGCCCTCGGGTGCCGGATCCTCCTTGGCTGACGGCGTTTTGGTGACCTTGCCACCGTCGAGGGGGACGGAGATGAGCTCGTTGCGGGAGGCGACCAGGACCGAGTCGGCCTCGGGGCCGGGCTGCTGGAGGGCCAGCCCGGCGGCGCCCAGGTTGACGGTCTTGCCCTCGGGCAGGTGGAGGATTCCGGTGGAGCGCTCGAGGACCACGGGCTTGTCGCCGACGGCGGTGATGGCCAGGTCGGTGCCGGAGGTCAGTGTCAGGGAGGTGTTGGTGGCCTCCTTCCAGCCCTTGTCGTCGGCCTCCAAGGAGACCAGGGATTTGCTGGTGGCCGAGGCCGCGTGGATCGCGCCGTCCTTGCCGACGACGGCCACGACGTCGGGCATGCCGGTGACCACCGGGGCGGCGGAGGCCAGGGAACCGGCCGCCTTGGCCTTGGAGGCCCGGATGGTGCCTTGGACCTTGTCGACGGCGATGGCCCGGTCGCCGCCCTGGGCGACCGTCACGCCCTTGGTGAGCTGGGTGCGTCCGGAGAAGGAGACCTGGGAGGGGTCGACTGAGGAGACCGAGGCGTCGCCGGAGTCGGGGACCAGGATGTCCTCGGCGTTCTGGGTGACGTCGAAGGAGGATGAGGAGGTGCGGATCGTGCCGTCGACCTCGCGGGAGGGGTAGTTGAGGCGGGCCACGAGGTGGTTGGTGGTGGAGGTGACCCACACGCCGCCGTCGTTGAGGTGCAGATCGGCCTGAGCCACGCCCTCGTGAAGCCAGGCGGCCGTTCCCAGGGCGGTCACGCATAGGACCGCCGCCAGGGAGGACAAGCGCCTGCGCAGCCGCTGACGCTGCGCGCGCGACTGGGGGATGCGGAAGGTCGCAGCCAGGCGGGAGGTGGTGGTTCCGGAGGTGAGTCCCGACCCCGTGTCCTGTCCGTCACCGGCCGATGCGGAGCCCTTGGCGTTCCGGGTGCTCGTGACCCGCCGCCGGGGGCGCAGGGCGCTCGCGGCGCGGGCGAGGAGACCGGGACGGTCCGTGGCGGACTGAGCGGACTGAGCGGGCTGATCGGTGCTGGAGTCGGATCGGTTGCCTCCGCCGTCGCCGGCACCGGGGGCGGCGGAGGCGGAGTCGATGCTGCTCGACGGGTTGTCGGGCGCTTCGAAGTCATTACGTGAAGTGGTCACTTGGCCCCTTGGGGACTGCGGGAGGCGACCTCCTGGACGAGGGTGCGTCGCAGCATCGTCGAGGAGGTGGTGGGTGTGTAGGGCAGGTAGATCACGGAGGCGCCGACCTCCGCCATCTCGGCCTCGAGGCGGCGGCCCTTGTCCGTGCCCTCCCAGTCGGTGCCCTTGAACAGCACGTCGAAGGGAGAGCGTTTCCAGGCCAGGCGCTTGTCCTGGTCATAGTCGGGGACCACGGAGTCCACCATGCGTAGGGCGGCCACCATGGCCATGCGCTCGGCCAGGGGCACGATGGGGCCGCGCCCCTTCATCCTTTCCAGGGATTCGTCGGTGGCGACTCCCGCGATGAGGCGGTCGCAGCGCTTGGCCGCCTCGGTGAGGATGTTGAGGTGTCCCACGTGCAGCATGTCGAAACCGCCCGGGACGTAGCCGGTGATCATCAGTAGGCTCCCTTTCCGCCGATAACCGCGCGCAGCGTTCCGGCGAAGATCTTCGCGTCCAGGGCTCCGCCCCGGTTCTCCACGTAGTGGCGGTCCAGGGCAACGGTGGAGGCCCAGGACAGATCCGAACGTCCGGAGATCTGCCACAGGCCGGTCAGCCCGGGCTTGACCAGGAGACGACGCAGTGCCTCGGCGTCGTACTTGGCGACCTCGACGGGAAGTGCGGGGCGGGGCCCCACCAGGCTCATGTCCCCGCCGCACGACATTGATGAGCTGGGGCAGCTCGTCGATCGACAGGCGGCGGATCCAGCGGCCCACGTGGGTGATGCGCGGGTCCTGGCGGTCCTTGAACATGACCTCGTTGCCGGCGTCGCCGCCGGCCTTGACCACCGATGCGCGGCGGGCGTCGGAGTCGATGTACATGGAGCGGAACTTCCACATGGTGAAGGGCTTGCCGTTCTGACCCACGCGGGTCTGGGTGTAGAAGACCGGTCCGGGGGAGTCGATGCGGATCGCGACCGCGGTGGCCGCCAGCAGCGGCGAGATGAGTGCCAGCCCGATGGCGCCCGCCAGACGGTCGAACAGGGCCTTGCCCAGGGCGCGGGTGCGGCGGGTCTTGATGGCGATGAGGCCGGTCCAACCATGGGTGACGGTCAAGGCCCTCATGCGCCCGGGCACGACGTCCTGCAGACCGGGGGCGACGACGAGGCGCACCTGGGTGTTCTCCAGCCCTCGCATGAGGGTGACCAGATCCTCCGGGGTCACCGATCCGATCGTCATGACGGCGTCGATGCGCTCGGCGTGCAGGGTCTGGGCGATGTGGTGGGGGCTGCGCACCGGCTCGGCCGAGTGGAAGGCCCGGTCCTGCCCGGAGGACAGGTAGCCCACGATGAGGAAGCCGTCCATAGGGTGGCGGCGGAGCTGAGTGAGCATGGGCTGGGCGCCCGAGCCCATGACGATGAGGGTGCGGCGCAGCGCGTGGCCCTCGAGGCGACGGCGCCGCAGCCAACCGGACTCGATGGAGCGTCCGGTGATGGCCAGGAGGAGCTGGACCGCCAGGGCGGTCAACAGGGTGGTCCGGGCGACACCGGAGAGGTCAGCCAGCAGCAGGGCGACCGGGAGGCTCACGGCGGCAGCGGCGACGAAACGGCCCGTGCCTGGACCGGCCTGCTCGACGGCGTCGATACCGAGAGCGCCCAAGAACCAGGCGATGAGCACCATCGTGGTGCCCACGGTGGCCGCGGACCAGACCAGTGACAGGTGGCCGCCCAGGAGAGCGGCCCAGGTGGGGGCAGCGATGGCGAAGAGGTCGGACAGGACGAGCCAGATGATGAGGTCGCGGCGCGTGCGCGCCCAGGGACTGCGCGGAGCGGTGGAGGTGGCGTCGGCTGCTGCTGTCGAGGGACGCCGGTGCTGCTCGCGCTGGGGCAGTGTCAGGGTCGAACTAGACAAGGTGGACTCCGCAGGGATGATCGAGGGTGGGCGATTAACTGGTTGAGTAGTGCTGACGGGACGTCGCGAACAGCAGCAGTTTTAGAATGCTACTAACTCTGGGCGCCGTTATTTGTGGGAAGTGGCCAAGATCGCAGGGATGGACTGGGGGGTCGTCGTGCGTTTGGGATGACTCTATGTTACGGGTGCGCAACGAAACGATGGTGCCAATACACTTATGAGGGACCTTTCAGGGTTCTCCCAGAAACCGCCGTTCTCCCTGGTGGGGGCGGGTTTGCTGGGGTTGTGCCAAGGGGGGTGGGTGGGGGTCGGTCAATGTCACAAGTTGATAAACAAAAGATAGCAGGTTGCTGATGATTATGCGTCTACTCTCGTGCCTGTCTTTCGGACCTTCCCCGATACCGGTTTGTGACCTTCCTACAACATCAGGAGTGCGATGTGACCCAGTCGAGTTCATCGGCGCCCGCGCCGTCCTCTCCGGCGTGCGCCGCCCCCGCAGATGCTGCCGCCAGCGGGCTACCTGCGGATATGGCTGACACCGCAAGCCGTTCCGCGGCTGAGGGGGGCGCGGCGCCGGCGTCTGCGCCGGCCTCTCGGCGCTCGCCGCTGCGGCGACTCGTCGGGACTCTGCGGCGGGGATCGTCGTCGGGGGCCAGCTGGTCGTCTGTGGGAACCACAGCCATCGCCAAGGTCGTGGTCATGGGGATCTCCGGCGTCTTCGGCCTGGTCAACACCAGTCTCATCATCAGGCACTTCGGGGCCGACGCCTTCGCCCAGTACGGCTTGCTGGCCACCTTCCCCACCCTCATGCCCTTCACCGATCTGGGGATCGGAGCCGTCATTCTCAACACGGTGGCCGGCTCGGCCGACCCGGCCCATGACTCGACCGTGCGGCGCACGATCACCACCGCCATCCGGGTGCTGCTCGGCTCCGCCCTGGTCATCAGCACGGTCGGCATCGTCCTCATGCTGCTGGGGGCCTGGCCATGGTTGCTGGGCGGCAAGCTCATGGAGGGGGGCGGGCTCACCGCCACCGTCTGCCTCATCATCTACGCCGCGGCCCTGCCGCTGTCCGTGGGGCAGCGCGTCATCATCGGCCTGGGGCGCTCTGCCACGCAGATCATCAGCCAGGGAGTCGTCTCCCCGGCCATGTCCTGCTTCCTGCTGCTGGCCATCGTCACCGGCCTGGGACGCGGCAACGCCGTGTCCATCTACTCCTACATCGCCAACGCGCTGGTCTCGGTCATCTGCATCGTCGTCGCCTGGCGCGCCACCCGCCCCTTGTTCTCCGGCGCCGTCCGGGACGTGCCGCGGCTGCGCGGCGCGAGGGGCGTGCGCATCGTCAACACCGCGGGCCCCCAGCTCCTCCAGTCCCTGGCCATTCCGATCGCCTTCCAGACCGACCGGCTCCTCCTGTCCCACCTGGGTCAGTCGCAGGCCCTGGCCGAGTACAACCTGGCCAACAACCTGTTCAACATGCTGACCCAGACCGTCATGGCGGCAGGAGTGGCCATGTGGCCAATGTTCGCCCGAGCCCGGGCCGACAAGCGCATCGAGAGCCCCTTCAAACCGGCGATGCTCTTTAGCGGAGGAGGCTTCCTTCTGGCTCTCGCCCTGGTGGCCGTCACCCCCTGGGCCGCCCGGATCATGTCCCATGGCAAGATCGTCCTGCCCACGGTCCTCGTGTGGGCCTTCGCCGTCTATGTCGCCGTCGAGGCTGCCAAGCAGCCGCTGGGCATGTACATGACCGACCCCCGCGGGCTGCAGTTCCAGGTGATCCCGGTACTCGTCCTGGTGCCGATGAACTTCGCCATCTCCTGGGCTCTCATTGGGCGCTTCGATGCGGCAGGCCCTATTCTGGGGTCGGTGATCTCGGTGATCCTGTGCCAGATCATCCCGTACGCCTGGTGGGTTCGCCGGGACGTGGCCCGACGGCGTCGCGAGCCGGCCGAGCAGCGGGCGCAGGAGGCAGGGCGGTGACCCCGTGCCCGCCGACCGGCGGCTCCGAGCTGCTCCCGCGGTCCGCGCGCCGGTGCCATCCCGAGTCTCCTCGACCGCTCCCCGACCTCCCTTGACTCCCCTCCCCGCCGTTCCTCACCGTTCACCATCCCGGCCTGGTTCCACGGGCCCCATCCGAGGAGATGCCTCATGAGCTCCCCTGTCAGTTCCCCCACCATCGCCGAGAACATCAGGGCCCTGTCCCGCGCCCAGAAGTCCAAGGCCGGCGCCCCCCTCTATTCCCGCGTCATCAACCGCCCCGCAGGGCGGGTCCTGGCCGCGATCGCCCACCGGCTGGGCGCGACCCCGGACCAGGTCACGGTGCTCTCGGCGCTGTGCACCTACACCGGCATCGCCCTCATCGCCCTGTGGCGTCCCGCAGTCGTGTCCACTGTGGCGACCGCCCTTCTGCTCATGCTCGGATATGCTCTCGACGCCGCCGATGGCCAGTTGGCAAGATTGCGCAACGGGGGTTCAAAAGCCGGCGAATGGCTTGACCATGTTGCCGATGTCATCAAGTTATCGACAATTCACGGAGCCATTGCGATCTCTCTTTTCCGGTTTACGGATCTGCCTCCCTCGATCCTGCTTATTCCTCTTGCCTTCGGGGCGGTCCAAAATATCCATTTCTTCAGTTACATCCTGACCTATCAACTGCGTTATCACGGCGGTATTCCCATGGCCAAGGATGAGGCTCGACCGGGCATCATCAAGTCGGTCCTGTCCGCCCCCACGGATTACGGCCTCATGTGCTTCGTGCTCATGACCCGCTTCGCCCCGACGGTCTTCCTGTGGATCTACGGCGTCATGCTCGTGGGGTACGCGGGCTACGTGGTCTTGGCACTGCCCAAGTGGTACCGCGACCTGCGGCGCGACGCCCGGTAGCCCGCCGACGCCCGCCGTCGAGCCTCGGGAATCCTCTGCGGCCGGCTGGCGGGCCTTCAATGTGACGGCCGTTTCAGTAACTCCCCTCCAACAACCTTCGCTTAAGGAATCTTATGGCTCTGATTACTGGTCACAAGGCGCTACTGGTCTATACCGGGCGCAGGGACGGTCTGGGCAACCGTGTGCGCGCGCTGCTGTCCGCCCAGGAGCTCGCCCGGGTCGAAAATCGAGACCTCTACTACGTGTGGAGCACCGATGAGTACTTCGGCCCCCGCATGGATGAGCTGTGGCACTTCCAAGGGGGCACCTCGGTTTCGCGCCTGGTCTCCAGAGCGCTCATTCCCCTAGCCCGATACCGCCCGCCCAAGGGCGTCCAGGTGACGCCCGCGCTGCGCCGTGCTCACCTGTGGCAGATCCACTCCCATGGCCTGCCCATCACCTGGCAGGACCCGGCATGGACGCAGGACGGGGTGGACGCCGGGCCGCGTCCCTGGACCGAGCTGCTGCGCGAGCTCACCCCCGTCGACGAGATCGCCGATCAGGTGCGCTCCATCTACGACACCCACCTGCGCGGCCGCCCCTATGTGGGCGTCCAAGTGCGTACCCACGCGGTCTCCCACGCCAAGACCATCGAGTCCTCGCCGGTGGAGTGGTTTGCGAACCGGATGCGCCAGATCCGCGCCGACCACCCCGACGTCCCCTTCTTCCTGTCCTGCGACACCCCCGAGGCCCAGGAGCAACTGGCTGGCGAGTTCGACGGCTGCGTCTTCCTGACCGACAAGGGCGGCTACAACACCACCACCGGCGTGCGCTCGGGACTGGTTGACCTCTACCTGCTGGCCAGCTCCCAGCATCTCATCGGGGCCTCCTTCTCCAGCTTCGTGGAGATGGCCGTTTTCCTGTGCGACGGCGTTGTGCCCTTCGAGAGGCCCGATCAGCCCCTCGAGGGCGACTTCAGCCTGTCCCTGGGGCTGGCCGAGGACCCCCTGCGCCCCGCCCGGCGATAGTACCCGGCCGAGCCGGGCATCTTTCGCGCAGCCCTACGGTTTTTCTGTAGGGCTACGCGAAATCTGTCGGTCTCGGTGGAACCGGCTGGGGTCTCAGCGCTCGAGGAGCTCGTCCACGATCCGGGTCATGGCGGCGCGGTAGCCGGCCACGGAGAACCGCTCGGCCGCCTCACGCGCGCCCTGCTCGGCCAGCCGGGCCGCCAGGGTCGGGTCCGCCGCCAGGGTCCCCAGTGCCTCGGCCAGGGCCTCGGCGTCGTCGGCGGGCACGAGCAGACCGGTGACCGCGTCGGTGACGACTTCGGCCAGGCCCTGGACCCGGGAGGCCACGAGCGGTCGGGCGGCGTGCATCGCCTCGACCGCCGTATTGCCGAAGGGCTCGGCCCGTGAGGGCACGACGACGGCGTCGGCGGCCTCCAGGACGGGCCAGGTGGGGCGCACGTAACCTAGCAGCTCGACGTGCCCGTCCAGGTCCGGTCGGGCGGCACGCTCGCGCAGCTCCTCCTCATACCACTCATAGCCGGGGAAGACCGATCCGCACACGCTCAAGGAGGCCTCCACCCCTGAATCGCGCAGCAGCCCGGTGGCGTCCAGAGCCACGTCCACGCCCTTGCGCGGGGAAAGGCGCCCCACCATGGCGATCCGGAACGGATCGCCGGGCCGGCGACGATGCAGGGGCTTCAGGGGCTGGTCCGGACCAGCGACCCCGTTGTGGACCACCTCTGTGCGCGAGGCCAGGCGGGGCTGGGCGTCCAGGAGGGCGTCGCGGGCGGCCCCGGAATTCACCACGATCCGGGACGCGGCCAGGAGCGGGGCGTTGAGCCCGGCCCGGAGGATCCTGCGCTGGGTGTCCTCGGCCTCGTGGACGTGCGCCAGGACCGGGATGCCGGCGGCGCTCGCGGCCACCGGCCACCACGGGATCGTCACCGTGTTGGTAAGGACCGCCTCGGCCCGGCTAGCGCGGATGACTGCGCGCAGGCGCGCAACCTCCGGAGCCGCCTGCGCCGACAGTCTCATCAGGCCCTTGGGGCTCAGCAGAGCCTTACGCAGGACCGTGAACGGCATGACGGCCACGCGGGCGCCGGCCTCGCGCAGCACCCCCACCAGGGGACCGTCCAGGGGCAGGGCCACGAGGACCTCGTGACCGGCATCGATGAGCCCATGGATGGTTTCGACCAGCTGCCAGTCCGAGCCGTAAAGGTCGGGGGAAGGATGGGCCACGAGGATCCGGGCGGTATTGGCGCGGTCGCCTCCCGCCTCGCCCCGGCTCACAGACTCACCTTCCCGGTGCGGCGTCCGGAGGGACGGTGGCGAGTCGGGCCCTCGAGCGCCAGGCGTTGGGCCAGGGCCTCGTAACCGGAGGCCACCTCGTCCCAGTCGTAGAGTGCAGCGCGTTCACGAGACTCCTCGCCGCGCGCGGCCTGGGCCCCGGCGTCGGACTCGGCGGAGGCGACCAAGGCGGCCACGTCGTCGGGCGAGGTCCAGTAGCGGCCGGCCTCGCCCAGGACTTCGCGGTTGAAGGAGACGTCGAAGGCGTCCACCGCGGCCCCGGCGCCGATGGCGCGCAGGAGGGAGGGATTGGTACCGCCAACGGAGTGGCCGTGGTAGTACACCAGGGCGCCGGCGTAGAGGGCGTCCAGCAACTCTTGGTCCCATAGACCGCCGAGGAGACGAACCCGGTCGTCGGCCAGGGACTCGATGCGGGCGGTGTACTCGTCGGCGTAGGGGGCCGATCCGACGACGACCAGCGGCAGCGCGGCGTCGGAGCGCACGTAGCCCTCAACGATGACGTCGACGTGGTTCTCGACTTCGAAGCGGGCCACGACCAGGTGGAAGCCCTTGGGGGACAGGTCCAACTCGGCCAGGCGCGAGGTGTCCGCCTTGATGCGGGGTGCGCCGTAGGAGATGAGGTCGGTGGGGGCGTCGAACTCGTCGGCGTAGTAGTCGGCGATGCCCTGGGCGTCGGCGATGAGGGCGTCGGAGTAGCGCACGGCCAGGGCCTCGGCCGCGCGGTAATAACGCTTGCCGGTGGGGCCCCACTTGCCTCGGCGCCACTCCAGACCGTCGACATGGGTGGCCACCGGGACGCGGGCGGCCCGCAGCGCGGGCAGGAAGGGGGAGTTGGCGGCGTTGAAGACGAAGGCCGCGTCCGGATGGGTACGGCGCAGCAGGTGGGCCACCGACAGGGCAGTGTGCGACAGGGTCTCCAGACTGCGGTTCTTGACCGAGGGCAGCTCGACCAGCCGCATCCCCAGGTAGATGTTGGGCAGGGGCGTGTCCGGCTCGGGGTTGCGGCAGTAGACGAGGACCTGGTGGCCGCGGTCGGCCAGGCGCCGGCCCACCTCTTCGATGGCGGTTTCAAACCCCCCGTACCGGGCGGGGACGCCTCGCGTCCCGATCATGGCGATGCGGAGCCTGTCCGGGTTCACAGCAGTCAACGGAGTCCTTTCGAAGGGCGGCGGAGCCGGTAAGGGATGAGAACCGGCGATCCCGGTCGAATGCGATCGTCGAGTACGGCATCGGTTGAAGGATCGCCGAGGAGGGGGACCGGGGAGCGGTGACAACGACGAGTCGGGGCTCTCTCCCGCGGGCTCACGGCACCCGCTGGGCTGATCGCACCGCCTGCGCCCGGTACACCTGGTCAGCAGTGTAGAGCTGGTGGGGCTGCGCTCGCGCGACATAAGCGATGGTGAACGGAATCGCTCAGATGCGGAACCGTGCCGGCGCGCCGTTGCAACGGCGGACGGAGTGCTCCGTCCGGTTCCGGTGCGAGTGGTCTACTCCACCTGAGTGGGGGCTGGACATTCCAGGCGAGAATCAGGTGTGGAAGATGGCGTGAGTTGATGAGAGGCTGTCTGTGGAAAAAGCAACCAGAGGGGTGGGACCGTTCGATTGGTGATTGATTCCACAACAAGTGGTGGGGTGAACTTCTCTCGAACTGTTACCAAAGCGTTACCGCTGTAATAACCTCGTGACTGGCGCCGGTCTCGCCATTCGCCGCTTAGGTCGAAGGCGGGGTCGCCCCGTCGCACTGCGCCGCTTACCCAAGTTCCCTCACGTCTTTAAGAACGGAGCACTCGTGCATCCTTTCCGTGCTGTCTCCAGTGTGGGGGCGGTTCTCACTGCCCTCCCTCTCGCTCTTGGCGCACTCGCCGCTCCCGCTGCTGCGCCGCCGGCCGCCGCTGCCCCGGGGCAGACGGCTCTCGCCTCCCCGCAGGCCCTTCCCACCGCTCAGATCGACGGCGTCGTCTGGGATCAGGCGGTTGTGGGCAACACGGTCTACGTCGTCGGGGAGTTCCATAACGCTCGCCCTGCCGGTGCCGCTGCCGGTGAGAACGAGTCCCCCCGTTATAACGCCATGGCCTATGACATCACCACGGGTGCGCTGCTCGACTGGGCTCCGAAGGTCAACGGCAAGATCAGCTCGGTTGAGGCCTCGGCCGACGGATCCACCATCTATCTCGGCGGCAACTTCACCTCCGTCAACGACGAGACCGTCTACCGCGTCGCCGCGGTGGATGCTGCCGGTAAGCGCAAGCCGCTGGGGGCATCGGCCAACGGAGCGGTCATGGACATGGAGCTCTCGCCCGACGGATCCACCCTCTACATGTCCGGCTCCTTCACCCAGATCAACTCCTCGTCGCGCCAGCGTGCCGGTGCTGTGGATTTGAAGACGAACAAGGTGACCAGCTTCGCCCCCCAGGTCGATGACTTCATGGTGCGCTCCATCACGGTGGCCGCCGACAACTCCGCAGTGGCGATCGGCGGCTCCTTCACCTCGGTGGGGGGCTCCTCCGACGGTTACGGCGTCGCCATCCTGGAGAAGGACGGGTCCCTGCGGCATACCAATATCGCCAGCGTTGTCCGCAACGCTGGGAAGGACTCCGGATTCATGAGTCTGAAGTCCGACTCCCGGGGCGTCTACGCTGTCGCCTACTCCCAGGAGGGAGCCTTCGAGGGGATGTTCCGGGCCAGTTGGACCGGCGGGGACATCGATCTCATGGCCGACTGCCACGGAGACACCTACGACGTGCTGCCCACCAGTGACGTCATCTACATTGCCAGTCATTCCCACGACTGCAGCAATATCGGCGGCTTCTCCGACGGGGAGCAGAGTGGTACCTACCACCACGCTGTCGGCTTCTCCAGCACGGCTACCGGAACCGTGAAGCGCAACAGTGTCTGGGGATACACCAACTTTGAGGGGCAGCCCGCGCCCACCCAGTACAACGGTTTCCTGCCCGGTTTCGCGACCGGTAGCTACACCGGACTGACCCAGGCCGTCTGGACTGTTGAGGGCAATGGCCAGTACATCGTCTACGGCGGTGAGTTCCTGGCCGTCAACGGCACTCCCCAGCAGGGGCTCGTCCGCTTCTCCGCGAGCGGGGGCGATGCCAACGACCAGGGAGACAACGGCGACAACGGTGACAACGGTAAGGACAAGGACAAGAAGAAGAAAAACAAGAAGGATAAGAAGAACAAGAAGAAGAACAAGAAGAACCAGGACGACTGGGACAACCAGGAGGGCGACTGGGACCAGGATGACTGGGACAACAACCAGAACGACGGCTGGTGGTGGTGGTGACCATGAGGTCCTCCGGAGTGACTGATGGCCGCAAGTTTTCCGCCGGATCTTCCGGTTCTATAGGTGGCTGTGGTGTGCTTCCGGACTCAGTGGTCGCCGGGGGCGGCGCCCGCCGTGATGGAGGTCGTACGCTTCGGCACGTGTCACGAACTCGAATGCTGATCCTGCCCGCCGTTCTGGTGCTGGGGGTGGGGCTGGCCGCCTGCGGAGGCGGGAAGTCCCACAGCGCCGCCAGCTCCTCCGCCCCGTCCGCGTCCGCCAGCGGCTCGGCCTCGGCGCCCGCCGCGTCGTCGGCCGCCGCCACTCCAACAGTCCAGACCGCACAGCCCACGCAGGCGCCCGCGTCACCGTCGGATGGCTCCGTCACCACCCCGGACCCCTCCGCGATCGATCCCAAGGCCGTCGAGAATGGCGACCTGTCCAAGGACGAGTACCCCGAGGTACCGCTGGACAAGTCCGTCAGCATCGACGGGGGCGTGGTCATCTCCTTGGGGCAGCTGCAGGCGCAGGACTTCGCCAGCGGCCCGGGCGAGATTGGAGGCTCCGGCGTCTTGGTGCCGGTGACGGTGACGAACAATTCCGGCAAGGACCTGCCGTTGGCCAGCGTGCTGTCTACGACGGTGAACTACGGCGAGGGGAGCGGAACGCCCGCCAGTGAGATCGTATCGGCCTCCGATGCGGTGCCCGCTACGCTCGCCGCCGGTCAGACGGTGACCGTCAACCGCGCCTTCGTCGTCCCGGCCGACGGACGCGGGAACGTCAAGGTCTCCGTTGATCTGGGAGCCGACCACGGTGCCGCCACCTTCCGGGGGTCGGCGGGCTGACCCGGATCAGCCCCGATCGGTGCGGCCCCGCGCGGTGCACCCGGCATCATTGTGTCGAGGCGCCACCTACAGCTCGTCAAGGCGAGCGTGGGTGGCGCCTCGATGCGTGAGGCGGACCGACGCGGTCGGGCGGATGTTGCCTCATCGTGACATCGCCTGAGAATGCTCTGAGGTCGACCTGAGCGATGTCTAGGTGTGTTGAGTGGATTCGGTGACTACGGCGGCCAGTGACGACGTAGGTCTTGGGACGACTAGAAATCCGCGTGATCTGACCGAAAGGTCGATCTAGTTCGAGGGTGTCCCCGTATTGTGGTATGTGCTAAATGCTCGGCAATCGTGTTGTGCTCGGTGTACTATGAGCCAGCCCGGCGACCCTGGCCGGGCGCGGAGTACCAGCCATTCGTAAGGTTGTGTGTCCGTGATCTGCGTATGTTCTGAATGGAATACCTGTGAAGCTCCCCCGCCGACTCCTGAGCGGCCTTTTGGCTGCGGCTCTTGTTCCCCTCGGTGCCGTCACACTAGCCCCGGCGGCGCCAGCCGCCGCGGACCCGGCCCCTGCCGGTGCTGCCGGTACCCCCAACACCGTCTCCGCTGACGCCCTGCCCACCGCCCAGATCAACGGCATTGTCTGGGACCAGGTTGTGGTGGGCGACATCGTCTACGCCGTTGGCTACTTCTCCTCGGTCCGTCCGGCGGGCTCGCCGGCAGGCCAGAACGAGTCGCCGCGCCGCAACGCGATGGCCTACAACATCAACACTGGTGAGATCCTCGACTGGGCTCCCACCACCAACGCTACGATCAACACGATCGCCGCCTCCGCCGACGGCCAGACCCTCTACCTCGGCGGCGAGTTCACGGAGCTCAATAACCAGACGGCGTGGCGCATCGGTGCAGTCGGGGCCGCCGACGGCCAGCGTGTCCCGCTGAACGCCTCCGCCAACGGCAGTGTTAAGACCCTGAGCGTCTCCGCCAACGGCTCAACCCTCTACATGGGTGGCGCCTTCACCCAGATCAACTCCTCGGCCCGCCAGCGCGCCGCCGCGCTCAGCCTCAGCACCCAGCAGCTGACGAGCTTCGCGCCGAAGGTCGACAACTACTACGTCCGCAGCATCGTGGAGGCCTCTGACGGCTCGGCCGTGGCCATCGGCGGCGCTTTCGAGTCCGTCGCGGGCAGCGACAAGCCCGGTTACGGCCTCGCCATCCTCGAGAGCGACGGCAGCCTGCGCAAGAACAATGCCACCTCTGTGGTCCGCGGAGCCGGCGCCTGGGCCTCGGTCATGAGCGTCAAGGCCGACGAGCAGGGCCTGTACGCCGCGAGCTACTCCCAGACCGGTTCCTTCGAGGGCGTCATGCGCCTGAACTGGAAGACTGGGGACATCGACTACATGGCCGACTGCCATGGCGACTCCTACGATGTGCTGCCTGCCGGCGACGTCGTCTACGCCGCCAGCCACTCCCACGACTGCTCCAACATCGGTGGCTTCCCCGACGTCGCCAACCACTATCACAATGCGGTGGCCTACACGAACGCCTCCACCGGGACGGTCCAGGCGACCCACAACGGCAGCTATCAGGACTACGAGGGCCAGAACGCCACTACCAACCTCAACTTCTACCCCGACTTCACGCCGGGGAAGATCTCCGGTGCCAACCAGGCCACCTGGACTGTCGAGGGCAATGACAAGTACGTCGTCTACGGCGGCGAGTTCCTGGCCGTCAACGGCACCGCCCAGCAGGGGCTGGTGCGCTTCGCTCGTCGCGACATCGCCCCCAACAAGCAGGGCCCCATGGACAAGGGTGGCGCTTTCAAAGTCACCGGCTCCTCTCCGCGCGCCGGTGTCGTGTCCCTGTCCTTCAAGGCCAACTGGGACCGCGATGACAAGACGCTGACGTACAACGTCTACCGCGATTCCATGAACGGCCAGCCGGTCTCCAGCCAATCGGTGACCGCCGGCTTCTGGGAGCGCTCCGAGCTCAGTGCCACCGACGTCGTCGACCCCGGAAGCACTCACCGCTACCGGGTGCAGGTGACCGACCAGTGGGGCGCCTCCACGGTCTCGGACTGGGTGACGGTCAAGGCCGGTGAGGGCCAGGGCCTGAGCAAGTACGGCTCCCGCGTCCTGGCCGACGGCGCCGCCCACTACTGGTCCTTCGATGAGACCGAGGGCGACAAGGCCGAGGACTTCGTGGCCCAGCGCAACATGACGATCCGCGGCAAAGCCTACAAGCGCGGCGGTGAGTCCGTCCTGGGCTCCGGCGCCTCGCTGGCCATGACCTCGGACTCCAAGAACAAGTCGCATGCCGCGACGCGGGTCGCCTCCCAGGCCCCCACAGCCTTCTCCATGGAGGCATGGGTTCGCACCACCTCGACCTCTGGCGGGCAGATCATGGGCTACGGCTCCTCGGCGACCAACCAGTCATGGAGCCGTGACCGTCTGGTGTACATGCGCAACGACGGCGCGCTCAGCTTCATGCTCTACCCGGGCAGGCTGACCACCATCACCACGCCCAAGAGCTACAACGACGGACAGTGGCACCACATCGTGGCTTCCATGAGTCCGACCTCCGGCGCCATGCTCTACGTGGACGGCAATCTCGCCGCCTTCGATGCCACCATGACCGCCGGTCAGAGCTACTCCGGGTACTGGCGCATCGGCGGGGACACGCTCAACGGTGTCAACGGCCAGCCCTCCAACACCAACATCCAGGCCGACATCGACGAGGCCGCCGTCTACAGCACGCCGCTGTCCGCCCGCCAGATCGCCGAGCACTACACCGCCGCCACCGGTAAGCAGGTCGAGCCGGACAAGGGCGATGGCAACGGCAAGGGTAACGGCGGCAAGGATAAGGACAAGGACAAGCAGCCCGAGGGCAGTGCCCTGCTGGACGACTCCTTCGAGCGCAGCGTGAACGGCGGCTGGGGCAAGGCCAACACCGGCGGCTCCTGGAAGACCTCCTGGAACGCCGCGGCCTTCTCTGTCGACGGCACCAGTGGCCGCATCGCCATGGCCGGTCCGCGTTCCTCGGCCGCGATCATCTCCGAGGAGATCAAGTCGACGTCTACCGACGCCGTCGTGGACTTCTCCCTGGACTCGGTTCCCTCCGGGAACGGTGCCTTCATCTCCTACGCAGCCCGCACGACTAAGGCCGGTCAGTACCAGGCCACGGTTCGTATCGGCAGCGCCGGCAACCCGGTCGTGACGGTCTCGCGCGTGGTCAAGGGACGGGAGACGGCCCTGGGCACCTACGTCCTGCCGCAGGCCTACACGGCCGGTCAGCCCCTTCACTTGCGCATGGTGGTTGACGGTGCCGAGTCCACCAGCATCCAGACCAAGTTCTGGGCTGGAGACACCGAGCCCGCCGAGTGGGGCATCGAGACCGTCGACAACGACAAGACCCTCAACGGGGCCGGCACTGTGGGTCTGACCACCTACATGTCCAGCTCGGCTGGTCCCGAGACCGTCACCCTGTCGGTCGACAAGGTCACCGTCAAGCAGCACTGACGCCGTCAGGCGCAGCGCCGATACGGGCCGGGCCAGGAAGAACCTGCTTCTTCCTGGCCCGGCCCGTATCAGTGCGCACGGTGAATAGCTGTCCGCGGACCGGGGGCGCTTCGGCGTCGATGTGATCCGTATCCTCCGCTAGCGCACGGACCTTGCCGGGCGCCTGCAGCCCTACCGCTCACGGCTTGGTCACTTCCCGATACGTCACACGGCGGCAACATGGACCGTCCCTAGGATCGTCCTGTAGCAAAAACCCACCAGGAGGAACCATGATCAGGGTAGCGATTAACGGATACGGCAACCTTGGCCGCGGCGCCGAGCAGGCCATCACCAAGAACAAGGACATGGAGCTCGTCGTCGTCTTCACCCGGCGCGACCCGGCCTCGGTCACCACTCAGGGCGCCCCCGTCGCCCACGTGGACGACATGGCCGCCTGGGCCGACAAGGTCGACGTATGCCTGAACTGCGGAGGCTCCGCCACCGACCTGATCGAGCAGACCCCGGCCGCCGCAGCCCTGTTCAACACGGTCGACTCCTTCGACACCCACGCCCGCATCCCCGAGCACTTCGCCGCCGTCGACGCCGCCGCCAAGGCCTCCGGGCGCGTCGCCCTGATCTCCACCGGCTGGGACCCGGGCCTGTTCTCCATGCTGCGGGTCCTGGGTGAGGCTGTTCTGCCCGACGGCGCCACCACCACGTTCTGGGGGCCCGGCGTCTCTCAGGGGCACTCCGACGCCCTGCGCCGCATCGATGGCGTCGTGGACGCCAAGCAGTACACCCGCCCGGTGGAGGCGACCGTTGCTGCGGTCAAGGCCGGCGATGACGTCGAGCTGACCACCCGTTCTATGCACACGCGTGACTGCTACGTGGTGGCTGAGGAGGGTGCCGACCTGGCCCGCATCGAGCGGGAGATCGTGGAGATGCCCAACTACTTCGCCGACTACGACACCACCGTCACCTTCATCACCGCCGAGGAGCTGGCCTCCGAGCACGCCGGTATCCCGCACGGCGGTTCCGTCATCCGTCGTGGGCACACCTCCGACGGTGTCGCCGAGACCGTGAGCTTCGAGCTGCAGCTCGGCTCCAACCCGGAGTTCACCGGCTCGGTCCTGGTCGCCATGGCGCGCGCGGTGGCGAGGCTGGCCGCTCGAGGCGAGTCCGGTGCGCGCACCGTCTTCGACGTGACACTCGCCGACCTGTCCGCCACGACTCCCGAGGATCTGCGAGCCCACTACCTGTGAGGCGCGCGGATAGCGAGAGGTGTCCCGCCGCCGACGCCGAGCCGGCGGCGGGACGGCGGAAGAACAGCGCAATCAGCCGCGGATGAGGGGCCGGTCGATGTCGGGCAGTTCCCCACGACGGGCGGCCCGGAGGAGCCTGAGACCGTCGCGGGTCGCCTGCGCCGCCGTGATGAGCGGGCGCCGAGAGCGCAGGAGCTGGCGCCTGCCGCCGCGCAGGACGATTTCCCGGGCGGCCCGGCCGGCGGTAGCCACCCACCGGCGCTGTGCGGACCGGTCCAGGTGCAGGCCCGCGTACAGCAGCCGATTGCGCACGTTGTAGTAGTAGTAGATGTCCGACTTGGCGCGGCCCTCCTGCTCGCCGTCCCCGGACTCGGAGGATCCGGCGGACTCGGCGGACCCGGAGTGGGTACCGCCCTCGTCATGGACGGCGACGGCGTCGCGCGCCAGGTCCAGGCTGCCGCCGACCGCCAGTACCCGGGCCGAGAAATCCACGTCCTCCCAGTACAGGAAGTAGCGGGCGTCGAAGCCCCCGGTCGCCTCGAAGAGATCCGTCGACAGGGCCAGGCAGGCGCCCGAGAGCCACGGCTGGGTGCCGCCCGGGGGGATCGGGCGCGGCGAGCGGCGCGAGCGCATCGAGCCGTCGGCCAGGCACACGACGATCCCGTCGGAGACGATGCGGCCGCTGGAGTCCTTGAGCACCGGCGCCACCAGGGCCAGCCGGTCCCCGTGAGCCCGGGCCGCGAGCCGGATGAGGTCGGCCCGACCGATGACGGCGTCGGGATTGAGCAGGACCAGCAGGTCAGCGCCGAGCTCGCGGGCTCGGGCCGCCCCCAGGTTCATGCCGCCCCCGAAACCCGTGTTCGTCTCCGGCAGGACCGCCTCCCAACCATGCGAGGAGGCCAGCGCCACCAGCTCCTCGCGGGCGGTGGGCGTGGAATAGTTGTCGACGACGACGATATGGGCTTCGGGGGAGTCCTCGGCCACGCGCGCCAGTGTGCGCTCCAGTAGTGCCGCTGAGTCGTAGCTGACAACGACGACCGCCGTGCGGGAGAGCAGCTCGTGGCCTGACCGGTCGCGGGCGCCGTCGGTCGCGCCGTCGACGGTCTCCTCGTCTCCTGCGGTCCCGACGGCCCCGACAGGATCGGGGCCGGCTGGTTCGGCGGTTGCGGCGTCGGCGCGCTGGGCTGGCTCAGGGGTGGCGGTCATGGGGGCAGGAGCCTTCCGGGTGCGGGGCGGGTGCTTGGACCGTGGGGGGTGTTCCCGGCCTGTGATAGTACCGTTAGGCCCTGATATCAAGTCGTGAGCCGCCGGCGGGCGGGAGGAAGGACGGGGCTGAACGTGCACGTGACCATTGCGATGCTCACCTACCGGCGCAATGAGTACCTGGCGCAGGTCATTCCGCATCTGCTGGAACAGGTTGCGGAGTTCTCCGGGCCGGACAAGTCAGCGGGTATTCTCATCATCGACAATGACCCGCAGGGCGGTGCGCGCGCCGTCGTCGAATCCGCTCAGGAGGTCGAAGCGGCGCAGATGGCCGAGCGGGCGAAGTCGACCGGGGTCGCTGAACTGCCCGAGGTGTCGAGGCTGGCCTACGTCCACGAGCCGGAGCCCGGGATCGTTGCCGGACGCAACCGCGCCCTGGACAGGGCCCATGGCGCCAATGCCCTCGTCTTCATCGACGACGACGAGATCCCCGCTCCGGGCTGGCTGACCGCCCTGGTGAGTACCTGGCGCTCCCAGGGCAGTGCCGCTGTCACCGGCCCCACGCCGCCGGCCTTCGAGGCCGACCCCTCGCCGTGGGTCAGTGCCTCAGGCGCCTTCGACTCCTGGGAGGCGGCCGACGGCGCCCAGGTGCCCAGCGCCGACACCGGCAACCTGCTCCTGGACCTGCGGCTCATCGAGCGTCTGGAGCTGCGATTCGACCCGCGCTACGGGCTCACCGGAGGCGAGGACTCCCTCTTCACCCGCCAGCTCACCCGAGCCGGAGGCGTCATTCGCTTCGCGGCCGGGGCGGTCGTCACCAAGCGCGTGCCCGCGGCCCGAGCCACGCGCGCCTGGGTACTCGAGCGCTCGCTGCGCTCGGGCTCCTCCTGGGCGCGGGTGCGTATCGACGCGGTCGAACCCGCCGACGGCAGCGCCGCCGGAGTGCTGGCGCGTCTGGGGCTGCGCCTGGGCTACGGCGTCAAGGGACTGGCTAAGGCCGGTGTTGATGGACTGCGCGCCGGCGTGGCCCGCCTACGCGGCGATGTGTCCGCGCAGGCCCGCTATGAGGTCTCCTCGCGCGGGGGGCTGGGCATGGTCATGGGCGCGCTGGGAATGCACGTGCGCGAGTACGGCCGCCCGCGCAACCGGCGGGGCGGGCGGCAGACCGGAAGGAAAGCCGCATGAGCCGGTTGACGATCGCCATCCCCACCTTCCGACGCCCCGAGGACCTGAAGCGGGCCATCAGCGGGGTTCTGGGGCAGGCCGTGGAGCAGGCCGGTGGCGAGATCGTCTCCGACGTCGAGGTCCTCGTCATCGACAACGACGCGCCGGGCTCGGCGCGCGAGGCCGCCCTCGCCGCGGCTGCCGATGCCGCAGTGGTGGTACGCACCTCGTCGGACGAGCCGATGGAGCCGGGGAGCGTGAGTGTGCGCTACGTCGTCGAGGAGCGCCCCGGTGTGGCGGCGGTGCGCAACCGCGCCCTCGATGAGACCCCCGAGCGCGACCTGCTGATCTTCATCGACGATGATGAGGAACCCGAACCCGGCTGGCTCGCTGCCCTCGTGGGGATGCGAGCCTCGACCGGTTGCCAGGCGGTGGCCGGGCCCGTCATCCCGGTCTACGAGGTCGAGCCGGAGGAGTGGGTGCGCCAGGGGGAGTTCTTCGTGCGCAAGACCTGGCCCACTGGCACGATCCGTCCGGTGGCGGCCTCCAACTGCCTGCTGCTGGACCTGGGTTTTGTGCGCCGGAAGGGGCTGCGCTTCGACGAGGCCTTCGGCGCCGACCGGGGGAGAGGACACGCTCTTCACTCGCCGGTTGAGTGCCGCCGGGGGCGTCATCCGCTGGTGCGACGAGGCGCGCGTGCGAGACCACGTCCCGGCCTCCCGACTCGCCCGCCCCTGGATCCTGCGCAGGCAGCGCTCCCACGCCGCCACCTCGGTGCGCGTCGAACTGGCC
>NZ_JH470361.1:0-13911 GCF_000239715.1 Actinomyces sp. oral taxon 849 str. F0330 | reverse complement strand
TCGTGGGCGCTCTGAGGACGGCCGGCGGCACGCTGATCGGCGATCCGAGGCACGCCGCCAAGGGCGCCCGGCTGCTGGCGCGCGGTCGCGGCATCCTGGCGGCCAGTACCGGTGGCGGCGTCCACCGCGAGTACGACCACTGAGACGGCCCGACGTTCAGGCCGGGGCGGGCTCTGCCTCGGTACGGGGCTCGGGTGCGGGTCGGGTGCCGGGCTCGGAGGTGGTCTCGCTCTGAACGCCGGAGACTGATGAGGGAGTCGCAGCGTCGTCGGTGGGTTCAACGCCCGGCTCGTCGTCGGTGCCCAATGGGACGGCGTCGCGCAGAGCGGGTTGCAGTACCGCGGCCCCCAGAACAATCGGTAGATAGGCCGGCAGCACCGTCCACGGTCCCACGAACACGTTCTGCACCACAGTCAGGGCCGCGAAGAACAGCCACGGCGTGGCTTTGAGCCGCCCCAGGTCTCGCATCATCGCGGCCAGCGCCATCCCGGCGATGAGCAGCAGCAGAAGCGCTCCGGGGATCGACGCCGCCGCCCACATGTCCATGAGCCCCGAGTGCAGCTCGATACGGCCCCCGAACATGAAGTTCTCGACGTATCCGTTGTCCGGGTCGTAGCCCAGGGCTGCCATCCCCTGCTTGGCGACCCACAGGTCATCGAAGCGGGGCTTGACGCCGGCGCCGTACCCCCACGGGCGGTTGCGGAACAGGGCCCAGGAGGCGCCCAGCTCGGGCCGGGCGGACAAGAGCAGGCCCGCGGAGCTCGAGGATTGGGCGATGGTCCGGTTCTGGGCGTCCTCACCCAGGGTCCCGGACTCCGAGGCCGCAACGACCCCGGCCATCGCCACGGCCCCCACGACCCCCAGGACGGCGATCTGCGAGACCGCCAGGCGGCGCGGGGTGGGCACGCGCCAGCGCGCCCAGGACGCCAGGGCCTGCCAGACGACCGTGCCCAGGATGATGGCGAGGAAGGCCAGGGCGGAGCGCGAGTCGGAGACGAGGAAGACGCCGCTCAGCCCCAGGAGGGCCACGATCTGCACCAGTCGGCGCCGGTTCGCCACGAAACTGAGCACCATGATCGACACCGCCGCGCCGACTCCGAACTTCCATGGGTTGGGATTGGTCTGAAACAGCGACAGCGAGTCCAGGAACATGCCGAAGCCGACCGCCAGCGCCGCGCGGCGCACGCCCAGCCGGCGCGCCCCCCACACGAAGACGGCCACGGCGCAGGGCACCGCCAGCAGGCTCAGGGTGGTGACGCGGCGGGCCCAGGCCTCGACGGCGAAGCTGCTCTCCGCCAGCAGGGACATGATGTAGGCGGTACCGGCCGCCAGGATGGACAGCATGAGCATCAGGGAGAACCGGCGCGCGTTGCGCACGGCCGTCCAGGTGATGGGAATCGAGACGAGCGCGAAGCAGTCCCCGACGCTTAAGGCAGCGGCCAGTTCGCGACGCACCCCCACGCAGATCAGGAGGACGACGGCGATCGTCATCTCCAGCCTCCGCCGGGGCCTCGGTTCAGGGCTCGCCTGGGAATCAGCCTCCGACGACATTCGCGATCCGCCGTGGGAGGGAGCCTGCGACCAAGATTGGGCCACGGCCGGTCAGGATTCTTTCCGGGAACGACGGCGCCCGATGATGAGCAGTGGATCCTCGACCTTGTCCTGCGGGTTCTTCTTGCTCAGGAAGTACAGCAGGATCGCCATGATGGCTCCGGCGGCAAGACCGATGGCAGCTCCAATGAGTGCAGTGGACACAGCCGACAGGCTGGACGGGGATGTCGGGGTCGTCGGCGGATTGTCCACCGCGAGGGTCAAATCACCGCTGCCTGGCACCAGGTATGACTGTTCCCGGGCCACCGAGTCCAGTGTCCCGATCTCCGCCTGGGCGATCGCATGGGCCCGTTCGGGGTCGGTGCTGGTGGCCTTGATCTCGATGATGAAGGTTCCGGTCTTAGCGCTCACCGAAATCGACTTGCTCAGCTCGGCCTGACTGATCCCCGTGGACTTGGAAACCTCCGAAAGAGTGCTCTCCGAAGTCCCGAGCGCAACGAGCGTCGGGATGATCTTGTCGAAGCTGCTGATCGGAGAGGGGGCGTTGGGATCATCGGGCCGGTTCTCGACAGCGAGCTTCGCGCTCGTGGTCGAGGTGTACTGCGCCGGCGTCAGCAGGCCGAAGACGAGGCCGATGATGGTGCCCAGCACGACGTGCATGACCACGAGGACTGCGTTCTTGCGCAGCGCGACGATGAGGGTTTCCGGGTCCATGGGTTCCGTTTCGGTGATTGCGGGAACAACAGAATAGCGTGCCGCTTAGGGCGTGGGCCGGGCGCAGGAGATGAATCACCTCGTTCCTGGGCACTTCTCAGCACCCGCTCGTGCCCGATTGCCCGGGCTTGTAAGGCGGCCGACGAGCGGGGACGTGATGAACCTGACGGGAGCCGGGTCGAGCCGGAGCGAGGGCCGCGGCCCCGAGTGGTTCTGAGCGGCCCCGGTCAGGTCTGGTCAGAGGTGCGTTCGGCGGCGGGTTCCTCAGTGTTGAGGCCGCTGGTTCGGCCGGAGGAGCCGGAGTGGAGCCTGGGCCTGGCCTTCATACCGCGCAGGCCATTCCAGGCGAGGTTAACCATGTGGGCAGCCACCTCCTCCTTGCTCATCGAGCGGTTCTCCAACCACCACTGGGCCGGCATGGCCACGATCCCCACCAGCATCTGGGCGTACAGCGGCGCTGTGCGCGGGTCGAGGTCGTGGGCGGCGAACTGCGAGGCGAGAATTCCGGAGACCTCGATGGCAACGTCGGCTAGCAGCGTGGAGTAGGTGCCGGCGGCGCGGTCCGAGCCCGACGAGAGGATGCGGAACCCGTCGGGGGAGTCCTCGATATAGGTCAGCAGGGCCAGTGCCGCCCGCTCGGCGATCCGTGAGGCTGAGCTGGAGGCGTCAGGTGCGCCCGATCCGTCGGTGGTGGCGTCCGGGTCCGCTGCGGGGCCAGCGGACGGGTCGGTGATCGCCGAGGAGATCGCAGCGGAGATCGTGGTGATCTCCCGGTCGACGACGACGGCGTACAGGCCCTCCTTGCCTCCGAAGTGCTCGTAGACCACCGGCTTGGAGACCTGGGCGCGGGCGGCCACCTCCTCGACGCTGGTGGCGTCGAAGCCACGCTCGGCAAACAGCCCGCGGGCCACGGCGATGAGCTGCTCGCGCCGTTCACTGGCGCTCATACGGGTGCGCTTGGTGGCCATGGCGTCACACCCCGCCAACCCGGCTGGCCTGATGGACGGCTCGACGACGCTCGGACCACTGGGCGAAGCGCGCCGAGGCCAGGGCGCCGGTGCGGCGTGCCAGTCGGTGGCTGGGCGCCTCGATGTAGCGCTGGAACATCCAGGTCAGTGGCGCCGAGGCCGCCGGGGCCAGGATGAGCAGCCACCACGGCGAGGTCGACTGCGTCAGCAGCCGCAGGGAGACCACGACCGGCTCGTGTACGAGGTAGAGGGAGAAGGACATGAGCCCCAGGTACTGCACCGTGCGCGAGCGCAGCAGACCGCGCAGGGCCCCGGCGCGCACCACGAGGTGGACCAGGTAGGCGGCCGCCGCCAGGGTGACCGCATTGGTGATGCGCTGAGCCGCGTGGCTCTCCATCCCCGGCCACCAGGCCAGGGTGATGAGCAGCAGGCAGATCAGGGCCTGCGCCGTCGCCCAGGGACGGGGGCGCTCCGGGACGACGACGGGATCGTGCCCCCAGGCCCAGCCCATGACCGCGCCGACGGTGAAGACCGGCAGGTAGCTGCCCGAGCCGGGGCTGGCGGTGATGACCGGGACGGCCAGGGCGGCCGCCACCGGCAGCCAGGAGAGCCGCCACCGGGCGCACAGGGCCACCCCGAGGATCATCAGGGGAAGCATGAAGGAAAAAATCGCCTCGGCGTGCAGCGACCACAGGACCGTGTTGCGATAGGCGTGCTTGGGGATGAGCAGGTACTCCATGAGCATCTGGCGCGCATCGAGGCCCGTGGGGTGGATCGCCGTCATCCAGTGCCCCAGCGCCGGGTTCTCCGAGCGCGGCACGAGCAGCATCGCGATGACCGCGAAGGTGGTGGAGGCCGCCGCCGGCAGCCACAGGCGCACAAACCGCCTCGGGGCGTAGTCGACCCAATCGAAGCGCCGCCCCTGGGCATGGCGGCGGGCCACCGGATAGGTGAGGGCAACGCCGGACAGGATGAAGAAGATGAGGACGGCCTCGTGGCCGGCCCACAGCAGGTGGAGGGGGCTCTGGGTCAGGAGCCGGTGGAACGCGCCGGTGGGCACGACTCCGGGGCGGGCGCCGACCTCGGCCAGCGCCGGTACGGTCTCCAGGCTGTGGTAGATGAGGACGACGGCGGCGGCAAGTCCGCGCAGGCCGTCGAGCTCGACGAGCCGCACCGCCGCCGGCTTGCGAGAGGATGAGGGAGGAGGGGAGGCGGTGGGACTGGAAGGGGAACTGGACATGGGACCATCCTGCCCTGCCTGCCCGGTCGACTGAGAAGTCCTGTGAGTGTGGCATCGGTCCGCCTGCGCTCGGAACGCGCGTAGAGCGGGTGCGCAGCACGCTGAGCTGCGTCGAAGGTGCCGAGGACGACCGGGACGTGAGAGACTGTCCCGGCGTCGCGCCCCTCGACACTCGGCTGGGGGCTGGGACGCACCTTTCCGCCCTGGTGTAGCGGCAGCACGCAGGCCTTTGGAGCCTTGAGGCCCGGGTTCGAATCCTGGGGGCGGAGCGGCGTAGCATGAGGGTGTTGGGGTTCCCTCGCTCTCACGTCCGCCGTCGGCCTTCCGGCTGCCTGCGGGCCGTGCGCCAGCCGTCCGTCCATCCGTACCTGATCAGAAACTGTTGGAGTCCGTCCCCGTCTCCGTCCGGAGATGTCGGGAGCCAGGGCGCGAACCTGTGAGAAGAGGACACGTGACCCCCACTGCACCAGCCGCCGTCATCGTCATGGCCGCAGGCAAGGGAACCCGTATGCGATCGGTCACCCCCAAGGTCCTGCACCGGATTGGTGGTCGCAGCCTTGTGGACCACGCCGTCACCGCCGCCAGGGGGCTCGCGCCCCGTCACCTCGTCGTGGTCGTGCGCCACGAGCGCGACGCCGTCGTCGCCCACCTCGCCGAGGTCGCCCCCGACGCCGTCCCGGCCGACCAGGACGAGGTCCCCGGCACCGGGCGGGCCGTGGCCTGCGGGCTGGCCCATCTGCCCGAGGACCTGACCGGGCCCGTCGTCGTTACCAGCGGGGACGTCCCCCTCCTGGACACCGCCACCCTCCAGGCCCTGCTGGCCCAGCACGCCGAGCGCGGCGACGCCGTCACCCTGCTGACCACCGAGCTCGACGACCCCAGCGGCTACGGGCGCATCGTGCGCGAGGCCGACGGCACCGTCTCGGCCATCGTCGAGCAGCGCGACGCCACCGAGGCCCAGCGCGCCATCCGGGAGATCAACGCCGGCGTCTACGTCTTCGACGCCGCCCACCTGCGCACCGCCCTGGCGACCCTGGGCACGGACAATGACCAGGGCGAGGTCTACCTCACCGATGTCGTCGCCCACGCCCACCGCTCGGGTCGACCCACCAGCGCGCTCGTCGCCACTGACCACTGGCTCGTCGAGGGCTGCAACGACCGCGCCCAGCTCGCCGAGCTCGGCGCCGAGCTCAACCGGCGCGTCCTGCGCGACTGGATGGCCCGGGGCGTCGGCGTCGTCGACCCGTCCTCCACCTGGGTGGACGTCACCGCCGAGCTCGCCCAGGACGTCACCCTCGAACAGGGCGTCCTCGTGCGCGGCACCACCCGGATCGGCCAGGGCGCCCGCGTGGGCGCGTACGCGATCCTCACCGACGCCGTCATTCCGGCCGGCTGCGTGGTCGCCCCCTTCAGCCAGTTCGACGCCGACGGCGTCCAGGGCTGAATCGTGAGCGCACCGGCCCGCCGGCCCCGGCCGAGTCGGCCACCCGCCTCCACCTCCGTCTCCAACAGTCACACCGAGGGCCATACCGGCCGTGAGAAGGGAACCACGTCATGACGGGCATCATCACCAAGGGCGAGAAACGGCTGGTCGTCGTCTCCGGACGGGCCCATCCCGAGCTCGCCCAGGACGTGGCCAGCGAGCTCGGCACCGAGGTGCTGTCCTCCACGGCCTACGACTTCGCCAACGGGGAGACCTACGTCCGCTTCAACGAGTCGGTGCGCGGCTGCGATGTGTTCGTCGTCCAGTCCCACGGCGACCGCATCAACGACTGGCTCATGGAGCAGCTCATCATGGTCGATGCCCTCAAGCGCGCCTCCGCCAAACGCATCACCGTGGTGGCCCCCTTCTTCCCCTACGCTCGCCAGGACAAGAAGCACCTGGGGCGCGAGCCCATCAGCGCCCGCCTCGTGGCGGACCTGTACAAGACGGCCGGCGCCGATCGCCTCATGAGCGTGGACCTGCACACCTCCCAGGAGCAGGGTTTCTTCGACGGCCCCTGGGACCATCTGTGGGCCCAGCCGGTACTCGTGGACTACGTGCGCACTCGCGTCGACCCCTCCAACACCGCGGTCGTCTCCCCTGACGCCGGCCGCATCCGGGTGGCCGAGCGCTGGGCCAACCAGCTCGGCGGCACGCCACTGGCCTTCGTTCACAAGACCCGTGATGTCTCCCGCCCCAACGAGTCCGTGGCCAATCGCGTCGTCGGTGACGTCGAGGGGCGCTCCTGCGTCCTGGTCGACGACATGATCGACACCGGCGGCACGATCGCCAAGGCCGTCCAGGTGCTGCTGGACTCCGGCGCCAAGGACGTCATCGTTGCCGCGACCCACGGGGTGCTCTCCGGGCCGGCCGTGGACCGCCTGTCCACCTGCGGGGCCCGCGAGGTCATCGTCACCGACACCCTGCCGATCCCCGCCGGCAAGCGTTTCGAGCAGCTCACGATTCTGCCGATTGCACCGCTGCTGGCCCGGGCCATCAAGGCCGTCTTCGACGACGGCTCGGTCGCCTCGCTCTTCGACACGGTCGGCGTCCCGGGCGCCTGAGGCGGGAGACCGGCGGGCCGATCCGGCTCAGGGGCCCTGCGCCGGGGCTGATTCCACGCTCGCCGGTTCTCGCGCCGTTGCGTACCGCCGTGCGCCGCCCTCGCCGGGTCCTGACACCGGGCCCGGCGAGGGCTTCGTCATGAACCCGGTGGGCAGCGCTGCCCATGAGGATCAGTCGTGGCCGGGGGATCTAGGGGATACAGTCGCTTTCAGGTAACGATTTCATTGCTATTCAACCTAGCGGTTGCGTAGTGTGGAGTCGTCACCAAATCGTGTCCCGTTCGTACGGGACACGCTACCTGGAATAACGTGCTCTACCAGTTAAATTATTTTTGTCGTAGATGTTCCGGCTGGTGGTGCTCGTCGTGTGAAATCCCTGTGGTGTCAGCGATATGTCTCCACCCCACGTGCACAGTCGTAGCCATATCTCCCGGAGGTTCCCGTGCAAGGTCGCTCCAGCACTCCCCGTGTCCTTATCATCCTGTCCCTTCTCTCGCTCCTCCTCGCCTTCACGGTTGTCCTCACCCCCGCCGTACCGGTGTCGGCGGCGGAGGACCGCGGCGAGGTCAACTCCGATGACGGCTCTGGAAACGCGAACGATCAAGGTGAGGGCGGAGACGGCGCAGACGCCGCCGGGCGGTCCTCCGACCCGACCGGTCAGTCGTCCAAGGAGCCCCCGTACACGGCCTCGCCCCTGCCCACGGCGCAGATCGACGGCGTCGCCTGGGGCCAGCTCGTCGTCGGCGACGTGGTCTACGTCGTCGGTGACTTCAAGACCGCCCGTCCGGCCGGTGCCCCCAAGGGGCAGCAGGAGGTTCCGCGCTCCAACATCCTGGCCTACGACATCAACACCGGGCAGCTCATCGAGGACTTCGCCCCCACCCTCAACGGCGCGGGAAGAAGCCTGGCTCTCTCCGAGGACGGCAAGACCCTCTACGTCGCCGGGGAGTTCGACAAGGTCAACGACGAGTGGCACAGCCGCCTGGCCGCCTTCGACATCTCCCAGGGGCACGGAACCCTCATCTCCTCCTTCCGTCCCATGTTCAGCACGACCGTTAAGGACATCGCGGTGGCCGGTGACACCCTCTACGCCGGGGGCTACTTCACCAAGGTGAACGGCAGGCCGCGGGTCCGGCTGGCGGCCCTCAAGGCCTCCACCGGCGAGCTCCTGAACTGGACTGCCTCTGCGGAGGGTCCCAACGCGCAGGTCTATGCGATCGAGGTCTCGCCGGACCACTCCAAGGTCGTCATCGGCGGCTCCTTCTCCTCGGTCAACGGCTCGAGCCAACCCGGCTACGGGATGGCGCTCCTGAGTGCCTCCACCGGTGAGATGCTGCCCATGCCCGTCAACGACACCGTGCGCACGGCCGGGGAGAAGGCTGCCATCTTCGATATCGCCGTCGACGACGCCGGTTTCTACGCCACCGCCTACTCCGCCGTCGGACGCCTGGATGAGGCCAACCTCGAAGGGAGCTTCAAGGCCGATTGGGATGGCAACCTCATCTGGCTCGAGCCTTGCCACGGCGACACCTACGGGATCGCGCCCACCAAGGAGATGGTCTACACGGTCGGCCACGCCCACTCATGCGAGACCATCTACGGCTTCCCCAACATGCCCGAGGTGCGCAAGGACGGCCCCCACCCCCTGTATGTGCGGGCGATGGCCTTCACCAACAGCCCCGACATCACCATTCGCCACCAGGGGGTGGTCGATGGCTACCAGGACTGGTCGACCTCGGGCTACAAGAGCCCCATGATCGTCGGCTGGTACCCGGACCTGCAGGCCGGTACCAAGACGGGGATGTCCCAGGCCGCCTACAAGGTGGATGTCACCGACAAGTACGTCCTCATGGTGGGCGAGTTCATCGAAGCCGACGGCAAGGTCCAACAGGGAATCGTGCGCTATCCCAGACGTGCGGGCCAACCCACGCTGCCGCCCGAGGGCAAGGCCGAGACCCTGGGCGCCAAGGCCGAGGTCACGACGTCGGGCTCGGTCAAGGTCTCCTTCACTGCCACTTGGGACCGCGACGACCCGACCCTGACCTACAGCCTCTACCGGGACAAGGGGACGACACCGGTGGCCACCGAGAAGATCGGCGACACCCGCTGGGCGCTGACGTCCCACACCATGGAGGACAAGGCATGCCCGGCGGGCGACCACACCTATCGCCTCGTGGTCTCCGACCCCAGCGGCAATACGATCACCGCCCAGATTTCGAGCGTCACGGTCTCTCAGAATACGAAGGACGCCAATAAGGAGGCGGAGCGGGCCGACGACTCCGAGGACGACGAGGACGGCTGAATCGGCGCCGGCAGGCCATGACTCCTGGCCGGTGCGTAGAACGAGTGGGCGGGTCCGATGCGTTAGATCGGACCCGCCCATGACGTGTGTCGCTACTCGGCGAGGGTCTCCTACCAGGAGCGGCGCGGCGACTGCGTGCTGCGCCGAGCGGAGGCGGCGGAGGCGGCCGACGCCGTCGGGCCGGAGGCCGCGTGTCGGGCTGAAGCCGCTGAGGAGGCCGAGGCCATCCGCTGGTTGGGCTGGATCGATGGAGGCGGAGGCGGCGGCGGAGCGTCCGGCGGGTCGGGGCTGCGATGACGACCGCCGACCGAGGCCGGAACCGGCGTGAGGTGGCGGGTCTGATCGGTGGAGGACTCCTCGGCCAGTGGCGCCACAAGTGTGAGACGCGGCTTGGACATCCGCCGACGCCGGGCGAGGGTCTGCCGGCGCGAGGGCGCCTGCTGACGCGCCGATGTCGAACGGGGAGCCGGGGGCTCCTCCGCCTCGAGCAACGACTCCGGGCTGCGAACCGTGGAGCGTGCGGCCCTGGTGGCCGCAGCGGCATCGGGCGCCGAGGCCGAGGACTGGGATCGGCGGCGACTCGTCGCGGGAAGGGAGGTCGCGTCCTGCCGGCCGCTCGGCGATGACGGACGGTCCGCCGATGGCGACGTGATCCGACGTCGGGTGGGCACACTCGGTGCCGAGGTCGACGTCGGAGCCGAGGCGCGCCTCCGGCCGGGTGATGGGGCCGGAGACGACGAGACGGACGCGGACGTCGTCGTGGCGGGCGGGTACTGGTAGGAGGTCCCGGTCGAGGAAGCCGATGAGGCCGAGGACGCCGGAACCGTCTGCCCGGTGGGCAGAGCGGTCCTGCGTCGAGTGGGGGCGTCCGGCGCGCCCGGCGAGCGGTGGCTCCCGGAGACCGGGGCGGACGTGTACGGCTGCACTGCGATCGAGGGGGAGGCCGGCACCGTCAGGTCCGCCGGGGTGGGAAGCGGCGGCGGTAGAGGCGCGTGCGTGTAGGTCGGGGCGGTCTCGGGCGACGACTCCGGCGAGGCGGTCCCGGTCGAGGCCGCCGGCGTGTGCTCTCGGTCCTGCTGAAGGTGCATGGCCGACGTGATGCCCGAGGTGAAGGAGCCTCGTGCCGAGGCCGATGCCGCCGATGCCGACGACAGCGAAGCCGCTGAGGGAATCGACGCGGCCGAACCCGTGGAGGCCGCCGACCCCGTCGACGACACGGACGATGTGGAGGGCACTGAGGAGGTTGAGGACGGCGTCGGCAGAGGGGCGTGGGGCGGCTCCTGAGCGGAGGACTGCGCCGGTGCGGGGGAGTACAGGGGATCTGGGACCGCGGGCATCGCGGTCGTCTGCTCCGGTGCCTGCTGCGCGGAGAAGGCCGGGGCGGATGACGCCGTCGGCTGAGATGCGGGGACCGGGGCCGAGACAGATGAGGGGCCCGGCAGCGCGGGCGCCGGGGCAGGTGCTGAGAGAGGCGAGAACGGGGGCGCGCCGAGTTCCTGGGACGAGGCCATCGAGGCCATCGAGGCCGTCGAGTCAGCCATCGGAGCGGATACCGGCTGGGACTCGACGGCGCCGGATACCGCGCCGCCTGCCCGGGCGGGCTCAGGGCCCTGGGTGAAGGAAGCCTCCGGTGAGGTGGGAACCGGCGACTGGGCCTGGGCCTGAAGCTGCTGGTACTGGGAGGGATCCTGCATCTGCGCCTGGGTCGGCGGGGCAGGGGATGGCCGCAGCAGGTCCGCGGTCTTCTGCCTCAGCGACCGCAGGGAGGCCGCCACTCGCCCGCCGCCGGGCTCGCCGCTGCGCTCACTGCCGTGGCCGCTGTCGCGGCGGTGGCGGAACATGGCGTAGGAGACGGAGGCCAGCAGGCCCAGCAGCAGGCCGGAGAGCGCCGAGGCGCGGGCGCCGGGGCGCTCCATGACGGTGTTGCCCAGGGAGGCCGGCGAGGTCGTGCTCGTCGTCATCCCCAGGCTCTCCTTGCCCAGCAGATCGCCGGAGGAAATCTCCTTGTTGAGGGAGACCGCCGTCGCCTGGGCCATGTTGACCGCCTTCTGCCTGTTGTCGGCCTTGGCGGTGATGGTCAGGACCAGGGTCTCGGGCGGGTTGGTGACCGTCAGGGCGTCCGACAGATCGGTGGTCTTCATCTTCAGGGAGCTCGCCGCGGGATCCAGGACCTTCGGGCTCTTGGAGAGCTCCACCACGGTGGGCATGAGGTCCTTGGCCTGGGTTGAGAAGGAGGGGGTCTCCTTGGACTTGGGCTGGATCCCCAGGGTGGTGGTCGCCACCGCGACCGGCTTCGTCGACAGGGCTACTCCGAGCCCGGCCAGGATGCATACAAGCAGGATGACGAGGCAGGCTATGAGATTCCTGCGGATGGCGTGAAGGATCTGCGAAGGCTGCACGCTGCTCCTCATCTGGACTGGAACTGGTCGATTCGGGTGGCCCGTCGGCCCTTTGAGGACTCGGCGGATGCTGAAAGGCTACGGCCCAACCCTAACTGTAAGATCACGCTCAGGTCTCGATGACTGTAGTAACCTTCGCTGCGCCCTCGGCCATGCCGGGGTTCTCCGGTTGCATAGGACCGAATGATGTGGTGAGTCTTTCACCGGAGCCGTGCGACGGGCGAGAGTCCTTGGGACTCCCGCCACGGCGCTGAAGAAGACCCCGGAGTCGGCCGAGTGCGGCCGACGCCGTCGGACTTCTTACGGCTCCACCTGACCTTGGTCAGGGCCTCGGAGGTGCTCTCAGCATCTTCCCGGGCAGTTCCCACGACGTCCTACCTGTCCTCATGCACCCCTGCGCTCAGCGTCAGCCGACGACCAGCAGCCCGCCCACCGATCAGCCACCATTACGAGGGAGGAACGATGTCCTTCGCCAGGACCCTGTTCATCGTCCTCCCCATGGCGGCCGCCGCCCTGGCGGTCCTCGTCTTCGTGGCCGACCGCATCCACCGCCGTCCCATCGTCGGGGCAGGGCTGGCCATGTGCGCCATCGGGTTCGTACCGGTGTGGGTGATGATCCCCTTCGAGCCCAACGTGCCTCCGGCCACGCTGGCCTGCTTCCTGGTGATCGTCGCCCTCCTCCCCGGTTTCTCGTGGCGGTTGACCAGCGGGGACCTCATGGTCGCCACCGCCTGGGTCCTGGTGGGCATGTCCGCCGCCATGGGCTCCCCGCTCAACTACGTCCTGTCCGACGTTGTCTTTGGGGCTCTGCCCGCCTACCTCGCCGGGCGGCTGCTCGTGGAGCGCCTCGGGCTGCGGCGCATGGCCGAGGTCCTGGCGATCGTCTGGATCGTGGTGTCCGTGCTGGCGCTGTTCGAGGCCGTCACCACCATCAATCCCTTCAGCCGCATCCTCATTATTCACAACAACCTCTACGAGGAGTGGGCCCCATCCCTGGCCCGGGGGAGCTTCACCCGCGTCGAGGGGGCCTTCGGGCACCCCATCGCCCTGGGAGTGTGCCTGGCCGCGGGGATTCCACTGATTCTGGCGACGAGGTGGAAGCCGGGCTACCGGATTGCGGCCGGCGCCCTCGTCCTGGGAGCGACCGTCCCGACCTTCTCCCGCGCGGCGATCGCCTGCGCCGTCATCGCCGTCATTCTCAGCCTCATGCAGGTGCACACCAACATCCCCGCCCTGTGGCGGATGGGTTTCCTCACGGTGCTGGTCGGTGTGGGCAGCGTCCTGCTGCCCCACATTCTGGGTGTCTTCGACTCGGCCGGCCGCGAGCAGGAGGATTCGGCCGGCTACCGTGGGGACATCCTGATCCTGGTGCGCCAGCTCAAGCCGCTGGGGCTGTCCTCGGCCTACCAGAAATCGGGAGACTCCGTCGCCTGGGGCGGCTATACCTCCATCGACAACGACCTGCTCCTGACCGCGCTGCGCTTCGGCTGGCTCCCCGTGGTGCTCATCATGGCCGGGCTGCTGGTCTACCTGGCTCGGGCGCTCGTCCAGCGATCCAACCCCGCTCAGATCGCCCTGCTCAGCCTCATTCCGGCCTATGGGACGGTTGCCTTCATCACCCAGATCGGCACCGTCGTGTGGCTCATCGCCGGAATGGCGGCCTCGGCGCAGGTCTCGGTCCTGCTGGAGAGCCGTAACAACACCGCGGGAGGGGGCGTGGGCGTCGTCGCCGGGCGGGACAACCCCTGGAATCGGATCCGCAGCAGGGACTGGTCCCGCAGCGCCTTCACCGGCCGGCCGGTCCGCTCCGCCATCCACGCTGCCGGTGATGCCGAGGCGGGGAGTCACTAGACTCGCCGCCGTGCTCCTGACCGCGCTCCTGCCTCCGCTGCTCGCCGACGCCGACATCGCCCGCACCGTTCGCGCCGCCTCCTCCCGCTCGCGCACCGACCGCAGCCTCGTCGTGGCCCCCGGCGCCCGGCCCGCCGTCCTGGCCGCCATGACCCTGGGTGAGGAGGGCGTCGACCAGGTCGCCGGGGGAGAAGACGTGGCGGCCGCCGTCGGGCGGGAGGGAACCGACAGTGACGCCGACGCCGCCTCCGGCACGCCCCTGCTGGTCGTCACTGCCACGGGTCGTGAGGCCGAGGAGACGGCCCTGGCCCTGCGCAGCTACTTGCCGGCCGACGACGT
>NZ_JH470360.1:50458-62259 GCF_000239715.1 Actinomyces sp. oral taxon 849 str. F0330 | reverse complement strand
GCTCAGGCTGTCCCGGACGCTCAGGCTGCTCAGGCTGTCCCGGACGCTCAGGCTGCTCAGGCTGTCCCGGACGCTCAGGCTGCTCAGGCTGTCCCGGACGCTCAGGCTGCTCAGGCTGTCCCGGACGCTCAGGCTGCTCAGGCTCGATTTGTTCCTTGGGTTTGACAGTTACCTTGATTCTGGCTTCGCTCGTGGTCCCATCGGGGTTCGTCACCCGGTAGGGAGTGCTCACGTCGCCAACGAAGTCCTTGGCCGGGGTGAAGGTGATCTTGCCGTTATCAACGCTCCAGGTTCCCTGATCGACGGTGGTCGGACCGACGATGCTGACTTGAACGTCCTTGTTGTCGCCGGCAATGTCGATCGTGGCCTTCGACCCCTGCTGGATCTCCGCGGTCTTGTCCTCAGCGACGATGCGCTTGTCCTCTTGGTCCCTCTCGCGCTCATCGCCAGGAGCGGGATCGTCCTGGTCCTCATCTCGCCCCCCATCCGGGGCGGGAGCGGGGTTCTCTCGGTCTTCAGCGCCCCGTTCCGCTGCTCGGTCATCGGGAGTGCCCGGTTCGTCCTCACCGGCATCCCGATTCTCCCGGCGGTCCTCCTGGGCTCCGCCCTGTGGCCTCCCGGGCGTTTCGGCGTCCCGATCGGCGTCCTTTGGGGAGTCCTCCTCTGCGGGATCTTCTTTCCTGTGCTTGGGACCGCGGGGCTCTTGCCCCTCATCCTTCTTGTCTTTGTCCTGGGCGTTGTCCGCCGGCGTGGCGACAGGACGTTCTGCTTCGGGAGCGGGCGCCTCCTCCGCGTAGGCCATGGAGGGAAGTGTTGTGGCCGCAACGGCAACCGCGGTAAAGGCGACTGCACTTCCCTTGCGCCTAATCGATGAGGACTTCATGCTGGGTCAGCTCCTGGGGAGGGTCGGGTCGGGGTTTACTGTTTCGCAATCTAGCAGCCATGGGGATATCCACTGCTTCTGCAGAACGTGGAACTCGTCAATCTGGCGCGACGGTCTAGTGCTTGAGCGCGTAGACGGCCCATCCACTGTCGGAGGTGTCAACGGCGTAAGACAGGGCGTCACTTCCTCCCCAGGGGATGGCTGGGGAGTTCGACGCGATGGGCAAGGGATTGCCCGATACCGCGGCCATGGTGGTGTAGACCCACGCCTCTCCGTTCTCCACATGGCCGTACAGATAGGCGCGGTCATAGGTAATGGGAGGGAACTGGGCCTTTGAGATCGTCGATTTCTCCGTGTTGATGACGAGGGTGCTCAACGCCCAGATACCGGTCCCGGCGAACTCGTTGAGCCCTTCACCGGACATCGCGGAGGCGTCGACGGAGTCGATGGAGTCCTTGGTCTCCTTGCCAGCAATATCGAATACGGTCACATTCCTGTTCGACCATCCCAGGAGCACCTGGCTGGTGGTCAGGGTACGGATGAGTGTCAGCGACGCGTCCTTGGGGCCGCTCACGAGCCCCTCGCTGAGCGGCCCCGACCGTGAGACGAGTTTCCAGTGCCCGGCTCCATCGAGCATGAGCAGGCCTTTGTCATCGGCTGTGGTCGCGACATATCCGCTGGGGACGTCGACAGTGTAGGACCCTTGGGCATCGACACCCGCGGCCTGGGCACTGGACAGAGTCATCAGGGGAGAGCCTCCGACCCAAGTCACGGTGGAACCGGCGAGGACGTCCACGCTCGTGGGGCTCCCCAGAGACAGCCCGGTGAGGGGAATGCACAGGATCTTGTCCTGGCAGTCGACCCATACCGCGGGGTTGCCGGACCAGGTTCCCAGGATCAGTGCCTGCGCATTGCCTGGAACGTCAATGCTGGAGGCGGTTGCCCCGTCCTCCCCGATCGCCGCCATCTTGGAGTCGGGAGTCAGTACCAGGACACCGGAGCTGACGGCGAGGGGCGAGGTGGATTCCTTGATCCCCTGAGTCCAAACGGCTTTCTCAGAGAGGGGTTCGGGAGAGGTCTTCGCCGGCAGGGAGACGGATCCGCCTTTGGGGCGAGGCTCTTGAGTAGCCTGGCCGGTGGTGCTGGAGGCCGACGGCGTCGGGGATGAGGAGAGACGTCTCTGGAGAGCTCTGGCCGCCACGGCCGTAACAACGAGCCCTGCGGCGGTTCCTCCTGTGTACAGGACTGCGCGACGGGAGATCCGCGACTTTCCGCTGCTGCTCTCCGATTTTTCCTGCCCTGAGACGTTGGGCAGGATGTCTCCTTTGCGCTCCTGTCCCGTAGGTAGGGGGCCGGGGACGGCTGGGAATACCGGTCCCGGCGGAACGGTGGCCTGCGGAGTCGTCTGGGCGGCGGGGTCTCCTGAGCCCCACCCGGCCCCTGCGCCAGTAAAGGAGTGGAGCTGGTTTCCGTCCTCTTGAAGCGGCGGGGTCTCCTGAGCCCCACCCGGCCCCTGCGCCAGGACCGGGATGTTGTCCCACTGGGCGGCGGGAACGGGTTGGGGCCAGTAGCCCTGCGGGGTCGACGGGGGTCGGCCCTGGGTCGTTTCCTGACGGGTCTCAGGAGGCGGGAAGGGATTCCCACCCGAACCTTGCGAAGGGGGATGTGCGAACGGTTGCGCCGGGACCTGAGCATGTGATGGGCCATTCACCCCGTAGGTGGGGGTCTGCGCCCCTACCCCACCCTGATCCGACACAGAACGCACCGACACAGGAGCCGTCGGAACCGCATCCTCACTGCCACCCCCGGCCTCAGGACCCGAAACAGCACTATCACTCCCCCACGGCACCACCGGCTCCCGCCCATCCGGGACAGGGCCGGCCGGAGCAGACTGAGCCGAAGGCGCCGACCAAACAGACTGAGCAGACTGAGAGGACTGGAAACGAGCAGGAGACCGGGGATCCTCCGACACCGGGACGGACCAGGCACCGGCACCGCCACTCCCACCCGCAGGAGCCACCGGCACGGGCACAGTGGACGACTCATCCTGGGACGCCGACCACCCACCCCACGACCCACCGGGGCTGTCATCCACCACAGACGAGGAAGCAGGAGATACCGACGCCTGAGTAGCGTCTTCGCGATCGGGGCGATCCTCGGACGATGGCCGGAAAGAGGACTGGGACGGCTGAATACTGGGTGGTACAGACGGGTCGGCCTTGGATGTGTCAGGACCGGGTTTGACCTGGTTGACGACCGGGATGAGACCAGTGCTCTCCTCATCGGTTTCGCCAGCGTTCCTCTCCAGTGGTTTCGCTGGAGCGTGAGCAGGTTCAGTCCATCCGTAGGTGGGGGTCTGCGCCCCTACCCCACCCTGATCCGACACAGAACGCACCGACACAGGAGCCGTCGGAACCGCATCCTCACTGCCATCCCCGGCCTCAGGACCCGAAACAGCACTATCACTCCCCCACGGCACCACCGGCTCCCGCCCATCCGGGACAGGGCCGGCCGGAGCAGACTGAGCCGAAGGCGCCGACCAAACAGACTGAGCAGACTGAGAGGACTGGAAACGAGCAGGAGACCGGGGATCCTCCGACACCGGGACGGACCAGGCACCGGCACCGCCACTCCCACCCGCAGGAGCCACCGGCACGGGCACAGTGGACGACTCATCCTGGGACGCCGACCACCCACCCCACGACCCACCGGGGCTGTCATCTACCACAGACGAGGAAGCAGGAGATACCGACGCGGGGTCTGATCGGCCGTCGTTCCAGACGGATTCCTGCGCCGAGAACGGTGAGACGGATGGTGGGGCTATGGGCTCACCGGGACGATCCGGGGGATCCTCGGCGCTGACGGGTTCCTCCTGGTGCGAGGAAGCCGATGGGACCGCTGGAGTTCCGCTGTTCCGAGGTCCCAGGGTCTCGTCGAGGCCCAGTCGTTCGTAGTCGACGTCGGAGATGAGCTCGGCGGCCACGGATTCCGGAACGGAGCGGTAGTTGCGCTCACCGTCCGGATCGCGCAGGCTGGCGTTGAACTGGGCGCGCACGACGAACCAGTAGGTTCCGGTGGGGTCGACCGCGCGCAGGGGGACCAGGTCGCCGTCCTCGTAGATCCGACCTGCGTAGGCCATGGCGGCGATCATTCCGGCCATCGCAGGGTTCAGAACGATCTGGTCGCCGTCGGAGCGGTCCCTGTTGTAGACGGTGTTGACCTGCTCGACGGAGGTGACGGCGTCCTCGTCGATGCGGATCGACAGGTCGTTCTGGACGCGCATGTCGATGACGTCGAAATCGGTGAAGGCGTTGGTGACGGCTTCGTCGTCAAGGGGAACTGAGTCGACGGCGTTCACGTCCTGAGCCTTTCCTTTCCTCTGGCGCCCTTACTGACAACCGAACTCCGGCGCGCATGTCACCGGAGACGATCGGTCATGGGCAAGGAGTCTACTAGGGTGGTGGATACATAGGATCGGCTTGCTGTTTCAGTGTTGCCTATGAGGGCTGCCGGGCACGTGTGAATCTGGTTGGTCGCGCCGCGCCCAGGCGTGGGCCGCACCGATGCACCCGGCCGCCATAAGAGTCGCTCCGGCCGAGATGACCGCCCACGATGAGAGAACCAGGGAGCCGATGACGCAGAGCGCGGATCCTGCGGCTGCGATCACGCATGAGCGCTGGATCGCGCCACTAGGGGCCTCCAGACGCGACTGCCACCAGGTGGAGACCATCAGCAGGATGCACAGGAGCAGGCAGGCGAACGTTCTCAGAGGACTGGCCCAGGTGTCCCGGCTGAGGGCGCAGATAGCGATGATCGCGTAGGCGAGGTCCAGCAGGAGGCTGACGGCGTAGGGGAGGAATCGTGCTGCGATCACTCAGGGCTTCTCCGATCCTGCTTCGTACCGTTGGGCGCGCCCCAGAGTAGACGCAGGTGGGGCGCCCGCAACAGCCCGGACGGGGACAAACCGATCGCGGGCCCGGCCGGGCGCTCGGCCCGGCTGGGCCCGTGGTGGACCCTGGTGGCGGGGGTCGTCGTCCCCTCGCGGATGCGGGGGTCCGGGCGCCGCGTCCTCGCGTCCGCCCATCGGGTTCCCGGGGTGCGGGGCGGGACGCCTTCCACGACAACGGCCCGGAGATACTGGGACACCGGAGGTGGCCCATGGGGGCGAGGCTACCGGGCCCTGCCCCTGAATCACCTGAATGATCCTGGAGGAAGACCTTAGAAGCGTTCAAGCAGGGGATCATCCCTGCGAGGGCGTCCCGCGGCCACCTGGAGCCAGATCCCCTTCCTGGCCGCGTGGGAGGCGACAACGACATCGCGGTCCTGCAGACCAGGGAGGCGCAAACCGCCCGCTTCCCTCAGCGCCGCCGACGGCGATTGAGAGGCGAAGTCGTCCCCTATGCGCTCGTAGACGGCGGCGGCCGCAAGATGACTCCCGCGAGGGTGGGGCAGGTGGAGGGTGAGGTTCTTGGTGTTGAGGACCCAAGTCCTCCTGTCCTCGGCTGATCGCTGCTCGGCGTCCAAGGATGCGAGAACCTTCTGCGCCTGGGCGGTGAGGGGGTGGGCTGTCGGGTTGACCGCGGCGGCGGCCGCAAGGCGTCTCCAGGTGGGATCGCTGCGATAGATGCGAATGGCCTGATCGACGGGGACGACGGCGACGACCAGGGGCAGGGGCGCGTCGGTGATGGGGTGGGTCCGGGAGGAGGCCTTGACGGTGATGACGCGGATGCCGTGCTCTCGGGCGAGGCTGCGCACATGCCGCAGCACGTCCTTATGCGCATGAGCCGGCAGACGTCCTTCGCTCTCGGCCGGGGACGCCAGGGAGATGACGGCAGCATCCTGGCTCAGGGCGGTCGTGACGATACGGGAGGCGAGCTCGCGCGCCCACGCTGCGCGTAGTCGATCGCGGCGGGCGGCGATAGCGGCTCCGAGCCCGTCGGGGGCGCGGCGCACGGCCCGGTGGCTGCGAGGAGTGGGAGCGGTGGCGGCGGCATGCATGAGCTCCAGGTGCTCATCGAGCTCGGCGGCGCGCTCGAGGGACAGTCCCTGCCCACCTCCGGGAAGGAGAGAGCGTCCTTTAGCGGCGATGGCCTGATTGACGGCGGCACGGCGCCGGCCCCAGACGGATGAGGGTTTGGAGGCGCGTTCGTCGTCGGACAGAGGCCATTGGCTGTCCAGGGTCTGCAGAAGGGTTCGAGCCCGACCCTGATCGGTGGTGGAGATGAAGTCGACAAGGGTTCTCTGCGCCGTCAGGGCGGCCCGCAGGGTCCGAGTGGACCATGCCACCAGGGCAGTGCGTCGGGAACCCATTCGAGGGGGGCCGGGGGTTAGCAGGCCGGTCAGCGCGTCCCGTATCCCCAGGGCGGCCTGGTCATGGACCTCAGTGGCCCGGTCCCCCTGGGGGTCGCCGAGGCGGATGGTGCCCTCATGGACCGGGTGGGCGAACTCAACCAGTCCGCATCCGGCGGCGGAAATTCGACGAGCCGGTCGGGGTACTCCCCCTCCGGGATCCTTGGGCAGGACATCGATGCCTTCAGATGCACGCACCCCGGGCAGGGTGCGCCATGTCGTCCATGTCGCATCCTTGCGGGTACTCAGTGCGACCCCCATGACCGTGATGTCCTCCCCACCTGCTGGGCTGGTGGCGGGGGAAGGAGGCCGGCCGATGAGCAAGCGCATCCTCCAGGAGGTGCGCTGTCCCCGGTTCTCAGGGGCGATGGTGAACGCCGCGGCCCGGAGGCTGGTTGTCGGAATGGTCTCCACGGTCCCACTCTCGGCCTCTATGAGGCTGGTGGTGTCTGCCTGAGACGAGGCTCCGCCGGTGCGCGGTTCCTTCCTGAGGGACAGGTCGAGAGCGCGGGTGATACGGCGAGACGACCATCCCAGGGCGATGGTGGTGTAGCCGGTTCGGCTGTCATCGTCGGTCACGGTCATGGTCACGGTCCCGTCGGGGCGCACTCGGCCGCGCCACCGGCCACGGGAGTAAGTAGGCGTCACCGGGTTAGAAACCGGATCTGGGCGCTCGAAGACGGGGACTCCCAACCCGGCCAGGTGGGCACGGGCGGCGTGGACGCCCAGTGCCAGCCCCAAGCCGGCTCCCCCATCGGACTCCCACAGGCAGGAATGGTCGATGAGCCAGCAATCCAGCCAGCTGCGGGCGCTTCCCCGCCCGGTCGGGCGGGGAGCGGTGCACTCGTGGGACCTGGTGCTGAGGAGGTCGGCCACGAGGACCGCCAGCTCCTGTCGACGCTGATGGGACAGGACGGGCCCGTAGGGGGTGATCTCACAGCCGCCGTCCGCGGCCGCAGCGTCCAGAGCGGCCAGGACCGCATTATCGACGGCGGTCTCGGCTCTGGCCAGCTCCGACGCCGCCCGCGCCCATTGGCGGGAGCGGGCGTGCAGCCGCTGACGATGCGAGGCCAGCTCCTGAGCGGCATTGATGAGCACGTCTGTGTAGGGGCCGGAGGAGTAAGGCATAGAGGTGGCGGCGCGGACGGCCCGGCCGATTCGGGTTCCCGCCACCAGGGCGCCGTCGTTCGCGGCCCTAACCTCGGCGGCGCGCTTGTTCCAGGTCGTGGACCATTGTCGGGTCTTGGTCGTCAGCGCCCTGCGCAAGGAGCAGCCCCCTTCGCGCCCCGCCTCGTCCAGGGAGGTGGCGGATGTCCCGGAGCGCAGCAGCAGGACGGGGGCGGGCGCGCGCCCCGACAGCCCCTGGGAGAGCCACAGCTCGAGGGCCTTTCCCGTTGACAATCCGGGATCCGGATCGGGAAGGAGTCGCCCGGCCAGGTCCCCCAGGGTGGTCAGACCGGTGTCTTCCAGAGCCTCCAGGAGGGCTCCCGCCCGACGGGCGACGGCGACGGGGTCGGTCTTGTCCCCTTGTCCCATACCGCGTGACATGACGTTGGCACAGGGGATGCTCAGCGCCCCCGAGGGCGCCCGCGAAGGAAGCCCCGTCAGACGCTCGTCGAGCTTCTCCCAACCCACGGTCTCCCCCGACGAGAGATCATCGGGCAGGTAACTGACCCATACTGCACCATCAGTCAGGACGGGAGAGCGGGTAACGACTTGGTCGGACACGAATCTGGAGACCTCGTTCTCATTGAGCCCCAGATGGCGCAGGTTGGCCGAGACGATCTCCTCAGCCTGATGGCTGCCCCCGGGCAGGCACGCCGACAGCGGCGGGTTGACCTCGACACCGACCCAGGAAGCGGTGATCAGGGACGCCAGCCGGGGTGCGTCCTCCCCCACCGCAGTCCTCCACGCACCGATCCATTCGGGGCTCGACGCGCGATGGGCCACGGCGCGGGTCAGCAGTGGAACGCAGGCGGCCGCGCCGCGGCTGACGGTGCGCACCTGGCGCTCGAGACGGCGCTCAGCGTCCCGAGGATGGACGATCGCTGTGTAGGTGCGTGTGAGCACGTCCGGGGAGGACATAGGGATGGGCTCGATTCTGATGGTGGTAGGACCGGTACCCGAACCCCTGGTCATACTCTGGGCGCACAGGAACAGGCTCCGTAATTCCGGCGTTATCTCAGGAGGCTATCTGCGCGTTCCACCCCGAGCAACACATAATCGGTCTGCACGAATGGGGTGAACTACCCGAGGTACCCGGGTACCCGGGGAGTTTTTACCGGAATCCGATCCGCGGGGGGTCGACTTCTGTAGACCCTCCCCCACTCCCCCGGTCATGCCGTCCGTCCGTTCCGCCTCTAGGCTGGCGCCGGCACGACACACCGGATCAGGGGAGGGAGACGGCAGCAGATGTCCCGCGCAGCAGGCAGCGGCACCACTACCACCGTCCGCATCAACCTCACCGCCCGGGGAGTCACCCTCAACGGCCGGGCGGTCACCGGCCCCACAGAGGACGCCTTCGCCACCGCGCTGTCCCTCGTCTCCGCGCAGGCGGCGAACCTTCCCGAGGGAGGATTCCTGCCCGTGAGCGTCACCGACGAGCGCGCAGGCGGCTACGAGAGCACCCGCACCAATGTCCTTGCGGGAAACATCCTCACCCCGTCTCTCTTCACGCGGCGTTCCGGGAACATCCCGGCACTGCCCCCCAGCATCATGCCCCGATCCCGGCCCACACACACCGTTTCGCCCGCGGGTCTCCCGCCTTCCATCGCTCCCGCGGCATCGTCGCAGAGGCGGGTTCCGGATCCTGGTCATCCTCCCAAGGCGCCATCCGCTCCCCCCGCCGAAGAGGTTCCGATCTTCCGGAGCGACAAGGCGCCATCGGCCACCGAGAAGGCGCCTCATAAAGAGACCGATCCCACTTTGAGCGCGGAGGATCTGTTCGGCACGACCACCGCGGACCGCCGGGCCCGCAGGAGGCACAGAAGCAGGACCAAGGGGCACCGGTCCCCGCACGCGGGATCCCTGGGAGACCTCTTCACCTTCTCCCCTCCATCATCACCGGATCTCGATGCGGTAGAGGCTGCCGAGGCGTTCTACGCCGATACCTCCCAGGAGGAGGAGAGCAAGATTCGAGGGCCCGGGGACCTTCCCGAGGACCTGCTGCCCAAACGCAGGAGAAGACCCGGAACCCTTCAGGAGCGCCTGCAGGGAACCGGGGAGCCGCTGGCACCGGACAACCGCTCCCTCGTGCTCGCCTCCCGTCCGACCTCCCTCGCCCTGGCTCCCACCACGGACCTGCCGGTGGCCCAGCTGAGCGAGGACGAGCGCACCCGGACCGGGGCGTCCCAGGATCTTCTGCGCTACATCCCCCGCACGCCGTCCTTCCACGCCACCATTCCCGAGCGCACCCGGCATGAGAAGGGGGCGAAGCGGGTTTTCTCACTCACCTCTTCTAGAGTCCGACGCCCCTGGACCCTCAGGCGCATTCTGACCTGGGCCGCAGGCGCGGTAGCAGCAGCCTCGGTCGCGGCCCTGATGATCTGGCCCTATGTCGTCACCCAGGAGTACAAGGATCTGTGCGTCGACACCCGCACCGGCCACCGGGCGGAGCAGAAGCAGTGCGAGACCGCCACGGGTTACTACGAGCATCGCTACATCAAGGCCAATAAGGACGATTCCCCGCCCGACGTCGGTAAACCGGTTGAGGGATCGACCACCTGGCCCGCGGGCAAAGTCCGGATGACCACCACCGACGGCGACGTCGTCACCAAGCCAGGTAAGTCGTCCAAGTGAACTCGGCGCGCGCAGCGAAAACATTTTCGGATGGTGGTGCCGTAGTGTCATGACACTACGGCACCACCATCCGAAAATATGCAGATATCGTGATGCGTAACAGCGAGGAAGTGGGTCCGCGCTAGTCTTCCCGGTCGAGTCTCATCTGCAGACCTTCGACGATCAGGAGGTTGAGGGATATCCCGCTGTCGATCGAGTAGTAGCGGGCCCGCTTGTGCAGGTCCAGGGGCAGGCGCACGGAAGTCTGCAGGGTCTCCCCCTCCACCACCCCGGGACGCTTGAAGGTCTCCGACACGGGCCGGGCCGCCTCACGACGCGGTCTCATGGCCCCGGCCAGAGAGTCGTCCTTCTTCTTCCCACCAGTCATCTCATGACCTCCTCGATCTCCTTGAGAAGCTCGTCGTACCTGAACAGTTCCCTGGGCGCGGTCCCGAAGGCCGCACGCACCCCCTGGCGACGCGGGATCACCGTCGAGAACAGAGGTTCCCCCTCCGCGGCCAGGACGTCGACGACGGCAGTATGGGCGCGGGTCCTCGGCTCGGCGCTCGTCAGTAGGACGGCCCGGTGACGGTGCGCGGAGGCCTCCAGTGTCGGCCACACCCGTTGGATATCCAGCCCGGAGGCGAGCGTGGGGATCACCACCAGGTCCGCGACATCGATCGCGGCTTGCACCACCGCGGGATCACCGGGAGGGGTGTCGATAATGATCATGTCGGCATCGGGCACCCTGCCACTGCTCTCCACGCGTCTGAGCTGGGCGACGTTAGCGGCGCGAACCTCGAACGGAAGCGGCTCGCCCGCGTCCTCGGAGGTCATCGCCCACAAAGTGGCCGATCCCTGGGGATCGGCGTCCCAGACCTCGACATCATGACCGGCTCGGTGCGCAGCCATGGCCAGCATCATCGACGTCGTCGTCTTGCCGACGCCACCCTTGGTATTCACAACCGAGATCCTCACAACGTCACAGTACCACGAATCTCTTACACAACAGCACCACCACGTCACGGAACCGTATGAGCGCACCATCCGGACCCTTGAGCAAACATCAGCAGACAGCAAAATTATGACATTATGGTGTCATAATTTTTTGATAGTAAAATATACTGATGTTATGCTCTGCTGATTCTTCAGCGTGATGGCACCTTCTGCGGGATTCCGGGTCGCATCGCGGAGGAGAAGGGTAGTCCATGGCTGTGCGGATACCCAAGCCTTCACAGCCGCGTCTTGCGGATCGATTCCCGAACCGTTTTCAACGGGCTGCGCTCCTGAGATGACGGGGGGTGCCCCTATGTGGTGTGTCAAGCGGCGGTGGGTAGTTTCGTGGCTGGTTGTGGGTCGTAGAGGGCTCCATCTCGGATCATGGCGTGCAGGGTCAGGATGCGGCGGTGGGCCAGGGCGAGGACGGCCTGGTTATGACGCTTGCCCTGGTCTCGTTTGCGCTGGTAGTAGGCCCGGGAGACGGGGTCGGAGCGCAGGGAGGCGAAGGCGGACAGGAACATGGCGCGCTTGAGCCTCTTGTTGCCGCCGTGGGAGACGTGCTCACCACGGATCGATGAGCCGGAGCGGCGTGTGACGGGAGCGAGCCCGGCGTAGGAGGCCAGCTGGCCTCCGGTGCCTGGAGGTCTTGCCCAGGGTCTCGGCCAGCAAGGACGGCTGCGGCCGGGACCCCTGATCCCGGGCACGCGTGGTCAGGACCTGGCACATGAGGGTGGGCCACCCGCCAGGGTCACCGGCCTGGGCGGCGACATCGGCCCGCTGAGCGCGTGGGGCG